>DATHUE010000185.1:0-4620 GCA_035462545.1 Solirubrobacterales bacterium
AGAGCGACGAGCTGCACTACCTCTACGGCGGCCTGCCGCTGCTGATCTCCTTCCTCGCCGAGGGCGCCCGCGCCGGCGCCGCCCAGCGCGAGCTCGGCGAGGTCGACTTCGAGGCGCTCCCGGCCGAGACCCAGCAGCAGCTGGCCCTGGCGATCGTCCGCCGCGAGATGGGGATCATGGCCGTCAGCTGCGGCGTCATCCTCTTCCTCGCCCTCCGCGCCGCCGGCACCAGCGGCGTCTTCTAATGGGCCGAAGCCGTTCTTCTGGATCTACCAGCGCGGCCGCGACGGCAACAACATCGAGGCCGTCAGCCACCGCGCCCCCTCGGCCTGAGTCCGGAGATCGCAATTCGCGCAGTTCTCATGCGCGATGGGGGGAGAGAAACGCTGTCTCTGCGCTTAGCGATCCATGGTCGTCGCCCTCAAGCCATCGGCTATCATATGGCCCGTGTCTCGTACTCAGACTCTTGTTCAGCTCAACGAGGCGCTGTTGCGACGACTCGACGAGCGGGCAGCGAGAGAGGGTCGTTCCCGATCGGCGCTGATCCGCGATGCGATCGAGAAGTACATGTATGACGAGACCAAGGCTCGCATCGACCGGGAAATCATCGAAGGCTACGAACGCATCCCTGAGACCGATGAGGAGATGGCCTGGGCGGAACAGAACGTGCGGGAGATGATTCAGGAAGAGCCGTGGTAACGCGAGGTGACATCTGCTGGGCAGAGCTTCCCGAGGAGGGCCGGAGGCCAGTACTCGTGCTGACGCGAGCAGAGGCGATTCCGGTTCTGAAGCGAGTGATGGTAGCCCCGGTGACGAGAACCATTCGGGGCCTCCCAACCGAGGTTCGACTCGGCGAGGAAGATGGATTGCCCGACGAATGTGCCGCGAGCTTCGACAACGTCCGGTCGGCGTCACGCGTGCTGCTCAGCGAACCGATCGCCACCCTCTCCGGCGCCCGCATGCACGATGTCTGCCGGGCGCTGGCGATCGCCACCGGCTGCGACTGAGCGACGCTCGCTTCAGCTCAGCGGGCGGTACTCGCCGGCGTGGAAGACGAGCGGGGTGCCGTCGTTCGTCTCCAGGTCGCGGACCTCGCCGGTGACGATCACGTGATCGCCGGCGGCGATCACGTCACGGAGGTCGCAGGCGACCCAGAGCAGGGCATCGTCGATCGCGGGCAGGCCGTCGCGCTCGCTCCAGGCGACGCCGGACCACTTCTCCGCCACCGGCGCCTTGGTTGCGAAGGCGCGGGCGAGCTGCGCCTGGCCGGCGTGCAGGACGCTGATCCCGAAGCGGTCGGCGGCCTGGACCGCGAGCAGGGTGCGGGAGCCGCGGTCGAGGCAGGCGAGCATCAGCATCGGCTCGATCGAGAGCGAGCAGACGGCGTTCGCGGTCGCCCCCGCCGGTCCGTCGGCGCCGCTGGCGGAGACGATCGTGACTGCAGTTGGCAGGCCCGAGAGGGCGGCGCGGAAGCGGTCTGGATCGGGCGGCGGCATCGTCAGAAGATCGGGATCGCCGCCAGACAATATGATGCCCGCCGCGTGCGCCCAGTACTGATCATCACCGCGATTGTCGCCGCCGCCCTCGGCCTCTCGGCCTGCGGCTTCGGCGAAGAGGGGGTCTCGGTCTCCAAGGACGACCCCAACCGCGAGGGCGCGGTGCTGTTCTCGACCCACTGCGCCGGCTGCCACACGCTCGGCGCCGCCGGCACCCAGGGCAGCGGCAACCGCGGCGAGCGGGTGCAGGGTCCGAACCTCGACCAGCGAACCGAGACCTATGAGGATGCTCTGTTCGCGATCCAGAACGGCGGTTTCTCGGGCGCGATCATGCCCGCCAACATCGTCGTCGGCGAGGAGGCCGAGGCGGTCGCCCGGTTCGTCGCCGAGTACGCCGGCTCGGAAGCGGAAGAGTCTCCGCGGCCCGGCCAGCCCGCTCCCTAGCGGCGACGGCGATGCTTGACCTGAGGCTGATCCGCTCCGACCCCGAGCGGGTCAAGGCCGCGCTGGCGCGCCGCGGCGCCGCTGCGCAGGTCGACGAGCTGCTGGCGCTCGACGCCAGGCGCCGGACCCTCCTGCCCGAGGTCGAGAACGCCCAGGCGGAGCGCAAGACCCTCTCCAAGCAGATCGGCGAGGCGAAGCAGCGCGGCGAGGACGCGGCGGAGCCGATGGCCCGGGTCGCCTCGCTCAAGGCGGTCATCGAGTCCGGCAAGGAGGAGCTGGAGAAGGTCGAGGCCGAGCTCGACTCGCTCGCCCGCGGCCTGCCGAACCTGCCCGACCCCGATGCCCCCGACGGGATGACCGAGGAGGACGCGGTCACCGTGCGCGAGGTCGGCTCGCCGCCCGAGTTCGACTTCGAGCCGCGCGACCATCTCGAGATCGGCACCGAGCTGGGGCTGATCGACGTCGAGGCGGCGGCGAAGCTCTCCGGCTCGCGCTTCGCCTATCTCAAGGGCGACCTGGTGCTGCTGGAGCTGGCGTTGGTCCGGTTCGCGATCGAGATGGTCCGCGAGCAGGGCCACGAGCCGGTGGTGCCGCCGGTTCTGGTTCGCGAAGAGGCGCTGGTCGGGACCGGCTTCCTGCCCGGCGACCGCGACCAGATCTACGAGATCCCCAAGGACGAGCTGTTCCTGACCGGCACCTCCGAGGTGGCGCTGGCCGGCCTCCACGCCGACCAGATCCTCGATGCCGCGGCGCTGCCGCTGCGCTACTGCGCCTTCTCCTCCTGTTTCCGCCGCGAGGCCGGTGCCGCCGGCCGCGACACGCGCGGCATCTTCCGCGTCCACCAGTTCGACAAGGTGGAGATGTTCTCGTTCGTCGAGCCGGGCGAGTCGGGGGCCGAGCACGAGCGGCTGCTGGCTATCGAGGAGAGCATCCTCGGCGCCCTCGAGCTGCCCTACCGCGTCGTCAACGTCGCCGCCGGCGATCTCGGCGCCCCGGCGGCGAAGAAGTACGACTGCGAGGCCTGGATCCCCAGCCAGGAGCGCTACCGCGAGCTCACCTCCTGCTCGAACACGACCGACTACCAGGCTCGGCGCCTGGGGGCCAGATACCGGCCCGGCGAGGGCCAGGCTCCCGAGGTCCTGCACACCCTGAACGGCACCGCGGTGGCCGTCGGGAGGACGATCATCGCCCTGATCGAGAACCGCCAGGAACGCAACGGTGGTTTCTCCCTACCGAAAATTTTGCAGAAGTTCGGTTCTCCTGAAAGAATTTTGCCTAGACCATGAACGAAAAATTGGGGAGGCCTCGGTGAGCACGGGCGTTCGGGAGGCAAAGCGGGTCGTGCTCTGCGACGACCATGAGATCGTCCGCGAGGCGATCAAGGCGCGGATGGCGAACTCGAGCGTGGTCGAGATCGTCGGCGAGGCCGGCAACGGTCGCGACGTGCTCGACGTCGTCAAAGAACTGGAACCGGACGTGCTGATCATCGACGTCGAGCTGCCGAAACGCGACGGCATCGAGGCGACCAAGGAAGTCCTGAAGGCGCGGCCGCGGACCAAGGTGATCATCTTCACCGCCCATGCCCAGCCGGACCTGCTGGCGCTCGCCCTGCGCGCCGGCGCCTCCGGCTACGTGCTGAAGTCGGCGCCGGCCGAGGACATCGCCCGCGCCGTCAAAGCGGTCACCGGCGGCGGCACCTTCCTCGGCGGCGACTTCGCCGGCGGCAAGCCGTCGGAGGTGGAGAAGCTGCTCGAGCTCTCACCGCGGGAGCGCCAGATCCTGGAGCTGCTGGCCGAGGGGCTGCGGGTGAAAGAGATCGCCGAGCGCCTGCAGCTGAGCCCGGCGACCGTCCACACCCACGTCCGCAACGCGATCGCCAAGCTCGAGGTCGACACCCGGACCGAGGCGGTGGCGCTGGCCGTGAAGTTCAGCTACCTGGGTGCTGGCGGGAAGGCCTGAGCTCCAGGGCGCAGCCGTTGATGCAGTAGCGCTGGCCGCCGCGATCGGCGGGGCCGTCGTCGAAGACGTGGCCGAGGTGGGCTTCGCAGTGCTTGCAGACGACCTCGGTGCGCCGCATGAACAGGCTGTTGTCGGGCCGCAGCTCGACGTGCTCGAGGTTGGCCGGCTCGGTGAAGCTGGGCCAGCCGGTGCCGGAGTCGAACTTGGTGTCCGAGGAGAACAGCTCGGTGCCACAGCAGACGCAGTGGTACATGCCGTCGCTCTTCTCGTCCCAGTAGGGACCGGTGAAGGCGCGCTCGGTGCCGGCCTTGCGGGTCACCTCGTACTGCTCGGGGGTCAGCTGCTGGCGCCACTCCTGCTCTGACTTCTGGACTTTCGCGCTCATCTCGTCCTTTCTCTCGTCTCGCTTCCAGGTTACGCCTCGGCGCAAGCCTCGAACGTGCGTCCAGGCGGGAGCGGGAGTCGCTGGGGAGGCCAATCGCGGTTGGCGATGCAAGAACGCATGCAGAACCCACCCCCGATCGCCCGCCCGCTCACGACTCTCGCGCTCGCCGTGGTCCTGGTCGCCGGCCTCATGGCCCTCGCCCCGGCGGGTGCCGGCGCGGTCCAGGTCCAGCGCCTGATCGCGCCGGGGCACGTCTGCCCGGACCTCGGCACCGAGCAGCCGGCGGCGGCCCAAGAGCAGGCGATGCGCTGTATGACCAACTTCGCCCGCGGCCGG
>DATHUE010000186.1:0-3905 GCA_035462545.1 Solirubrobacterales bacterium
CTCGGTCGACAAGGGCGAGTCGCTGAAGGAAACCGTCGCCACCCTCTCCGCCTACGAACCGGCGGCGATCGTGATCCGCCACCCCTACGCCGGCGCCGCCCAGATGGTCGCCGGCTGGACCCCGGCCGCGGTCGTCAACGCCGGCGACGGCAAGCACGAGCACCCGAGCCAGGCCCTGCTCGACGTCTTCACCCTGCGCCGGCGGCTCGGCAGCCTCGAGGGGGTGCGGATCTGGATCGTCGGCGACGTCCTCCACAGCCGCGTCGCCCGCTCCAACCTGATCGCCTTCCAGCGGATGGGCGCCGAGGTCACGGTCTGCGGCCCGCCGACCCTGATCCCGCGCGGGATCGAGCGGCTCGGCTGCGAGGTCAGCCACACCCTCGACGGGATCGAATCCGCCGACGTCGTCTACGCGCTGCGGATGCAGACCGAGCGGATGAGCGAGAGCTTCGTCCCCTCGCTGCGCGAGTACGCCGCCTGCTTCCAGATCGACGGCCGCCGGCTCGGCCCGCGCCAGCTGCTGATGCACCCCGGCCCGGTCAACCGCGGCGTCGAGCTCTCGGCCGAGGCGATCGACTCGCCGCAGTCGCTGATCGTCGCCCAGGTCGGCGCCGGCCTGTTCGTGCGGATGGCGATCCTCTACGAGCTGCTCGCCGGGGGCGAGACCCCGACGGCGGCCGGCGAGGGCAGCGGCACCGCTCCGACCCCGATCGGGCAGCCCGCGTGAGCCTCGCCGAGACGCTCGACGTGCGTGCCGGTGAGGCCGCCGACCTCGTCCTGCGCGGGGCGATCGTGCTCGACCCCGTTGCCGGGATCGACGGCGTCCACGACGTGATCGTCCGCGGCGGCGAGATCGCCGAGCTGACCGCGCCCGGCGCTCCCGTCCCCGACGGCGCCGAGACGATCGAGGCCGAGGGCCTGCACGCCTTTCCCGCCTTCTTCGACCCCCACGTCCACCTCCGCACCCCCGGCCAGGAGCACAAGGAGGACATCGAGACCGGCAGCCGCTCGGCCGCCGCCGGCGGCTACTGCGGGATCCTGGCGATGGCGAACACGACGCCGCCGGTCTGCACCGCCGCCGACATCGCCTCCCTGCGCGAGGACGCCCGTGCCGCCGCCTCGGTTCCGGTCGGGTTCCTCGCCACCGTCACCAAAGGCATGGCGGGAGAGGAGCTGACCGAGATGGTCGAGCTGCGCGAAGCGGGCGCGATCGGCTTCTCCGACGACGGGCTGCCGATCCGCAGCGCCCGGATCATGCGGCGGGCGCTGCAGTACCAGCGCCTCTGCGGCGGCACGATCGCCCTCCACGAGGAGGACCCCGAGCTCTCCGGCGACGGCGTCATGCACGAGGGCGCGGTCGCCGCGGCGCTGGGCCTGGCCGGCATCCCCTCGGTCTCGGAGTCGACGATGATCGCCCGCGACGTCGCCCTCGCCGCCTACGAGCAGGCCCGGATCCATGTTCAGCACCTCTCCGCCCGCGAGTCGGTCGAGGCGCTCCGTGCTGCCAAGGCCGCCGGGGTGGAGATCAGCGCCGAGGCCAGCCCGCACCATCTCTGCCTCACCGACGAGGAGGTCCGCAGCCTCGACCCGCACCGCTTCAAGATGAACCCGCCGCTGCGCGAGGAGGCCGACCGCCAGGCGCTGATCGAGGCGCTGCGCGACGGCACGATCGAGTGCGTCGCCACCGACCACGCCCCGCACGCGGCGGAGGAAAAGGACGTCCCCTACGAGCAGGCGGCGATGGGCGTGACCGGGCTGGAGACGGCCTTCGCCGCCCTCCACACCGAGCTGGTCCTGCCCGGCACGATCGAGCTCGGCCTGCTGGTCGAGCGGATGGCCGGCGGCGCCGCCCCGTTCGGGATCGAGCGCCCGACCCTTGCCCCGGGGGCGGAGGCCAACATCGCCCTCTGCGATCTCGGCGCCGAGTGGACGGTGGGGGAGGAGGGCTACGAGAGCCGCTCCGCCAACTCCTGGTGCGCCGGCCGCACCCTGACCGGCCGCGTGCTCGTCACCGTCGCCGCCGGCCAGGTCGCCTACCGGTTGCGGAGCTTCAGCCTCGGGGTGGCCTCGTGAGCGACGCCTACCTGCTGCTCGAGGACGGGACCCGGCTCGACGGGTTGCAGTGCGGCGCCGATGGGCCGGTCACCGGCGAGGTCGTCTTCAACACCGCGATGACCGGCTATCAGGAGTCGGTCACCGACCCCTCTTACGCCGGTCAGATCATCGTCTTCACCTATCCGCTGATCGGCAACTACGGCGTTTCGGCGGCGGCGATGGAGTCCGACCGCGCTCACGCCCGCGGGGTGGTCATGCGCGACGCCAAGAACCGCGAGGACGCCGCCACCGCCGAGGGCGGCTGGCTCGACTGGCTCTCGGACTGCGGCGTCGCCGGAATCAGCGGCGTCGACACCCGCGCCCTCGTTCGTCACATCCGCGACGGCGGCGCGATGCGGGGCGGCATCTTCCCGGCTGCGACGCCGCAGGCCGAGGCGCGCGAGGCGATCGCCGCCGAGCCGGCGATGAGCGGCGCCGACCTCGCCCGCACCGTCACGCCGGCCGAGCCGGTCCGCTTCGAGGGCGGCGGGCCCCACGTGGTCGGGATCGACACCGGGATCAAGCTCAGCATCGTCCGCCAGCTGCGCGATCGCGACTGCAAGCTGACCCTGTTGCCCTGCTCCAGCTCCGCCGAGGAGGTGCTGGCCGAGGACCCCGACGTCGTCTTCCTCGCCAACGGCCCCGGCGACCCCGGCGCGCTCGACTACGTGGTCGAGACCGTCCGCGGCGTGGTCGGCAAGAAGCCCGTGTTCGGGATCTGCCTAGGCCACCAGCTGCTCTGCCGCGCGGTCGGCCTGGAGACCTACAAGCTGCCCTTCGGCCACCGCGGCGCCAACCATCCCGTCAAGGACCTGGAGACGGGCCGGATCGACATCACCTCTCAGAACCACGGCTTCGCCGTCGTCGGCCCCGGCGGCGCCAAGAGGATCGACAGTGACGAACCGGTCCGCTGGGAGACCGACTTCGGTGCCGCCGAGCTCTCCCAGCTCAACCTCTACGACCGCACCGTCGAGGGCCTGGTTTTGCGCGACGTGCCGGGCGCCACCGTCCAGTACCACCCCGAGGCGGGCCCTGGCCCGCACGACGCCCGCCACCTCTTCGAGCGCTTCCTGGCGCTCGCCGAGGCATGAACCGGAGGAGGCCCGATGCCGCGCCGCGATGACATCAGCAAGATCCTCCTGATCGGCTCCGGGCCGATCGTGATCGGCCAGGCGGCCGAGTTCGACTACTCCGGCGTGCAGGCCTGCAAGGTGCTGCTCGAGGAGGGCTACGAGGTGGTGCTCGTCAACTCCAACCCGGCGACGATCATGACCGACCCGGAGTTCGCCAGCGCCACCTACGTCGAGCCGCTGCTGCCAGGCCCGGTGACGAAGATCCTCGAAAAGGAGCGACCCGACGCGCTGCTGCCGACCCTCGGCGGCCAGACGGCGCTCAACCTGGCGATCGCGCTGCACGAGGACGGCACCTTGGAGCGGCTCGGGGTCGAGCTGATCGGCGCCGACGCCGCCGCGATCCACCGCGCCGAGGACCGCGAGGAGTTCCGGGCGACGATGGCGGAGGCGGGGCTCGGCGTCCCCTGGTCGCAGATCGTCGAAGACATCGACCAGGTCGAGAAGGGCCTTGCCGACTGGCGCATCACCCTGCCGGCGATCGTCCGGCCGGCCTTCACGATGGGCGGTCAGGGCGGCGGCATCGGCCGCACCGAGACGGAGCTGCGCCAGGTCGTCTCCGAGGGCCTGGCGGCGAGCCCGATCAACCAGGTCCTGGTCGAGGAGTCGGTGATCGGCTGGGGCGAGTTCGAGCTCGAGGTGATGCGCGACCGCAACGACAACGTCGTGATCATCTGCTCG
>DATHUE010000187.1:0-11092 GCA_035462545.1 Solirubrobacterales bacterium
CGAGTTCGCCCCCGGGGAGCTCGTCGTCAAGCTCGCCGGCGAGCGCCGCGGCCACGCCGTCGAGCTGCCGGCGGGAGTCGGGGTGCGGGCGGCGGCAAAGGCGTTGCGAGACAACCCCCGGGTCGACTACGCGACGCCCAACTTCGTCGCGACCGCCTCTGCCGTCAGCGGGCCCACCTACCTGGTCCCCAACGACCCCGGCGGCCTCGTCGAAACTCCCAACGCCAGTGCCGGCGCCGCCAGCGGCGGCTGGGAATCGGTGCAGTGGAACTTCCTCCCCTACGAAGGCCTCCCGGGGGTTCCGATCGCGGTCTCGCCCGGCGGGATAAACGCACCCGGCGCCTGGCGCAACCTGCAGCGCGCCGGTCGCCCCGGAGCCAGGCACGTCACGGTCGCGGTGATCGACAGCGGCATCGCCTACGTCGGCCAGCGTCGCAAGTTCCTCCCCAGCCCCGACTTCAGCCCGAAGCAGTTCGTCCCCGGCTATGACTTCGTCGATGGCGACCGGGTGCCGCTCGACGAAAACGGGCACGGCACCCACATCACCGGCACGATCGGCGAGCGCACCGACAACGGGATCGGCCTCACCGGCCTCGCCTACAACGCGCGGCTGATGCCGATCCGCGTCCTCGACCGCCGCGGCGAAGGCGAGTCGACCGGGATCGCCAAGGGCATCCGCTTTGCCGTCCGCCACGGTGCCGACGTGATCAACATGAGCTTCAACTTCGGCTGCGGCCGCCGGATACCGGTGGTCGACGAAGCGCTGCGCGAGGCCTATGAGCGGGGCGTGATCACGGTCGCCTCGGTCGGCAACCTGCACTCCGAGAGCTGCGTCGCGCCACCCGCCACCGGCCCCCACGTGATCGGGGTCGGCGGCACCACCGAGGGCGGCTGCCTGGGCGATTACTCGCTCGAGGGCGCTGGCGTCGACCTGGTCGCCCCGGGTGGGGGCACGCCGCTGGCGGGCTGCGCCTCGGTCGCCACCGGGCCGATCTACCAGGTGACGCTCAAAGCCCGCAGCACCAACCGCTTCGGGATCCCCGGCAACTACGTCGGCACCTCGATGGCGGCCGCCCACGTCTCCGGCGTCGCCGCGATGGTGCTGGCCAGCGGTGTGATCGACCCCCCGCGTCAGCCCCGGCACCTGGTGAAAGCCGTTACCGAGCGCCTCCGCGTGACCAGCCGCGACCTCGGCCTGCCGCGCACCCAGCAGGGCGCCGGCCTGATCGACGCCGCCGCAGCCACCACCGCCGGTCCCTGACGGCCTCTGATCAAGCAGATCAAGGAAGCAGAGAGCGAAGCGTGCTCCGCACGCGAGCGACCGATGACGCAGAGATGCGCCGGTCAGAGGCCGTCAGGTCAGGTGGTTCTGACGATGATCACGCTGCAGGGCGCGTGATGTGAGACTTTGTTCGGGACGCTGCCGAGCAGGAAGCGGCGGGCGCCGGTCATCCCTTTGTTGCCGACCACGATCAGGTCGGCCTTGGTCTCTTCGGCGACGCTGAGGATCGCCTCGGCGGGATCGCCCTCGACGGGGTGGGTCTGGACCTCGATTCCCTCGCCCTTGGCGGTCGCGGCGGCGGCGTTGAGGACGATGTTGACGTTCTCGCGCGGGCCGATCTCGTGCTGGACGTCGGCGGGGGCGTCGCGCTGCTCGTCTTTGACCCGGCGCTCTCCGACCGGCTCGTAGGCGCTGACGATGCTGAGCCGGGCGCCGGCCATCTTCGCCAGGTCGGTTGCCTGGCGCACCGCCTCGTCCGCCGTCTCAGAGCCGTCGGTTCCAACCACGATGCGAGTGAACACGCCCCCTCCTCCGCTAGTCCGCCTGGTCGCGGCTGATACTAACGCTCACCCCTGGCCCATTCTTCGGCCTGCTGCTCGGAGAGCCCCTGGAAGTCGCCGCCGAGGACCTCGGTCGGCGTCGTCGAGAGGCGCACGATCGCGATCACCATCGAGGCCATCAGGCAGACGACGAGGATCGCCATTCCCACTTTCCACAGCCAGGGCACGGCCGCAACCCTATTCGCGCGGCGGGGCCGGGAGCAGGCACTAGGGTGGGGGCATGGAGAGAGTCGCCGACGGGGTTTGGCTGCTGCGCGGCGACTTCCGCCGGGCGATGAACGTCTACTTCCTCGAGGACGACGACGGCGTCGTCCAGTTCGAGGCCGGGACCAAGGGCATGCGCAAGGCGGTCCGCCGCGCCGGCGAGCAGCTCGGCGGCATCAGGAAGGTCGTGCTCGCCCATGCCCACGCCGACCACCGCGGCGCCGCGACGGCGAGCGGAGCCCCGGTCTTCTGCCACGCCGAGGAAGTCGCCGACGCCGAAAGCGACGAGGCGATCACGCCCTACTTCGACCTCTCGAAGCTGCCGGTGGCCTGGGTGCGGTGGATCTACCCGCTGCTGCTGCGGCGCTGGGACGGGGGCGCGGTGCCGATCGCGGGCACCGTCGCCGAGGGCGAGGAGATCGCCGGCTTTCGCGTCGTCCACTTTCCCGGCCACGCCCCCGGCCTGATCGGGTTGTGGCGCGAGAGCGACCGCCTCGCCTTGGTCAGCGACACCGTCTACCTGGTCGACTCGGCGCGGCTGAAGGCCTTGCCCGAGGGCGAGGCGAGCGTTCCCCATCCCGCCTTCACCCAGGACATCGAGCAGGCGAAGCGCTCGCTGCTCGAGCTGGCGGCGCTGGAACCGCGGATCGTCGGCACCGGGCATGACGAGCCGTTGCGGGGCGAGAACCTGCGGCCGGTGCTGGAGCGGGCGGCGGCGAAGTTCTGACCGCGGCGTGCCGGGGCCGGCATCGCCGGCCCCGCTGTCGTAGGTTGCCTGCCTGATGATCGGGACCTACGCCTCGGCGGCGCTGATCTGCGCCGCGTCGCTGCTGGTCGGCCGCGCCGTACTGGCGCTGTCGGGGCGGCGGCAGTGGAGCTGGCTGGAGCCGGCCGTCGGCTTCGGCGCGATCGTCGCGGTCAGCGGCGCCCTCGCCCGGCTGCCGGGACACGGGACCAGCGCCACGCTCGGCATCCTCGCCCTGCTGGCGGTAGCGGCGCTGGTCGTCTGGCGCCGTCCCGGCGAGGCGCGGGGGGCTCTGCGGGCAGGGCTGCCGGTGGCGCTGGTGGTGCTCGTCGTGCTGGCGATCCCGTTCGCGGTCAGCGGCCGCTGGGGCCTGCTCGGGGTCGGCTTCAACAACGACCTCGGATTGCACCTGGCCTGGGCCGAGTGGCTGCGCAGCGGCGTCGGCCCGACCCCGGACACCGGCTACCCCCTAGGCCCCCACGGCCTCGCGGTAGCTACTGCGGCAGTACCGGGCATCGGCCTAGGCCAAGCCTTCATCGGAGAGATCATCGCAATCGGCGTCCTCACCGCCCTAACGGCCCTCGCCGCCCTGCGCGACCTCTCACCCGGCCGTCGCCTGCTGGCCGCGGTCCTGGTCGCCCTCCCGTACCTCGCCGCCTCCTACTTCGCGCAAGCCGCCTTCAAGGAGACCGCCCAGGCCCTCTTCGCCCTGGCCACCGCCCTCTACCTGGCCACCGTCCTGAGACCAGCCCCGGCGACCACCGCAAGGCCCGACGGAGCCCCCAGCCAGGACCCCCCTGGAAACACTCCAAAAGCGAGCGCAGCGAGCGGGTTTCCAGGGGGGTCCTGGCTGGGGGTCCTGCCCATACTCGCGCTGCTCGGCGGCATCGTCTTCTCCTACAGCTTCGCCGGCCTAGCCTGGCCGATCGCCATCGCGGCCCTGTGGAGCCTGACCCTGCCGGAGGTCAGAGCGGCACTGCGTCCGCGACGGCTGCTGCGCTTCTTGCTGCGCCCGCTGACCCTCGTGGCACTTCTCGCAGCAGCCGGCCTCGGCCTGCTGCTGACCGTCGGCCCGCTCGGCTTCGTCGGCAGCTTCAACAAGGTCGCCGGCTCCAACACCTACGGGCCCGTCTCCCCGGTCGAGGCGCTCGGGATCTGGTGGACGCCGAACTACCGACTTGCTGCCGCGGGCGGAGCTCAGCTGACCGGGCTGGCGGGGGCGATCAGCGTTCTCGCCCTGATCGCCGGCCTCGCCTGGTGGATCGGGCGCCGCCGCCTGGCGATCCCCGCCGCCTTCGCCGCCTGCCTCGCCCTCTACCTCGTCTCGCTGCCCTTCAGCGGCGACTACTCGCAGGCGAAGGCGCTGATGATCGGGGCGCCGCTGGCGATGCTGGTGATCGTCGTGCCGCTGCTGAGCGAGCTCGGCCGCCGCCTCGCCTGGACCGCGCTCGCCGCGGTCTTCGTCGCCGGCGCCGTCTGCTCGAGCTTCCTGGCCCTGCGCGACGCCCCGGTCGGGCCGGCCGGGCACGGCGCCGAGCTGCGCGCCTTCCTGCCGATCCTGCACGGCAAGCCGGTCCTCTACGCCGGCCAGGACCGCTACGCCGTCTACAACCTGATGGGCGCTGACACTCACGTGCCCCTCGTCGAGTTCCCCGACGACGCCGTCTCCCAGAACCCCGAGAAGCCGTTCGACACCGGCGACGCCTACAGCCCAATCGACTTCGACTCCTTCTCGAAAGGGACGCTGAACCGCTTCCGGTACGTGATCACCGGCCGCGCCGCCTGGGACAGCGCCCCGCCGCCGAACTTCCGCCGCGTCGCCAAGACCCCCTCATACGTGCTCTGGGAGAAGGTCGGCGACGGCGAGGTCTCCGCCGACCGCCACGTCCTGCTCGAGGGCGTCGAGGCCGGCGCCTTCGCCGCCTGCGTGGCACCCGAGATCCGCATCCTGCTCGCCAACCCCGGCCGCGCCTCGCTGTTCCCGGAGACCGTGATCGGCGGCAAAGACCGCTGGAGCGCGGGCAGCGTGCTCGGCACCGGAGCCAGCACCGCCCAGGAGCTGGAGCTGCCGGCCGGCAGCTGGAACCTCTCGCTGCAGTACTTCTCGCCGGTCGACCTCACCCTCTCCGCGCCCGGCTTCGAGGAAGAGCTGAAGGCGGCGTTGGACGGCCAGCGGCCGAACACGATCAGCCTCCGCAACAACGGCCAGTTCTGGCCGGCCGGCCGCTACGAGAGTGCCGGCGGCGAGGTCCCGTTCACGATCGCCACCGCCGAGGCCAGCGCCCTGCAGGGGCTGAGCGGCTACGGCGGCAAGGCCTACGTCGGCGAGCTGGTCGCGGTCCGGGCCGAGCCGCACCGCACGGTCGCGCTCGGCGCCGCCTGCGACAGCTGGATCGACAACTACGAATCGAAAGCCGCGCCCTGAGCGTCTGAGGGGTGCTGGGCCGGGAAGCCGGCCTCGACGTTCTCGATCGCCCACTCGGCCCCGGCCTCGCTCAGTTCGGCGACCGAGTAGGCGCCGGTGGCGACGCCGACGATGCGGATGCCGGCGCCGTGGCAGGCGGCGACGTCGCGGGGAGTGTCGCCGACCCCGATCGTCGCCCCCGGGTCGAGCGGCGCGCCCTTGACGGCGGCGCCCCGCTCCAGCGCCCGCTTGGTCAGCTCGGTGCGGTCGCGGGAGTCGGAGCCGTAGCCGCCGAAGGCGAAGAACCGGTTGAGGTCGCCGCGGGCGAGCTTGATGTGGGCGGCGGCCTCGATGTTGCCGGTGACGAGGCCGAGCAGCACCCCCTCTTCGACCAGGCGCGGCAGCAGTGCCTCGATCCCCGGCATCACCCGGTAGCCGCTCGACTCCTCGACCGAGTCGGCGAGATGGCTGAGGTAGACCCCGATCGCCTGCGCCCGCTCTTCCTCGGAGCCGTCGCGGCCGATCACCTCGCGGAAGACGATCTCGGCGATTTCGGGGTCGGTCATGCCGGCGTGGGTGTGCTCGCCGATGTTCGCCTCGACTTCGTAGAGCTCGAGGAAGGCGCGCTGCCAGGCGACCGCGCCGGCCCCGCCCGTCACCAGCAAAGTGCCGTCGATGTCGAACAGGGCCGTGGCGATCCCGTCGCTCACTCGTCGTGCTCCAGCAGGTCGCGCTGGCTGAGCGTGTAGAGCAGCGCCAGCGAGGGGAGGACGACGACCGCGGCGACCGCGAAGACGATCAGGACCGTGGTCAGGGTCGGGCCCGGCGCGGCGGCCTGGTCGATCCGCAGCGAGGTCGGCAGCAGGTAGGGGAACTGGGCTACGCCCCAGCCCCAGATCACCGCGACAACCGCGCCAGCCGAGAGCGGCCGCAGCGGCGCCCGCCAGCCGCGCAGCAGCGCCGCGAGGACACCGAGGCCGCAGAGTCCGGAGGCGATCACCAGCGGCAGGCCCTGGTCGAGCAGGCGGTCGTAGACGTAGCGGGCTTCGTCGTGGAGGGCGAAGAGGCCGGCGAGGGCGATGGCTCCGGCCACCACCGCGGCGGCGAGGGCGCGGCGGGCGAAGTAGCGCTCGAGGTCCGGCTCGCCGCCGGCCGCCCCCCAGCCCTCGGCGCGGGCGCGGCGGGCGTCGCCGACGAGGAAGACCGCGGCGAGGTAGGCGCCGCTGGCGACGAACAGCGCCCCGGTCAGCAGCGGCAGCGGCGCCAGCCAGCTCGAGAAGGCCTCGCCGTTGCCATCGGCCGGGACCTCGCCGGAGGCGATCGCGCCGACCACCGTGCCCATGAAGAACGGCGTCAGCAGCGAGGAGAGGGCGAAGGTCGCGCCGGCCGCGCGCCGGCCCGACAGCCCGACGATCTGCTTGCGGAAGGCGAAGCCGGCGCCGCGCAGGACGATCCCGAAGGCGGCCAGGGCGATCGGCACGTAGAGCGTCGAGAAGACGGCGCTGAAGGCGGGGGGGAAGGCGGTCCAGAGGACGACGAGGACGAAGATCAGCCAGACGTGGTTGGCCTCCCAGACGGGGGTCAACGAGCGCTGGATCAGCGCCCGCGGCCGCTCGCCGCGCTCCGCTCCGCCGGCGATCAGGTCCCAGAAGCCGCCGCCGAAGTCGGCGCCGCCGAACAGCGCGTAGAAGGTCGCCCCGACCCAGAGGATCGCCGCCGCGGCGTCGGCCTCGCTCACCCGCCGGCCCCCTCGCGCGGGGCGTAGGGACCCTCGCCTTCCGGCGCGGCTCCCCCCTCGCGCCAGCGGCGCGACATCGAGCGCAGGATCAGGATCGCGGTGGTGCCGAGCGCGGTGTAGAGGATCAGCACCGCGGCGAAGGCGAACCAGATCCCGTCCGCCTCGGTCACCGCTTCGGAGGTCCGCATGTAGTCCTGGACGATCCAGGGCTGGCGGCCGACCTCGGTGACGATCCAGCCGCACCACAGCGCGACGATCGCGCCGCCGCCGGAGACCGCGACCGCGCGCAGGAACCACGGCGTCGCCGGGATCTCGCGCCGTTTCCACCAGGCCCAGGCCAGCCACAGCGCCAGCAGCATCAGCCCGGTGCCGATCCCGACCATCGCGTCGAAGGAGAGGTGCAGCAGCGTGTTCGCCGGCGGCCGCTCGTCGGGCGGGATGTCGTTGAGGCCGGTGACGACGGTGTCGGCGCTCCACCCGACCAGGAACGAGTCGAGGTCGGGGATGCCGATCCCCCACTTGACGCCGTCCTCGGTACAGATCCCGCCGATCCACTCGGTCTGGTGGTCGCCGGTCTCCTGGATGCACTCGAAGCCGGCGAACTTGGCCGGCTGGTGGTCGGCGACTTCGCGCGCCGCGGTGTCGCCGACGAACAGCTGGATCGGAGTGGCGATGCAGGCGACGGTCAGCGGGATCAGCAGGCCGAGCCGGTGCAGCCGGTCGCGCCGCCCGCGCAGCATCCCGACCGCGTAGATCGAGGCGACGAGGAAGCCGGCGACCATGTAGGCGGCGAGCAGCATGTGCGGTACCTCGTAGCCGGTCGCCGGGTTGAGCAGCACCTTCACCGGGTCGGTGTCGATCACCCTCCCGGCGGCGTCGAGGGTGAAGCCCTGCGGCTGGTTCATCCAGGCGTTGGCGGCGACGACCGAGAAGGCGCCGCCGATGCCGGTGACCACCATCGGCACCCCGGACCAGAAGTGGGCCCAGCCCGAGAGCCGCTGCCAGCCGTAGATGTAGACGGCGAGGAAGATCGCCTCGACGAAGAAGAAGATCCCCTCGATCGCGAAGGCGATCCCGAAGACGCCGCCCCAGCGGTCCATGAACTCCGGCCAGAGCAGCCCGAACTCGAAGCTCAGCACGGTCCCGGTCACGGCGCCGACCGCGAAGGTGACCGCCATCGCCTTCGACCAGCGCCGAGCCAGCTCCATCGCCTCGGCGTCCTCGCGTTTCAGCCCCAGGTAGTTGGCGACGAGGATGATCGCCGGCAGCGCTACCCCGAGGCAGGCGAGGACGATGTGGAAGCCGAGCGTGAACGCCATCATCTCCCGCGCCGCGAGCAGGTTCGACTCCGACGCGGCGAGGGGGAGCGCGTCGAGCGGGAGCATGGGTGAGACGTTATTCCCCGCGGCGGGCGTTTCGGTAACGCCGGATCAGGGCGTTGGTGGAGCTGTCGTGGCGCAGCTCCGGCTCCTCGTCGGCTTCCAGCTCGGGGATGATCGCCACCGCCAGCGCCTTGCCGAGCTCGACCCCCCACTGATCGAAGGAGTCGATCCCCCAGATCGCCCCCTGGGTGAAGACGCTGTGCTCGTACAGCGCCACCAGCGACCCCAGCGTCTGCGGGTCCAGGCGCTCGGCGAGGATCGTGTTCGAGGGCCGGTTGCCCTCCATCACCCGGTGGGGGACGACCTCCTCCGCCGTCCCCTCGGCCCGCACCTGCTCCGGCGTTTTGCCGAAGGCGAGCGCCTCGCTCTGGGCGAAGACGTTCGACATCAGCAGGTCGTGATGGTTGCCGAGCGGGTTGTTGCTGTGGATGAAGCCGATGAAGTCGCAGGGGATCAGCCGCGTCCCCTGGTGGAGCAGCTGGTAGAAGCTGTGCTGGCCGTTGGTGCCGGGCTCGCCCCAGTAGATCGCCCCGGTGTCGTAGTCGACGCGGGCCCCGTCCAGGGTGACGTGCTTGCCGTTCGACTCCATCGTCAGCTGCTGCAGGTAGGCGGGGAAGCGGTGCAGGTACTGGTCATACGGGAAGACGCCGCTCGTCTGGGCACCGAAGAAGTCGCCGTACCAGACCGCCAGCAGGCCCATCAGCAACGGCAGGTTGAGGCCGTCGGGGGCCTCGCGGAAGTGCTCGTCCATCGCGTGGAAGCCGCTCAGCATCTCGCCGAAGCGGGCCGGCCCAATCGCCAGCATCGTCGAGAGCCCGATCGCGGAGTCCATCGAGTAGCGGCCGCCGACCCACTCCCAGAAGCCGAACATGTTGGCGGTGTCGATCCCGAACTTCGAGACCTCCTCGGCGTTGGTGGAGACGGCGACGAAGTGCTTGGCGACCGCCGCCTCGTCGCCGCCGAGTCCGGCCAGCGACCACTCGCGCGCGGTCCGCGCGTTGGTCATCGTCTCCAGCGTCGTGAAGGTCTTCGAGGAGATCACGAACAGGGTCTCCTCGGGATCGAGGTCGCGCGTCGACTCGGCGAAGTCGGTCCCGTCGACGTTGGAGACGAAGCGGAAGGTCATCTCGCGGCGGCTGTAGTGGCGCAGCGCCTCGTAGGCCATCACCGGGCCGAGGTCGGAGCCGCCGATGCCGACGTTGACGACGTTGCGGATCGGCTTGCCGGTGTGGCCGGTCCACTCGCCGTCGCGGACCCGCTCGGCGAAGTCCGCCATCCGGTCGAGCGTCTCGTGCACCTCCTTGACGACGTCGACGCCGTCGACCAGCAGCGAGCGGTTGCGCGGCATCCGCAGCGCCACGTGGAGGACGGCGCGGTCCTCGGAGACGTTGATGTGCTCGCCGGCGAACATCGCCTCGCGCCGCTCCTGGACGCGTCGCTCGCGGGCCAGCCGACCGAGCAGCAGCAGGGTCTCGTCGGTGACCCGGTTCTTGGAGAAGTCGAGGTGCAGGCCGGCGCCGTCGGCGACCAGCCGCTCGCCGCGCTCGGGATCGGCGGCGAACAGCTCCCGCAGATGGGTCTCGCGGATCGCGCCGAAGTGGGATTCGAGCTCGCCCCAGGCGGCCGTGTCCCGCAGTGCGGTCATCCTCGCTGGGCGTCGATCGACTTCAGCAGTTCTTCCCAGGAGTCGACGAAGGCGGCCTTTCCCTCCTCCTGCAGGCGGGCGGCGAGGGCGGCGACGTCGATCCCGGCCTCCTCGAACTCCTTCAGCACCTGCTCGGCGTTGCCGCCGTCGGCGGCGAGGATCGCGCCGACCTCGCCGTGGTCGGCGAAGGCGTTCAGCGTCGGCTCCGGCATCGTGTTGACGGTCAGCGGCGAGGCGAAGGCCTCGATGTAGAGGGTGTCGGAGGCGTCGGGGTCCTTGGTCCCGGTGCTGGCCCAGAGCAGTCGCTGCGGCCGCGCGCCCTCGTTCATCAGGCGCAGCATCCGGTCCGAGCGCAGCAGCTCGTGGTAGGCGCGGTGGGCGCGGCCGCCGACCGCGATCCCGAGCCGGTTGTGCAGCTCGTCGGGGACCTCCTCGGCGACGGCGACGTCCCAGCGGCTGATGAAGAGCGAGGCGACCGAGGCGACGTCGGCGCTGAGCCCGGCCTCGATCCGGCGCTCGATCCCGCGCATGTAGGCCTCGGCGGCGGCGAGGTACTGCTTGTCGTCGAAAAGCAGGGTGAAGTTGATCGGCACTCCGGCGAAGATCGACTCCTCGATCGCCCTCAGCCCCGCCTCGGTGCCGGGGATCTTGATGTAGAGGTTGTCGCGCTCGGCCTTGGCGTGGAGCTGCGCCGCCTCCTCGATCGTCGCCTCGGCGTCGTCGGCGATCAGCGGCGAGACCTCGAGCGAGCAGAAGCCGTCGACGCCGGCGGTGCGCTCGTGCACCGCGGCGAAGAGGTCGGTCGCGTCGCGCAGGTCGGCCAGCGCCAGCTCGAAGAAGATCCGCTCGGTGGGCGTGGCGCCGATCCCCTCCTCGGGCACCGCGCTGGCGCTGAGCTCGGCGATCTGCTGGTCGTAGGCATCGCCGCCGGAGATCGCCTTGTCGAAGATCGTCGGGTTGGAGGTGAGGCCGGTGACCGAGAGCTCCTCGATGTAGCCGGCGAGGGTCCCGTCGCCCAGCATCGTGCGGGTGATGTTGTCGAGCCAGAGGCTCTGCCCCAGCTCGTGCAGCTTCGCGGTCGGCTTCATCAGAGCAGCTCCTTTGCGGCTTCGGCCACCCGGTCGGGGGTGAA
>DATHUE010000188.1:0-5860 GCA_035462545.1 Solirubrobacterales bacterium
GAGCGGATCACCGGCCTCGCCCGGGTCCTGCGCGGCTACGCCCAGGCCGGCCTGGAGAACGTCGCCCTCTGGCACGAGCGCGACATCTCCCACTCCGGCGCCGAGCGCGTGATCCTGCCCGACGCGACGATCCTCGTCGACTACATGCCGGAGATGGCCGCCAAGGTCGCTGCCGGGATGACCGTGCACGGCGACCGGATGCGGGTCAACCTCGGCCTCACCCACGGCGCCCTGTTCAGCCAGCGGGCGCTAACGGCTCTGGTCGAGTCGGGAATGACCCGCGACGACGCTTACCGAGTGGTGCAGGAGAACGCGCAGCGCGCCTGGGACACCGGCACCGAGTTCCGCGAGCTGCTCGCCGAGGCGGCGCCGCAGCTCGACCTCGACGCCGTCTTCGACTACGGCGCCTACCTCACCCACCTGCCGGAGATCTTCGCGCGCCTGGAAGCGCTGCGGGACTGAGGCGATGACCGAGTCCGTCGAGGCCGATGTCGCCATCGTGGGCGCCGGCCTCGCCGGTTTGGTGGCGGCGCGGCGGTTGGCGGCGGCAGGCCTGCGCCCGGTCGTCGTCGAGGCGCGGGAGCGGGTCGGCGGCCGGCTCCTGAACGAGGAGATCGGCGGCGGCAAGGTGGTCGAGGTCGGCGGCCAGTGGATCGGCCCGACCCAGGAGCGGATCGCGGCGTTGGCGGCCGAGCTCGGGGTCGAGACCTTCCCGACGCACGACCAGGGGCGGCACCTGATCGAGATCGCCGGGAAGCTCGCCTCCTACACGGGCGCGATCACCGACGCCCGGGTCCGGCTAGTGCGCGACCTCGCGCGGGCGCTCTCGCCGCTGGCCCTGGCCGACTTCGAACAGGCCCGGGCACGGCTCGACCGGATGGCGAGGCAGGTGCCGCTGGAGGAGCCGTGGATGGCACCGAAGGCGGCGGACTGGGATGGCCAGACCTTCGCCACCTGGGTGCGGCGCAACACCCGCACGGCTGCTGCCCGCGGACTGTTCGAGCTGGCGACCGAGGCCGTCTGGGCGGCGGAGCCGGCCGACGTCTCGCTCCTGCACGTCCTCTTCTACATCCACTCCGGCAGCGGCTTCAACACGCTGGTCGGGACCGGCGGCGGCGCCCAGCAGGACCGCTTCCACGGCGGCTCCCAGCGGCTGGCGCTGCTGATGGCCGAGCAGCTCGGCCCCGATGCGGTGCGGCTCGGCGCCCCCGTGAGCCTGATCGAGCACGGCGAGGGCGGCGTCAAGCTCCACACGGAGAGCTTGATCGTCTCGGCGGGGCGGGCGATCGTCGCGGTGCCGCCGGCGCTGGCCGGGCGGATCGTCTACGACCCGCCGCTGCCGGCGCTGCGCGACCAGCTCACCCAGCGGATGCCGCAGGGGACGGTGATCAAGACGATGGCGATCTACGAGCGGCCGTTCTGGCGCGATGAGGGCTTCTCGGGGCAGGCGACCAGCGACGCCGGCCCCGCCCGGGTCGTCTTCGACAACTCGCCGCCGGACGGCAGCCCCGGTGTCCTGCTCGGCTTCCTCGAGGGACGGCTGGCCCGGCAGTGGGGAGCGCGGCCGGCGCAGGAGCGCCGCCGGGCGGTGCTCGCCGGTCACGCCCGCCTCTTCGGCCCGCAGGCCGCCGACCCGGTCGACTTCGTCGAGCGGGTCTGGGCCGAGGAGGAGTGGACCCGCGGCTGCTACGGCTGCCTGATGACGACCGGCGCCTGGACCGAATACGGCCGCGCCCTGCGCCGCCCGGTCGGCCCCCTGCACTGGGCCGGAGCCGAGACCGCCACCGTCTGGAACGGCTACATGGACGGCGCCGTCAGCTCCGGCGAACGCGCCGCCGCCGAGGTCGCCGAAGCACTCGGCGACTAGACCTCGATCACGGTCAGACCGCCGACGCCCGAGAGGGCGTGGAAGTCCTGGTCCTGGGTGATCACGGGGATCTCGCGGGAAGCGGCGGTCGCGGCGATCCACATGTCGTTGACGTCGATTTTTTCCCCGGAGGCGAGCAGGTAGGCGCGCATCTGCGCCCAGACCCTCGCCACAGCGGTGTCGACGGGGAGCACAGCCGAGTTGGCGGCGAGCTCAAAGGTGGCGATACGGCGGTCGCGGCTCTCCACATCGGCGGCGAGGTGAATCCCGGCCCGCAACTCAGACAGGGTGACGATCGAGGTGGCTGCGGTTTCCGGCAGATCCTCGACGCGCAGTGGACGGCCGCTCTCTGCGGCAACGAGGACCGAAGTGTCGAGCAACCCGTACTTGGCCCGCTCGGAACTCACCAGATCGGGCCCAACTCGTCGGTGGTCCCGCTACCGATGCGATCGATATCGGCCGCGAAAGTGGGGTCCCCGGCACTGATCTTGCGGATCGCAACCACATCCTCCGGCGTAAGCAGCCGATGAGGCTCTCTGTCCACAGGCATGAGCCGCGCCACCGGCTTGCCGCGGCGGGTGATGACGATCGACTCCCCGGCTTCGACCCGGCGCAGCAGGCCGGCGGTGTCGTTGCGGAGCTCTCGGGATGCTACTTCTACGGTCATGCTACGAATGTAGCACTCCCTCCCCTGGACTCCGGGCACCGCCGCGGGGTAGGCTGCCCGGCGTGATCCTCTACACCTGCGGCACGAAGAAGATGGGACCGGGCTTCGCCCATCCCTGCGCCAAGGCGGGCAAGGCGCTCGACGCCGCCGGCTACGAGTACGAGCTGAAGACGGTCGGCGGCTACCGGCTGATGCCCTGGACCTGGGGCAGCCGCAAGGAGGACCGGGCCGAGGTGACCGAGCTCAGCGGCACCCCCGAGGTGCCGATCCTCGTCCTCGACGACGGCGAGGTCATCTCCGGCTCCGGCGAGATCGCCAGCTGGGCCAAGGAACACCCCGCCGCGCGCGCTTAGCTAGCATCGGCGCGGTGTCCGCCTCCGTGTCCGATCTGAAGCTCCTCTCCTCCGGGAAGGTCCGCGAGATCTACGCGTGGGAGGACGACCTGCTGCTGGTCGCCTCCGACCGCATCTCCACCTACGACGTGGTGCTGCCGACCCCGATCCCCGACAAGGGCAAGGTGCTGAACCGGATGTCGGAATTCTGGTTCGAGCTGACCGGCGACATCGTCCCCAACCACTTCCTCTCCGACCACGTGCCGGAGGAGGTCAGCGAACGGGCGATGCGGGTGCGGCGGCTGGAGATGTACCCGGTCGAGTGCGTGGTCCGCGGCTACCTCTCGGGCTCGGGCTGGAAGGAATACCGCGAGGGCGGCGCCGTCTGCGGGATCGAGCTGCCGGCCGGGCTGCAGGAGTCCGACAAGCTGCCGGAGCCGATCTTCACCCCCTCGACCAAGGCCGAGATCGGCGACCACGACGAGAACGTCGACTTCGACCGCGCCGCCGAGATCGTCGGCGACCGGGCGCTGCTGGAGGAGCTGAAGCGGATCTCGATCGAGGTCTACGAGCGCGGCGCCGAGCACGCCGCCGCCCGCGGAATCGTCCTCGCCGACACCAAGTTCGAGTTCGGCAGCCACGCCGGCGCCGAGATCGTGCTCGGCGACGAGGTGCTGACCCCGGACTCCTCGCGCTTCTGGCCCGCCGACAGCTACGAGCCCGGCAGGACCCCGCCCTCCTTCGACAAGCAGTACGTGCGCGACTGGGCCAGCGAGACCGGCTGGGACAAGACCCCGCCGGGGCCCGAGCTGCCGCCCGACGTGGTCGAGCAGACCCGGGCCAAATACGTCGAGGCCTACGAGCGGATCACGGAGCGCTCCTTCTAGTGCCGCGTGCCCGGGTCCTGATCCGGCCCAAGGAGGGGATCCTCGACCCCCAGGGCAAGGCGGTCGAGCGGGCGCTGCCGGCGCTCGGCTTCGAGGGGATCGAGCACGTCCACGTCGGCCGCATGGTCGAGCTCGACGTCGAGGACCCCGAGCGGCTCGGCGAGCTCTGCGAGAAGCTGCTCGCCAACCCCCTGATCGAGGACTACGAGATCCAGGCCCTGTGATCTGGGGCGTGCTCCAGTTCCCCGGTTCCTGCGACGAGCGGGACGCCCTGCACGCCTGCTCGCTGCTCGGCGAGGCGCGGCTGGTCTGGCACGAAGAGCGCGACCTCGACGCGCTCGACGCGATCGTCGTCCCCGGCGGCTTCTCCTACGGCGACTACCTGCGGGCCGGCGCGATCGCCCGCTTCGCGCCGGCGATGGAGGCGGTCGCCGAGATGGCCCGCGGCGGCGCCCCCGTGCTCGGCATCTGCAACGGCTTCCAGGTCCTCTGCGAGGCCGGCCTGCTCCCCGGAGCCCTGCTGCGCAACACCGAGCTGCGCTTCACCTGCCGCCAGGTCGACCTGATCCCGGTGCCGAGTGGTGGGTTACCGTCGCCAGAGCAACGGAAAACGACCACTCGACCCGAAGGGGCGCTGTCGATTCCAGCGAAGCACGGGGAAGGGCGGTACTACGCGGCGGATGAGGTGCTCGATGAGCTCGAGGCAAATGGGCAGGTGGCCTACCGCTACGCGACCGGGCACAACTTCAACGGGTCGGCGCGCGACATCGCCGGGGTGCGGAACGAGGCGGGCAACGTGGTCGGGCTGATGCCGCATCCCGAGCACGCGGTCGACCCGCTGACCGGCTCGACCGACGGGCTGCGCGTGTTCGAGGAAGTCGCCGCGGCGGGACGCATCGGGGCCGCAGCGTGACGGTCGAGGTCGCCAAGCACCGCGAGCTGGGGCTGACCGACGCCGAGTTCGAGCTGATCTGCGAGAAGCTCGGCCGCGAGCCGAACGACGTCGAGCTGGCGATGTTCAGCCTGCTCTGGTCCGAGCACTGCGCCTACAAGCACTCGCGCAAGCTGCTGCGGCGGCTGCCGACCGAGGGCGAGCGGGTGGTGATGGGGCCGGGGGAGAACGCCGGCGCCGTCGACATCGGCAACGGCCACGCGATCGCCTTCAAGGTCGAGTCCCACAATCACCCGAGCGCGGTCGAGCCGTTCCAGGGGGCGGCGACCGGGGTCGGGGGGATCATGCGCGACGTCTTCGCGCTCGGCGCCCGGCCGATCGCGATCCTCGACTCGCTGCGCTTCGGCGAGCTCGACTCGGTCCGCTCGCGCCACCTGCTCGACGGGGCGGTGCGCGGGATCGGCCACTACGGCAACTCGATCGGCGTGCCGAACGTCGGCGGCGAGGTCTACTTCGAGGCGCCCTACGAGCACAACTGCCTGGTCAACGCGATGTGCGTCGGGATTGCCAGGACCGAGGAGATGGTGCGGGCGGCCGCGGCCGGCGTCGGCAACGCGGTGGTGCTGATGGGCGCCACGACGGGGCGCGACGGGATCGGCGGCGCCTCGGTGCTGGCCTCGGCCGAGCTCGGCGAGAGCGACGAAGCGAAGCGGCCGACGGTCCAGATCGGCGACCCGTTCGAGGAGTCGAAGGTGCTGGAGTGCTGCCTGGAGCTGCTCGGCAAGGGACTGCTGGTCTCGCTGCAGGATCTCGGCGCCGCCGGGCTCACCTCCTCGGCCAGCGAGATGGCCTCGGCCGGCGGGGTCGGGATCGACGTCGACGTCGACAAGGTGCCGCTGCGCGAGGCCGACATGGAGCCCTTCGAGATCATGGTCTCCGAGTCGCAGGAGCGGATGCTGGCGGTGGTCGAGCCGGCCAAGGTGCCGGCGGTGCTGGAGGTCTGCGAGAAATGGCAGACCGGCGGCACCGTGATCGGCGAGATCGCCGATCACGGCCTGGTCCGGGTCCTGCGCGACGGCGAGACCGTCGGCGAGATGCCGGTCGACGCGCTGGTCGACGGCTGCCCGCTCTATGACCTCGACCCGGCCGAGCCCGACACCTGGCTCTACGGCAACAGCGCCTCGCTATCCGGGGACGAGAGCGCCGCGGAGACCC
>DATHUE010000189.1:0-6201 GCA_035462545.1 Solirubrobacterales bacterium
GAGGTCGTTGTCGATGCCGGCGAAGCCGGGGCTGAGCGAGCGCTTGATCACGATCACCTGCTGGGCCTCGTTGACCTCGATGATCGGCATCCCGGCGATCGGGCTGTCGGGGTCGTTCTTCGCCGCCGGGTTGGTGACGTCATTGGCCCCGACCACCACGGCGACGTCGGTGCGCGCCATCTCCGGGTTGATCTCCTCCATCTCCTTCAAGCTCTCGTACGGCACGTCGGCCTCGGCGAGCAGCACGTTCATATGACCCGGCATGCGGCCGGCGACGGGGTGGATCGCGTAGGAGACGGTGATCCCGCGCTTCTCGAGCTCGTCGGCGACCTCCTTGATCGCGTGCTGGGCCTGGGCGACGGCGAGGCCGTAGCCGGGCACGATCACGACCGAGTCGGCGTAGGCGAGCTTGATCGCCGCGTCCTGGGCGCCGATCGAGGTGTGCGGGCGCTCCTCGGTGGAGCCGCCGCCTCCTCCGGCCGGCGCACCGCCGAACCCGGCGAAGAGGATGTTGGCGACCGAGCGGTTCATCGCCGTCGCCATCTCCAGGGTGAGGATCGTCCCCGAGGAGCCAACCAGGGTGCCGGCGACGATCAGGGCGACGTTGTCGAGCGCGAACCCGGCGGCGGCGGCGGCGAGCCCGGTGAAGGCGTTCAGCAGCGAGATCACGACCGGCATGTCGGCGCCCCCGATCGGCAGCACGACGAGGTTGCCGAGCAGCGCCGCCGCGATCAGGACGCCGATGAACAGGGCCTGGGAGGGGCTGTCGTTGTTGACCGCGAGGTTGACGCAGGCGGCGACGATCGCGATCAGCAGCACGACGTTGATCACCTGCTGGCCGGGCATCGCCAGGGGCCGCGTCGGGATCAGGTCCTGGAGCTTGGCGAAGGCGACGTTCGAGCCCCAGAAGGAGATCGAGCCGACGACCGCCGAGAAGAGGACCGGGATCAGCGTTTCGAGCGGGATCGTGTGGCCGAGGTCGAGCCCGTGGCGGACCTCGGCCCAGGCGATCAGGGCGACCGCGCCGCCGCCGACGCCGTTGTAGAGGGCGACCATCTGCGGCATCTCGGTCATCTGCACGCGCAGCGAGGCGACGACGCCGATCGCCGAGCCGATCGCGAGGGCGGCGAAGATCACGCCCCAGTTGCCGATCCCGTCGAGCAGCAGGGTGGTGACGACCGCGATCGCCATGCCGACCGCGGCGACCAGATTGCCGCGCTTGGCGGTGGTCGGGTGCGTGCCCTGTTTGATCCCGATGATGAACAGCGAGAAGGCGAGGATGTAGAGCGCGGTGGCGAGATCGCCTCCCGGCTCGAGGACTGCCAGGAGCGGGCTCACGGCGAGGAGCCCTTCCCGCCGGCCTCGGCTTTCGGCTTGGGCTTGCGACTGAACATGCCGAGCATCCGGTCGGTGACCATGAAGCCGCCGACGATGTTGATCGCCCCGAAGGCGATCGCCAGGGCGCCGATCCCGTACTCGAGGCCGTCATTGGCGTAGCCGACGACGATCAGGCCGCCGAGCATGACGATGCCGTGGATCGCGTTGGTCTGCGACATCAGCGGCGTGTGCAGGGTGGTCGGCACCTTCGAGATCACCTCGAAGCCGACGAACACCGCCAGCACGAAGATCGTCACCTTGGTCATCAGGTCCATCGCTACTTGGCCGCCCTCTCGTTCTTGATCTCGCCGCCCTGGGTGATGCAGGCGGCGGCGATGATGTCGTCCTCGAAGTCGACGTTCAGCGCCCCCTCCTCGGTCACCATCAGGCCCAGCAGGTTCTCGAGGTTCTTCGCGTAGAGCTGGGAGGCGGGCGCCGGCATCTCGCTGGCGAGGTTGCGCGGGCCGATCACCTTGACGCCGCCCTCGACCACGGTCTGGCCGGCCTCGGTCAGCTCGCAGTTGCCGCCGGTCTCGGCGGCGAGGTCGACGATCACCGAGCCCGGGGACATGCTGCGAACCGCCTCTGCGGTGATCAGCAGCGGCGCCGGCCGGCCGGGGATCGCGGCGGTGGTGACGATGATGTCCTGCTTGGCGGCGTTGTCGGTGAGGGCGTCGCGCACCTGCGCGTTCTCCTCGTCGGTCAGCGGCCGGGCGTAGCCGCCCTCGCCCTCGGCGTCGGGGATGAAGTCCAGTTCCAGCGGCCGGCCGCCGAGCGAGGCGATCTGCTCCCAGGCGGCGCGGCGGATGTCGAAGCCGGTGACGATCGCACCGAGGCGCTTGGCGGTGGCGACCGCCTGCAGCCCGGCGACGCCGGCGCCGAGAACGAGGACCTTGGCCGGCGGCACGGTCCCGGCGGCGGTGGTCATCATCCCGAAGAAGCGGCCCGACTCGCGGGCGGCGATCAGGGTCGCGGCGTAGCCGGCGGCGGCGGCCTGGGAGGAAAGGGCGTCCATTGCCTGGGCCCGGGTCGTGCGCGGGATCGCCTCCATCGCGAAGCTGGTGACGCCGGCAGCGGCCAGCGCCTTGTTGCTCTCGGCCGCGGTCCAGGGCGAGAGGTGGGCGATCAGGGCCTGGCCGGACTTCAGCTTTCCGATCTCGGCGGTGGAGGGGGCGGCGACGCGGAGGACGACGTCGGCGCCCCACGTAACCTCGCCCTCGACGACCTCGGCCCCGGCCTCCTCGTACTGGGAGTCGGGGTGGCCGGCGGCGTCGCCGGCACCGCGCTCGACGAGCACCTCGACGTGCTCGTTCTTCTTCAGCGACTTGACCACGTCAGGGACCAGCGCGACCCGGCGCTCCCCATCCGCAGACTCTTTCGGCACTCCGATTCTCATACCCGTGCGGCGCGGTAGGTTATGCGAAAGGGTCAGCCGCGCGCCGCGACCCCGGCCAGGGACGCGAGACGCTCGAGGGTGTGCAGCTGCTGAGACCGGTCGACGTGGACCGGGGAGACGATCAGGCGGTCGATGCCGGCGCCGCGGAAGCGCTCGATCCGCTCCACGACCTCCGCCTCGGTCCCGACCAGGGAGGTCGCCTCGACGATCTCGTCCGGCATCGCCTCGTAGGCGCCGGCCCGGTCGCCGTCCTGGAACCGTTTCTGGACCTCGTCGGCGACGTCGCCGAAGCCGAAGCGGTGGGCGAGGTCGACGTAGAAGTTGGTCTTGCGGCTGCCCATGCCGCCGAAGTAGAGGACGAGGCCGGCCTTGACCACGCTCTTCGCCGCCTCCAGGTCGCCGTCGATCGCCACCTGCAGCGAGGGGCTGACCTCGAGGTCGGAGCGCTGGCGGCCGCCCTTGGCGAAGCCGGCCTCCAGGTGCTCGCCCCAGGTCTGCTCGAAGGCGTCGACGCTGAAGAAGATCGGGATCCAGCCGTCGCAGATCTCCGCCGCCATCTCGACCGATTTGCGCCCGATCGCGCCGACGAAGACGGGGATCTCGTTGCGCTCGGGGTGGAAGTTGAGCTTCAGGGCCTTGCCCTCGCCCCCTTCGAGCGGGATTTCGTAGTGCTCGCCCTTGTGTTCGACCGGGCCTTCGCGGGCGATGATCTCGCGCACGACTTCGATGTACTCGCGGGTCCGCCCCCAGGGCTTCGCGTAGGGCACGCCGTACCAGCCCTCGGAGACCTGCGGGCCGGAGGGGCCGAAGCCGAACAGGAAGCGGCCGCCGGAAAGTTTGTCGATCGTCGCCCCGGCCATCGCCGCCGCCGCCGGCGGTCGCGCCGGCACCTGCAGGATCGCCGCGCCGAGGTTGATCTCGGTCGTCTGCGCCGCCAGCCAGGCAAGCACGCTGACCACGTCGGAGCCGTAGGACTCGGCCGCCCAGACCGACTCGTAGCCGGCCTTCTCGGCGGCGCTGACGACCTCGAGGGCGTCCTCGCCGGCCGGGCCGATCCCCCAGTAGCCAAGATTGAGTCCGAGCTTCAGCGACATCCGAGCCGCACCCTATTGAATAGTCGCCATGCCCAAGGTCCAGCCACAGACCGATCAAGGCCTCTCCAGCGCCGAGGCCGAGGCGCGCCTGCGCAAGCTCGGGCCGCCGCCGGAGACCTCCTCGCGCTCGACCTCGAGCATCGTCGCCGGCAACGTCTTCACGCTGTTCAACGCGATCGTCGGGGTCTTCTTCGTCCTGATCCTCTCGCTGGGGCTGCTCGCCGACGCGATCTTCGGCCTGATCGCGATCGTCAACTCCTACATCGGCATCCGCCAGGAGCTGAACGCGAAGGCGACCCTCGACGAGCTGGCGGTGGTCGTCGCGCCCCGGGCCGAGGTCGTCCGCGACGGCCAGGTCGTCGAGCTGCTGGCCGAGGAGATCGTCCCCGGCGACGTGATCCGGGTCGCCCCCGGTGACCAGCTCGTCGCCGACGGCGAGACGATCGCCAGCCGCGGCCTCACCCTCGACGAGTCACTGCTGACCGGCGAGGCGGACGGGATCCGCAAGGAGGCAGGCGACCGGCTGCTCTCCGGCTCCTTCTGCATCTCCGGCTCCGGGCACTACCTCGTAGACGCGGTGCGGGAGAACAGCTACGCCGGCAAGCTGGCCGGGGAGGCGCGCGCCTTCCGCCACCCGCCCTCGCCGCTGCAGCAGGAGGTCAACCGGGTGATCGTCGCCTCGACCTACGTGATGCTGCCGCTGGCGGCGATCCTGATCCTCAGCCTCTACGTCCGCAACGTCGACCTGGTCGAAGCGGCGCAGACGGCGACCGCCGGCCTGATCACGCTGATCCCCGAGGGCCTGGTGCTGCTGATGAGCGTCACCTTCGCCGTCGCCGCGGTGCGGCTGGCGCAGCGGCAGGTCCTCGTCCAGCAGATGAGCGCGACCGAGAGCCTGGCGGCAGTCGACACGATCTGCGTCGACAAGACCGGGACCCTGACCGCGGGTGAGCTGCGCCTGGTCGGGGTCGAGGTCGCCGAGGGGACCGAGCGAGCGGCGGCCGAGGCGGCGCTGGGCCGGTTCGCCGCCAGCGCCGGCGACCGCAACAAGACGCTGGAGACGATCGCCGAGCGCTTCCCCGGCGAGGCGGCGCGGGTCGCGGGCGAGGTCCCCTTCTCCTCGGAATGGAAGTGGAGCGGGGCGGCGCTGAGCGGCGGCTCCACCTACGTGCTCGGCGCGCCCGACATCCTCACCGACCTCGGCGCCCTCGCCCTCCCCCCCGGGCTCGCCGCCAAGCTCGAAGAGGAAACCGCGCGGGGCCGCCGGGTGGTCGCCTTCGGCGAAACCGAGGGCCGGCTGCCGAGCGATCCCGCGAGCGAGGCGCCGCCGCGGCTGACGCCGCTGGCGCTGGTCGTCCTGGAGGAGACGCTGCGCCCCGACGCCGCCGAGACGATCGCGACGATGCGCGCCGAGGAAGTCGACCTGAAGCTGATCTCCGGCGACGCCCGCGCCACCGTCACCGCCATCGCCTACGCGGTCGGGGTGCCGGAGGACGCCGGCGTCATCGAGGGCCCGGACCTGCCCACCGACCCAGATGCGCTGGCCGAGGTGGCGCTGGAGAACACGATCTTCTGCCGGATCAAGCCGGAGCAGAAGAAGGCGCTGGTCGACGCCCTGGTCGACGCCGGCCGCTACGTGGCGATGATCGGCGACGGCGTCAACGACGTGCCGGCCCTGAAGCGGGCGCGGATGGCGGTGGCGATGGGCTCCGGCACGCAGGTGACCAAAGGCGTCGCCGACGTCGTCCTGCTCGAGGACCAGTTCTCGCGACTGCCGGAGGCGGTCGGCGAGGGGCGCCGGATCGCCCGCAACATCCACCGCCTCGGACGCCTCTACCTGACCAAGACCGTCTACGCGGCGACCCTGATCCTGCTCGTCGGCGTCCCCGGCTTCGCCTTCCCCTTCCTCCCCCGCCACCTCACCCTCGCCGCCTTCCTGACGATCGGCATCCCCTCCTTCGTGCTCGCCCTCGCACCCTCCGACGGGCCGCTCTACCGCGGCCGGCTGCTGCGAGCGCTGGCCGCCTTCGCGGTCCCCGCGGGGGTGGCGACGGCGCTCGGCTCGATCCTCTCCTTCTTCCTCGTCGACACCGTCTTCGGCGGCAGCCTCGAAGCCGGCCGCACCGCCGCGACCACGACCCTGATCGTGCTCGGGCTGGCTTTCGTGCTGCTGCTCGAGCGCGGGCCGGGCCGCGAGCACATCGCGATCCAGAGCTACATGCTGGCGATGGTCGCCGGGCTCGGCGCGCTCTACGCGGGGATCCTCGCGATCTCCCCCCTGCGCCACTTCTTCGAGATGGAGCTGATGAACGCGACCCAGTGGTTCCTGGCGAT
>DATHUE010000190.1:0-28856 GCA_035462545.1 Solirubrobacterales bacterium
GAGGACCCGCGCGTGCGGGTCCGAACGCGGGAGCGGAACGGGGGCATCGTAGCCGCCTCCAACGATGCCATCGAAATGGCCCGCGGCGAGTTCGTCGCCTTCCTCGACCACGACGACATGCTGCACCCCGACGCGCTCGCCCACGTCCACGAGGCGATCGCGGCGAATCCGGTGGTGGACTTCCTCTACACCGACGAAGACAAGATCGACGCCGCCGGGCGTCACTCGGGGCCCTTCCTGAAGCCGGACTGGTCGCCGGAGCGCCTGCGCACGCAGATGTACACCTGCCACCTGGCCGTCTATCGCCGTTCGCTGGTCGATGAGGTCAGCGGCCTCGACCCCGCTTGCGAGGGGTCCCAGGACTGGGACCTGGCGCTGAAGGCAGGGGAGCGTGCCCGAGCCGTCGTCCACGTGCCTCGGGTGCTCTACCACTGGCGGATGCTGGAGAGCTCCACCGCCGGCGGCGGCGAGGCGGCGAAGCCGTGGGCCTACGAAGCAGCGCTCCGCGCCCTGCAGGCCCACTGCGACCGGATCGGGCTCGAGGCCGCGGTCGAGGCCGATCCCGTCCACCCCGGAGTCCACCACCTTCGCCCGCGCCTGACCAAAGAGCCGCTGGTCAGCGTGATCATCCCGACCCGCGGTCAGGCACGGGAGATCCGCTACCGCCAGGAGACGCTCGTCTGCCACTGCATTCGCAGCATCGTCGAGCGCTCGACCTACCGGAACTACGAGATCGTCGTCGTCGCGGACGCCGACACTCCGCCGCCTGTGCTGGAGGAGTTGCGCTCGCTGGCCGGCGACCGGCTCCGCGTCGTCCCCTATGACCGCCCGTTCAGCTTCTCAACGAAGATCAACGCCGGTGCCGCCCACTCCCGCGGCGAGCACCTGCTGCTCCTCAACGACGACATCGAGGTCGCTGCCCCCGAATGGATCGAGCGAATGGTGATGTACTCCTCGCTGCCCGGGGTCGGCGCTGTCGGCGGCCGCCTCTTCTGGGAGGACGGCCGCCTTCAGCACGTCGTCGTGCGCTTCGACCGCGGTCTCCCCGGCCACCTTTACCACGGCTTCCCCGGAGACCACCCCGGCTATGCGAACGAGGTGTTGGTGGCGCAGAACAGCCTCGCGGTCACCGGCGCCTGCCTGATGACCCCGCGCGAGTCGTTCGAGCGGGTCGGCGGCTTATCGACCGAGTTCCCCATCAACTACAACGACGTCGACTACTGCCTGAAGCTGCGCGCTGAAGGGCTTCGGACGGTCTACGACCCCGACCTGACGATGCTCCACTTCGAGTCCTCGAGCCGCTCGCCCGACGTCGAGGACTGGGAGAAGGCGCTGTTGAAGACGCGCTGGCTGCCGCTCGCGGACCCCGATCCCTACTCGAACCCGGGCCTCAAGCACGGCGTTCCCCGCCTCACCTCGTCGCTGGCCTGGCTGCGCCGCCGCCCACGCCTGCCCCGCATCCGGCCTCGCTGACGCCCGCTATTGTGCGCCCGGTGCCGGATGCGCCCCCCTCCCAGGGACAGGCGGCCGGGAGCCGAGGTGGTCGCCGCACGCTGGTGATCGGCTGCGGGTTCATCGGCTCCAACGTCGCCGTCCATATCGCCAGCGGAGGAAGTCCGCTCACCGTGCTGACCCGTTCCCGGCCCTCACCCGAGGTCGCGGCGGCAATCTCCTCGGCCCGGCTCCTGCTCGGCGACGCCAGCGACCCGAAGCTGCTCGCCGCTGCGCTGGAGGGAGTCGACGACGTCGCCTTCTGCGCCGGCGGCCTGCTGCCGGCAGCCTCCGAGCGGGACCCGGAGCGAGACCGGCAGCTGACCCTGGAGCCAGTGCGGACGGTGCTTGCGGCGCTGCGTGAGCGCCCCGGCGTCACCCTGACCTATCTCTCCTCCGGCGGCACCGTCTACGGCGAGCCAGCCCGGCTCCCGGTCCGGGAGAGCGACCCCGCGATGCCGGTCACCAGCTACGGCGCGCTGCACCTGGAGTGCGAGGAGGAGATCGGGCGCGCCCGGCGCGAGCACGAGCTCGAGGCGCGGATCCTGCGCTGCTCAACGGTCTACGGCGAGCACCAGCGTCCCGACCGCGGCCAGGGGGTGATCGCCACCTTCCTGCACCGAATCTCCCGCGGCGAGGCGATCGACGTCTACGGCGACGGCTCGACGATTCGCGACTACGTGTACGCCGCCGACGTCGCCCGGGTGATGACCGCGATGATCGGTCACGGGCAGCCGCCGCCGGTGATCAACGTCGGCAGCGGCGAGGGCAGCTCGCTGCTCCACGTGCTCGCCCTCGCTGAGCGGGCGGTCGGCCGCTCAGCCGAGATCAGACGGCATCCGGAGCGCGAGTTCGATATTCACCAGATCGTGTTGGACACCACCCTGCTTCATGAGACCGTCGAGATCGAGATGACCCCGCTGGCCGAGGGCATCGAGCGGACCCGCCGCTGGCTGGGCGCGGGAGGCACGGCGTGAGCGAGCGGATCCCGGTCCTCTACCTGGCGCCCTGGGTCGGCTACGGGGGCAGCGACACGAACACGATCGACTGGTTCCGCTGGATCGACCGCGAGCGCTTCGCCCCCTCGCTGATCGTGACCCAGCCGTCGCCGAACCCGCTGATCGAAGAGGTCGCGCCGTTCGCCGAGGAGGTCTGGGTGCTGCCGGACCTGATGCCGGCCGAGCGGATGCCGGCCTTCATCTTCGACTTCCTCCACTCGCGTCAGGTGCGGGTCCTGCACGTGATGAACTCGAAGCTCGGCTTCGACCTGCTGCCCGACCTCTCCTGCCTGCCGAACCCTCCCTCGGTCGTGGTCCAGCTCCACGTCGAGGAGGTCGACCGCTCCGGCTACGTCCGCTACGTGACCACCCGCTACGGCAACCTCGTCGACAGCTTCTCGATCTCCAACCAGCACGTCGCCGAGGCGGTCCGCGGCTACGGCGTGCCGGCCGACAAGGTCGAGGTGATCTACACCGGCGTCGACGCCGAGGGCGAGTTCGACCCGTCCCAGGTCGACCCGATCGAGCCGCTGCCGGAGGACCGGCTCGACGTCCTCTACGCCGCCCGCCTGGTCGACCAGAAGGACCCGCTGCTGATGGTCGAGGTGGCCGCCGGGCTGCAGGAGCGGGGGGTCGACTTCCAGTTCCAGGTGGTCGGCGAGGGCGAGATGGAGGCCGAGGTGAAGCAGCTCGTCGCCGCCCGCGGTCTCGGCGACCGGTTCCGCTTCCACCCCCCCACCCCAGGGCTGCACCCCTGGTACGCGGCGACCGACGCGATGTTGATGACGAGCAGGTTCGAGGGCGTTCCATGCGCGCTCTTCGAGGCGATGTCGATGGGTCTGCCGGTGGTCGTCCCGAACCTGCCCGGGATCGCCGAGCTGCTGTGCGAGCCGGGCGACGACCTGATCGAGCCGCGCGACGACGCCGCCGCCTACGTCGAGGCGCTGGCGCGGCTGGCGGCCGACCGCGAGGGATCGCGGCGGAAGGGCGCGGCGCTGCGGGAGCGCATCCGCAGCCGCTTCTCCGCCCAGCAGATGGCCGACGAGCACGGCGCGGTCTACGAGCGGCTGGCCGCGTCCCAGGAGCGTCCCGAGCCCGAGCAGCCGCCGGCGCCGCCGGAGCCGATCCGCTTCCGCGACCGGCCGGTCGCCAGCCAGCCGCTGGTCTCGGTCCTGATCCCCCACTACAACCAGGCCGCCCAGCTGACCGAATGCGTCGACTCGGTCCAGGCCCAGACCTACCCCCACGTCGAGATCGTGATCGCCGACGACGCCTCGACCCAGAGCACAGCCGCCACCGTGCTCGACGAGCTGGAGGCGCGCGAGGGGGTGACCGTGATCCGCCTCGACGAGAACCGCGGGCCGAGCGTCGCCCGCAACGCCGGCCTGGAGAAGTGCTCGGGGCGCTACATCCTGCCGGTCGACTCCGACAACCTGCTGTTCCCGGAGACGATCGAGAAGCTCGTCCTGCAGCTCAGCGTCGCCAACGAGGACGTCGGGTTCATCTACCCGAACCTCGAGTACTTCGGCAACCGCGAGGGCTACCACAAGGCGCCCGAATACAACCTCTACACCCTCCTGCACGGCAACTTCTGCGACACCTGCTCGCTGCTCGACCGGCAGATCTTCGACGCCGGCATCCGCTACAGCGAGGAGATCAAGCTCGGGCACGAGGACTGGGAGTTCGTGCTGCGGCTGGCGGCGCACGGGATCCGCGGCGAGGCGGCCGAAGGGCCGACGCTGCGCTACCGCAAGTGGGGCTTCAACCGCTCCGACATGGTCGACCACGCCCCCACCGCCTTCCTCGAGGGGCACCTCGCCAAGATCTCCCCGTTCAAGGGCCGCGAGGCCCGGATCAAAGCGGCGGAATCGCCCGCCGTCTCGTTGGTCGCGCTCGGCGCCGTCGACTTCGACTCCGAGCCCGGCCGCGAGCTGGTCGCGAAGCTGGAATCCCAGAGCTGCGTCGACCTGGAGCTGGTCGCCCACTTCGACGGCACCTGGCCGCAGACCGAGACCGGGCCGGTGATCCGCCGCGGCGGCGAGCGCGCCTCCGGAGAGCCGCTGCGGCGGGGGCTGGAGTCAGCCCGCGGCGCGTTCGCCGTCCTCACCGCCGGCAGCGGCGCCTCGCTGCTGGACGACCCGGCCTTCTGCGAGAAGGTCCTGCGCCGCTTCGCGATCGCCGGCGAAGAGCTGGACGCGATCGTCCTCGCCGACGCCGGCGCCGAGGGTTGCTTCGGCTTCCGCGCCCTGCCCGCCGAGGACGGGCCGCCGGACCCCCGGCCGCACACCGTCGTCTGGCGCCGCACCTTCGAGCGGGAGCTGCCCTACGGGCTGCTGGCCGACCCGGCGGCGCCGGTCTCCTCACTGATCCGGCTCTTCTCCGGAGCCGGCGGGAACGTCGAGTGGCGGCACCTGCCCTTCGCCGAGGACCCCGCCCTGCTCGACGAGGGCAAGCCGCGGGGCTGGCAGCCGATGCCGCCCGACCCAGGGCTCCGCGCCGACCCCTTCCACCCCGTGCCGGCGGCGCGGCCGCTGCTTCCGGGCGAAGACGGGTACCTGGTGCCGCGCTGGGAGCTGACCCCGACCTGGATCCCGCCGCTCTCGACGATCGCGATCCGCTACCGCGAACGGATCGGCGAGCACCGGGTGGTCGCCAACAACGAGCCCGGAGAGCACTTCCACCTCGAGCACTTCGTCGGCTCCCTGCGCAGCACCGGGCTGCCCGGCACGACGAAGATCGTCCGGATCGGCGGCACCTACGAGGCGATCCCGCGCGAGCGCTGGGCGGAAACCCCGTCGGAGGCGATCGAGCTCGGGTACGCGGAGGAGGCGCCGCTGCCGGGCTACGACGGCCTCAACCTGGCCGTCCACCGGGCCAGCGGCCAGCACCTGCTCGTCTCGCTCCCCGACGACCCGCTCCTGAACGAGGTGGATGTCGTCCAGCACCTGGGCTTCATCGACCCGTTCCCGATCCGGCCGCGGCAGACGCCCTCGGCGGAGCGCCCCGTCGGGCTGGTCGGGCTGGTCAAGTCGGTCGACCACGAGGCCCAGCGCCACTACTACGCGATCGACGGCAGCCCGGCCGAGGGCGAGCTGGTCTCCGAGCTGGGCGCGATCGGCGAGTCCGAGCTGCAGGGGTCGATCGCCGCCTGGATCGCCGACGGCTACCTGGTGACCGAGCGCTACAGCCCGCCGATGCGCAAACCGGGCGCCTTCGCCGCCCTGCGCTGGACCGCCGAACCGGTCGCCTGGCGCGGCCTCGCTCCGATCGGCGCACGGCTGAAGACGGTAACCCGCCGCTCGGGGGTCAGTCTCGCCAGCCGGGTGAAGCTGGGGCGGGGCACCGTGCAGCCGAGTGGCGCCCCGGTCGGCTGGCTGTTCGAGTCGGCGCGCCCCAACCTCGTCCCGCTCTACGCCTCCCACCATCCCGTCACCGGCGACCAGCTGCTGACCCGCTCGCTACAAGACGCGGCGGCGATGGGCTACGTCGACTCGCAGCTGCTCGGCTTCATGCGCGCCGCCGCACCGGTCACCGATAACCTCGGCCACCGGGGCGTCGTCGTCCCCTGGGCGAGGCGCTCGGGAACCGACCCCCAAGCCGCATGACGAGCCCCGCCAACCCCGCCGAGCAGTCCTGGAGCGTCCTCGGGCCCGAGGCCCCGGACGACCTCGCGGGCCGCCGCGCGCTGGCGATCGGCGCCGACCCGGAGGCGCCCGCCGCCGCCCTGGAGGAGCGCGGCGCAGCGGTGGTGCGCTGGAAGTTCCCCGGCGAGCCGCTCGCCGCCGGCGATCCCTTCGACCTCGTCTGCTGCGCCGGCGGAGCGATGCAGGGCGACCCCCACCCGGTCAACCTGCTGACTCGGATCTGGCACCTGACGCGGGCCGGCAGCGCGCTGCTGCTGGAGTCGCAGGTCCTGACCGCACCCGAGGCCTCCCGCTACGGCCTCTTCGTCGCCGACCCCGACGACGGCGCCCGTTCGCACTGGCTGCCGGGCCGGCTCGCCCTGCGCTGGATGGTGGAAGTCACCGGCTTCGACGTCGACCGCTGGCTGGACGGCGAGGAGGACGCCGGCTCGGACCGCGCGACCGCCTACCTGCGCGCGACCCGCACCGATCGCGCCCCCGCCCTCGACCTCGCCAACCCCCACCACCAAGAGGGCGGCTCGTGAGCGAGCGCGCGATGCAGAGCATCTCCGAAGCGGTGGAGCGGCAGCTCGGGACGGCCGACCCGCGCGGCAGCGGCTTCGACGCCAGCACCGCGGTCCGCTTCTCGCCGCACATCCCCGATCGGCTCTCCAGCGCCGAGCGCGAGCGCCTCACCGCCCGGGCGGCGGAGCTCTCGCCCTGGCTGCAGGGCCCGTTCCTGATCGGCGAGGACCTGGTTGTCGGCGGCACCTGGCGCAACGACTCCCGCTGGCTCAACCTCGGCCCCGAGATCCCCGAGGATCTGAGCGGCAAGCGCGTCCTCGACGTCGGCTCGAACGCAGGCTACGACCCGTTCATGTTCAACCTCCGCAACCCCGAGTACGTGCTCGGCTGCGAGCCCTTCGCCTTCATCGAGCAGGCCCACTTCCTCAACTCGGTCTACAAGACCGAGATCGACTTCCAGCCGCTCGGCTGGCAGGGACTGAGCCCTGCCGAGCAGGGAACCTTCGACCTGGTCCACTGCCACGGCGTCCTTTACCACGAGTGCGACCCGGTCGGGCTGCTCGCCAGCCTGTTCGCGATGACCAAGCCGGGCGGGCTCTTCATCTTCGGCTCGATGATGCATGCCGACCCTGCCCTGCCGGAGCTGAGCCGCTTCGTGCCCCACGCCTACTACGGCGACGACACCTGGTGGTGGGTACCGGGGCCGGCGGCGCTGCGCTCGATGATCGAATCGGTCGGCTTCGAGGTCGAGTACGAGTTCGCCCAATCCGCCGGCCCGCCCGGGGAGTTCCCGACGATGAACGGGTACGTGCGGGCCCACCGGCCGGCATGAGCAGCGTCCACCCCACGGCCGTCGTCGAGACGGACTCGCTCGGCGCCGACATCTCGGTCGGGGAGTTTGCGATCGTCCGCGAGGGCGCCGTGCTCGGCGATGGGGTGACGATCGGGCCGCACTCGATCGTCGAAAGCGGGGTCGAGGTCGGCGCCGGCACCGAGGTGCTCGCCGGCACCCTGCTCGGGCGCCGGCCGCGGGCGGTGGGCGCCGTCGCGCGGGTCCCCACCTACGGCGAACGGATCTTGATCGGCCCTGGCTGCGTGATCGGCCCGCACGCGATCGTCTACTACGATGTCGAGATCGGCGCCGAGGTCTTGGTCGCGGACGGCGCTTCGATCAGGGAGCTGTGCAGCGTCGCGCAGGGCGTGGTGATCGGCCGCGGCGTCACCCTCGACCGCGAGGTGAGGATCGGGCGCGGCACCAGGGTGATGGACAAGGCCCACCTGACCGGCGGGATGGAGATCGGCGAAGGGGTGTTCATCTCGACGATGGTCGCGACCACCAACGACAGCACCTTCGGCCGCGAGTACGTCGAGCACGTCGTCAAGGGCCCGACCATCGAGTCGGGGGCGATGATCGGCGGCGGCGCCTCGCTGCTGCCGGGGGTGCGCATCGGCCGCGACGCGGTCGTCGGCTCCGGCGCGGTCGTGACGGCCGACGTCGAGCCCGGGACGACGGTGATGGGCGTCCCCGCGCGGCCGGTCCAGCCGCGCGCCTGAGCGGGGCCGGTCAGTACTCGGACGAGAGGTAGAGCGGGCCGGGGACGTAGGTCCCGACCACCGCCCGGCACTCGCGCGGATTCCGCGGCCGGGCCTGGGACCCGGTGACGAAGTCGAACAGTTGCGCCTTGCCGTAGGGGACCAGCTCTTTGGTCCCCTCGCGTAGCCCCTTTCCCTGCAGCCTGATCCCGTCGGGGAGGCAGGCCAGTCGCGTCCCGTAGATGACCGGGAAGGCGTCCAGAGTCCAGTCCTCGTATTCGAGCTTGATCATCCCCCAGACGTCCCAGTCCGAGGAGAAGATCGGCACTCCCAGCGTCTGGTTGGCCGGATAGCCGCTGACGAACAGCGTCGTGCCGCGCGGGAAGTCCGGGAACTCGGCCTTGATCCGCGCCAAGCCCGCCCTCTCGGCGGCGTAAGCAGTGTGCCAGATGTGAGCGTGGCGGCGCAGCACCTGGGCGTAGGTCGCCCCCAGCACCGCCGCCAAAACCAAAGTGACGATCACCGGCAGCGCCCGGACCCGCGGCAGCAGCTGACCGAGGAGGGCACCGACGATCCCGAGCGCGCCATAGGCGGCGACGACCAGGCCGATGCCGGCGAGGCCGTTGACCCGGTTGGTGATACCGTAGATGCTCGGGGTGTAATAGGGATCGGCGGGGATGTAGATCACCCAGCCCAGCACCGTCACCAGCAGTCCGCCGCCGGCCAGCAGCAGCCAGCCGCGCAGGCCCCAGCTGCGCTCCCGTTCGGCGAAGCGCGTCGGCAGCCACGCGTAGAGGGCGGCGGCGAGGACGATCGTTCCCAACAGCGCGCAGACCCCCAGCGTGGTGCGCGTTGGACCGACCGGGACGACGGACCGACCGGCGATTTCCGCTCCCCGCTCGACGATTTCCGCGAGGTGGTCCAGCGAGCCGCCAGGGCCCGCTTTGGTGCGCTGGGTCTGGGTGCCAACCCAGAGGCCGCCGATCGCCACCATCGCCAGATCGACCGCCCAGCGGACACGCGCCGCCCGCCAGCCCGCTCTGACCGTGTAAAGGGCGCCGAGCACGGCGATCAGCGGCAGCGCAACCTCGTAGGTGAGGATTGCCATCAGGTATAGGACGGCGGCCACGGCGTGCCAGCGCCAGGAGCGGCGCGAAAGTCCGACGAGGGCGATCCAGAGCCCCGCGGCGGCGAGCGCGATCCCCAGCGTCACCTGGTCCGCGGTCGACCACAGCCGCGTCGAGTCGTACCAGGGGTAGACCAGCGTCAGCCCGGCGACGATCCAGGCGTGCAGGCGGGGCACCCCGAGGGTGCGGAGGATCCCGTAAAGGAGCCCGGCGACCACCAGCGCCAGGGAAGCGGCGAGCGCCTGGTGCAGGCCGGTGTCCAGCCCGAACAGGCCGAAGGTGACCGGGACCCAGAGCACCAGCAGGGGGCGGTAAATGCCTTCGTCGGCGAAGATCGAAAGGGTGTTGCCGAGCCCCGGCCCCCCCTTCGGCTGGATGCTGGTCGCGCCGTTCGACCAGTCGTCGAGGTAGAAGCCGCCGTGCATCACGTTGGGCGCGAAGGCCAGCGCGCAGAGCACGGCGAGACCGAGCCAGGCGATCGCGAGCTCGCGGCCCGACAAAGGGCGCCTCTCGGTTACCGCGTTCCAGGCTGCCCTGAAATCGCTCAAGGCGCCTCCGCGAGAAAGGCGTCGTACTCGCGGATATAGTCGTCGGAGTCGTAGGGGTGGGAGGCGAAGACGAGCAGGACCGAGCGGTCCTCGTAGCGGTACTGGCTGGCCCAGACCAGGGGCGGGACGTAGAGGCCGACCGTCGGCTCGTCGAGGACGACCTCGGCTCGCCGCTCGCCGTCGTCGACGGCGACGGCGATGCTGCCGGAGACGCAGATCAGGTACTGGTGGCAGGCCCGGTGGGCGTGGGCGCCGCGGATCTCACGGCTGGGCACGTGGTAGACCAGGAACCAGCGCTGCGGGGTGAAGGGCAGGCCCTCGTTCGGCAAGTCGCCGGCGGTGAGGCTGCCGCGCAGGTCTGAGAACTCCGTGTAGCGCTGCAGGTGGACGCCGCGGACGCCGAGGTCGACGATCCCGGGCTCACCGCCCGGGGCCGGGGCCGGCTCCGGCTCGGCCGCGACCGGGTCGACGTAGCCCTGGATCTGCGCAGGATTGCCGCTGACGACCGAGTGCGGGGGCACCGACTCGGTGACGACGGCGCCGGCGCCGACCATCGCCCCCAGCCCGATCTCGATTCCGGGCAGCAGCGTCGCGTTGGCGCCGATCGAGGCGCCGGCGCGGACGACCGTGCCCGGCTGACCGTTCAGCCGGGGGCGGCCGCGCGGCATCGGATCGTTGGTGAAGGTCGCGTTGGGCCCGACGAAGACGTCGTCCTCGAGCGACACCCCCTCCCATAGCTGCACCCCGCACTTGACCGTGACCCGGTCCCCGATCCGAGCGCCGCCCTCGACGAAGACGCCATCGCAGATATTGCATTCGGCGCCGATCTCGGCCCCCTCGAGGACGTGGGCGAAGGCCCAGATACGGGTCCCCGCGCCGACCCGGTCACTCTCGCAGATCGCCTGTGGGTGCACGAAGAACTCAGTCATCGCTCTCGCCTCCGGCCCCCGGGTCCGCTTCTCTGACGATCGCCCCCGGCCTGCCCTTGACGGTCTCATAGGCCCGCCACACGTAGGAGCCGATGATGCCGAGGCCGATCATATTGAGACTGCCGAAGAAGGCGATGACGAGAATCGTCGCGGTGTAGCCGGGCACGGTGACGGTGCCAGTCACGCGGGCGATCAGCACCAAGGCGCCGACCAGGAACCCGAGGGCGAGGCCGAGCAGACCCACCCCCCAGAGAACCCGGACCGGCAGGTCGGTGAAGGCGAAGATGCTGTCGCTGAGGTAGCGGAGCTTGCCTTTCAAGGTCCACCCGCTCGGACCGGGCTGGGGACGGCGGTGGTACGGGACCAGCTGACGACGGAACCCGACCCAAAAGAGCTGGCCGACCAGGGAGGTGTGCACCGGCTCCAGAGCGCAGATCACGTCCCGAACCTCAGCCGTGCAGGCGAAGACATCGACTCCAGAGGCGGGAACCTCGGCCAGGACGAAGCGGCGGTAGAGGCGCCAGTAGAGCTTCGAGAAGCCGTCGCCTCGATCATCGCGACTGGCGCGTTCGCCGGCGACGATGTCGACTTCTCCACTGGCCAGGCGGCGCAGGAATTCGACGATCAGCTCCGGCGGCTCCTGCAGATCCGCGGCCATCACCGCGATCCGCGACCCAGTGGCCAGACCGAGACCGGTGCGGACCGCCGCCAGGGCGCCGAAATTGCGGGAGTGCTCCATCACCCGCGCCGGGAGGGTGCTGCGATCTAGGGCGTCGAGCAGCCTCTCGCGGGAGTCGTCGGGGCTGCCATCAATTACGAACACTGCCTCCAGCTCCCCTTCGACCTGCGCGGCGATCTCCTCGATCGTCTCGACCAGGGCGGGGATGGAGTCACGGTTCCGGTAGATCGGGACCACCAGCGAGTTGACGGGGGAGCTCAAGCGCGAATCCCTCTGCATGCCTCGACAACAGCCTCGACTTCTTCGTCGTCCAGATAGGGATGGACCGGCAGCGAGATCTCCCGCTGCGCGAGACGCCGAGCGATGGGCAGCTCGTCGAGAGCGGCGGAAACCTCGGCGACCGCTACTTGGTCGGGGCAGACGAAGGGATAGTGGCGCCCGACGCCGACACCCGCCGCGATCAGCTGCGAGGCAACATCGCTGGGGTCGCCCTGGACCTCTACTGGGTAGAGGTGACGGGAGGAGCTGCCGGCAGCCGGCGCGATCGGTCGCAGCGGAGTCTCCGCGAGCACCTCGTCGTAGCGCGCGGCGATCTCCCGTCGGCGCGTCAGGTGACGGTCCAAGCGGGGCAGCTGAGCGCTGCGGAGGATCGCCGCCTGCAGCTCGTCGAGCCGACTGTTCAGCCCTTGCTCGACGTGCTCGTAACGGCTCCGCTGGCCGTAGTCGCGCAAAACCCGAGCACGGCCGGCCAGCGCCTCGTCGTCAGTCAGCAACGCCCCCCCGTCGCCCATCGCCCCGAGGTTCTTGGTCGGGTAGAAGCTGGTGCAGGCGACTCGCCCCGCGGCGCCGGTGGGACGACCACCACGCTCTGCGCCGACCGACTGGGCGCAGTCCTCGATCACGACCACGTCATTCTCTTCGCCGACCCGGCGGAGTTCGACCGGGTCAAGAGGGTGACCGTAGAGATGGACAGGCAGCAGAGCGCGGATCGATGGATCTCCCCGCAACGACTCCTCTGCCTGCCGCAGGTCGAGCCCACCGCTCTCGTCGACGTCGCTCCAAACCGGCTCGGCGCCCGCGCGGAGGATCGCCAGCGTCGTAGCGAAGGCCGTCAGCGGCGTCGTCAGGACACGATCCCCAGGCCCGATCCCCGTCGCTCGCAGGGCGATCTCCAGGGCGTCGAGACCGCTCGCCACCCCAACCGCGAACGATGCGCCCCACCAAGTGGCCAGCTCCCGCTCGAAAGCCCGCACCTCTTCGCCCAGGACCAACCAGCCGCTCTGCCCAACCCTGTCCACTGCCGCCAGAGCGTCCTCACGGACGTCCTCCCACTGGCGCCGGAAGTCGTTCGCGGCAATCGTCGCCACGAGAGCGCTCAGCCGCCGACTTGCTGTTTCTGTGCCGGCCGCTCCCGCACCCGGTAATCGCCGCGACTCAGGGTCGCCTCCAGCCACACGTACAGCACGATGAACAGGTAGCGGCTGCCCATCTCTTTCATCGCCAGCTTCGGCACGCCGCTGGTGCGGTTGGTCCAGTCGGTCGGCACCACCGCGTAGGTGTGGCCGCGGACGATCGCCTTCAGCGGCATCTCCACCGTGAGGTTGAAGTGCTTGGAGAGCAGCGGCGAGATCGTCTCGACCACCTCGCGCCGGTAGGCCTTGAAGGCGTTGGTGGTGTCGTTGTAGCGGTGGCGAAAGAGGGTGCGGATGAACTGGTTGGCGAGCCGGTTGATCACGTACTTGAGGCGGGGATAGTCGTAGACGTTGGCGCCGGGCATGAAGCGCGAGCCGAAGGCGCAGTCGTAGCCCTCCTCCAGCAACCGGTGGTAATGGACGAGGTCCTCGGGGTCGTCGGAGGCGTCGGCCATCACGATCGCCACCGCATCGCCCTCGAAGACGTCGAGGCCGGCCCGGATCGCCATCCCGAAGCCCCGTTCGTAATGGGAGCGGTGGCAACGGACGCGCGGGTTGCGCTCGCCGATCGCGCGGACGACGTCGCCGGTCGAGTCTTCGCTGTCGTCGTCGACGACGACGACCTCGTAGTCGATCCCCTCGCGCTCCAGCGTCGCGACGACGCCTTCGACGGTGCGGGCGACCGACCCCTCCTCGTTCTGGGCCGGCATCACCACCGAGAGCTTCATGCCGGCGTCGCCGTCCAGCGCTCGAGGTTCTGCTCGTACATCTCCTGCAGGATGTCCTCGACGTCGTAGCGCAGCTTCCATTCCGGGTAGTCGTTCTGGAACGGCGCCAGGTCGGAGATCCACCAGCGGTGGTCGCCGATCCGCGGCTCCTCCCCCATCTCCCAGTCGAGCTCGCGACCGGCGACCCGCTCGCAGATCTCGATCGCCTCCAGCATCGAGCAGTTGCTGTGGCGGCCGCCGCCGATGTTGTAGACGGCGGCGGCGCGCGGCGCCCTGCGGTAGGCGTCGAAGGCGGCGATCAGGTCGGCGCTGTGGATGTTGTCGCGGACCTGCTTGCCGGCGTAGCCGAAGACCGTGTACGGGGTGCCGGTGGCGGTGCACTTCATCAGGTAGGCGAGGAACCCGTGCAGCTTGGCGCCGGCGTGCTGGGGGCCGGTCAGGCAGCCGCCGCGGAAGGCGACGGTCGGCATGTCGAAGTAACGGCCGTACTCCTGAACCAGCAGGTCGGCGGCCGCCTTGGAAACCCCGAACAGCGAGTGGGTCGAGGAGTCGATCGACATCGTCGTGTCGATGCCCTTGTAGTAGGAGTGCGACTCCGGCAGCTCCAGCCGTTTCTCCAGGTCCTGGAGGGGGAGCCGATTCGGCGTGTCGCCGTAGACCTTGTTGGTCGAGCAGAAGACGAAGGGGGCGTCGGGACAGTGGGCGCGGGCCGCCTCGAGCAGGTTCAGGGTGCCGTTGGCGTTGACGCCGAAGTCGGTCTGCGGCTCGCTCGCGGCCCAGTCGTGGGAGGGCTGGGCGGCGGTGTGGATCACCAGCTCGATCTGCCCGGCGTGCTCGCGGAAGATCCGCTCGACCGCCTCGGCGTCGCGGATGTCGGCGTTCTCGGAGCGGAACTCGGGGTGCTCGGCGACGAGCCGCTCGCTGACGTGCGAGGTCGAGGACTCGGGGCCGAAGAAGCGCGCCCGCATGTCGTTCTCGATCCCGACTACGTCGAACCCCTGAGCGACGAAGTGCTCGACCGCCTCAGAACCGATCAGGCCCCCAGAGCCCGTGATGATCGCGACCGGCATGCGTCTACTCCCTTCCCCCTGCTGGGGCGTCGATGTCGAGGGCACCGGCGATCCGCTCGGGGTCGGCGGCGATCCACTCGTGGATGTCGGAGAGGACGTCCTCCGCGCTGCGCCGCGGGCGCCACTCGTCGAGCCCGAAGATCTTGGTGCAGTCGGAAATGTATACGGGCACGTCGCCGGCCCGCGTCTCCTCGACCACCCCGATCGGCAGCTCGACCCCGGTCAGCCGCTGGCAGATCGCGGTCGTCTCCCGCAGCGAGAGGCTGCACTCGCGGCCGCCGCCGACGTTGACGGTGCGCCCGTCCCAGGCGTCGGGGGCCAGCAGCTGGCGCTCGACCAGGTCGACCAGGTCCTGGACGTGCAGCAGATCGCGGACCTGCTTGCCCTCGCCGCCGAAGCCGATGTAGCTGAGCGGCTGCCCGAAGAGGTGGGCCAGCATCCAGTGGGTGAAAACGCCCTGATCGACCTTGCCCATCTGCCAGGGCCCGGCGATCACGCCGCAGCGGTCGATCACCGCCGGCACCCCGAGCCCGGCCCGGTACTCCTCGATCAGCAGCTCGGCGGCGAGCTTCGTGGCGCCGTAGAGCGTGCGGGCGCCGTCGAGCGGGAAGGCCTCGGAGATCCCGGCCGGGGAGACGCCGGCGACCGGCTGCTCGGCGGCCAGCTCGAAGCGGGTCTCGGTCTCCTCCAGCGCCAGCCCGACCTGCGGCGCGACCGGGTAGACGCGGCTGGTCGAGAGGAAGACCATGAAGGCGCCGTCGCGGCGCGCCAGCTCGAGGCAGTTATAGGCGCCGGTGAGGTTGGTGTGGACGAGGTAGCCGGTGTCGCCGTCGACGCCGCTCATCACCGAGGGCTCGGCCGAGCACTCGATCATCGCGGTGATCGCCGGCAGCGCCCGCAGGTCGTCGGGCTCGCGCACGTCTCCTTCGACGAACTCGACGCCGGCCGCCTCCAGCCGCGGCAGGTTGAGTGCCGAACCCTGCCGGTAGAGGTTGTCGAAGGCGACGATCTCCCACTCGGGGTGCCGCTCGGCGAGGGAGACGGCGAGGTTGGAGCCGACGAAGCCCGCTCCGCCGGTGATCAGGGCGCGCGTCAAGGTGGGCGACCGTATCAACAAGCCGTCGTGGATATCGTGCCTCGCCGGCCGCTTCATGCGAAACTTCTCAGACAACGCCTCGCCGGAGCCGCGCGCACGCGTCGGTGGCCTTTTCGCCTCCCATCCGGGGACGACGGCCTTCCTGGTGGCCTTCCTCGTCTTTCTCGCCACGGCCCTGGTCCAGGGCGACAAGTTTTTCTACTACGACGCGGGGGTCTATTGGTATCTGTCGGGCACCTTCATGGACGGCGGCCACTTCTCGTTTCTCAACTTCGAGAACAACGGCCTGCGGGGCTATGCGTTACCGCTCGTCTACTACCTCTTTCGCAAACCCACGGAGCTGTTCACCGTCGACCCGTACCTGACGATGATGATCTTCAACGCCGGCCTGTTCGCGCTGATCGGCGGCGTGCTGGCGCCAAAGCTGGCAAGCGTCTCCTGGCCTGAGACCGCCTGGGGGGTGCCGCGCCGGCTCCTCCTCTGCGCGCTGATCCTGGTCTTCTGGGCCGGGTATCTGAGCTACCCCCTCAGCGACTTCCCCAGCCTGGCGGCAGCGCTGCTGGCGATCGTCGCCGTCTCGGCCTCCAACTCGCCGCTGTCGATGCTGGCCGGGGGAGTCGCGGCGGGAGTGGCGCTGAACATGCGGCCCGCCTACATCCTCCTGATCCCACTACTGCTGGCGGCGGTGGCCTGGGAGTGGGAGTGGTACCGGCGCCGCGGTATCGATCGTGTCTCTTCCTGGCGCCGGGCGCTCTGCCTGGTGCTCTTTCTCCTCGGCGCCCTTCTCACCTGCCTCCCCCAGTCGCTCTCCCAGCACCAGCAGTTTGGCAGCTACAGTCCGATCCCCGGCGGCAGCGACCTGGCCGGCATCCAGTACACCGGCGGGCTGGAAATCCAGCTCTACGGGACCTACGTCGGCAACGGCCTCGATACGCCGCGGATGGAGTACCGCGATCCCGCCGGTGAAGAGATCCTCGCCGAGCTTCCCGGTGAAACCGTCTCCGGGACGGGGGAGTACGCGAAGGTCATGCTCGAACACCCGCTGGTGATGAGTGGCGTGTTCCTGCGCCACCTCGTCAACGGGCTCGACCAGCGCTACAACACCCCGTTGGTCGAGGACCTCGAGTACGCCGGACAGGACCTGCTTCGCTTCGGCGGCTTCCTGCTCTTCTTCCTCGCTCTCCTGCGGATCGCCTGGCCACGGGCGCGCCGCGGCCTCGGCCTCGCCAACTGGCGCTACCCGGGGATCCTGGCGCTGGCCTGCGCCACCTCGTTGCCCTCGGGGATCGAGGCCCGATTCCTGCTACCGGTCTTCGTGCTCAGCTGCCTGCTGGTGCTGGCGCCGGGCTGGCCGAGCCCGGTGGGGCCGGCGCGCGAAGGGGCTCAACGCTACGCCCTGCCGGTGCTGATCCTGCTCTGGGCAGTCGCCTACTTCGCGCTCGTCTGGGTGATCGTCTCGGGCGCTTCCGAGAACCTGCGCATCGTCTGAGCGCGACCCAACCAGGCGGCTACGGCCGCGCCCGGCCGCCGGTGATCCCGACGAAGGCCCGCCAGGAGGGCTTGGCGCGGAACTTCGGCCCGGACTTGAAGAAGCCGACCGAGTCGCAGAAGCTGCAGGAATCGGGCAGGTCCTTCCAGGAGTACCAGTAGACCTGCTTGAGGTTGAGGCGGCGCTGATTCTCCATCAGGTAGCGGTAGGAGTCGCGCAGCTGGCGCACCTGACCCCTGTGGCCCTGCTCGAAGGCGACGATCTTGAAGTTGTTCTGCGAGCCCCAGCCCATCTCGGTCACGTAGAAGGGGACCCGGTCGCGGTTGTCGAGCATCACCTCGTGCATCCCCTCGACCAGTTCTTCCAGCGTTTCCGCGTCGACCGCGTAGGGGTGCAGGGCGACGCCGTCGAAGCGGCTCTTGATCCCACGTACGCGGTACAGGGCGGCGAGGAAGTCCTCCGCCGCCATGCCGCGCTTGCGGCCGGCGGTCGGTTCGCCGAAGAGACCGGAGAGGACGACTCTCGCACCGCGGTCGGCGCGTTTGATCGCCGGCGTGGAGAGCTTCAGCAGGCGCGCGTACCGCGTCGGCGAGACCGGGAAGGCGAAGTAGAAGAAGTTGGCCTCGTTCCAGACCTGCCAGGTGCGGATCGGCTTCGGGCGCGGAATTGCCGGCTCGTACTGGACGACGCCGGGCGCTTTTTCGGCCCAGAGCTCGCCGCGCGGGCCGTAGCGGTCGACGGCGGCGCGGAGGAAGGCCTTCCAGGCACGACGGGCGCGAGCGCTGTCGATCGGCATCTTCGTTTCCTTCCCGGCCAGCCAGCGAGGGGTGCCGAAGACGACCGGCAGCACGCTTATTCCCTGGCGGGCGGCAAGCCCGACGACGGGGTCGAAGACAGCCCAGTTGTAACCGCCCTTGGCGGTCGGCTGAACCAGATGCCAGAGCAACGGCCAGCGGATGCTTTCGATCCCCCCCGCCTTCATGTATTCGACGTCGCGCTGGGTCAATTCGGTCTGCGGGGCGATCCCGAAGAAGCCCTTGGGCGGCTTCGGCGGCGGCGCGGCAGAGCCGGTCTGCGCTCCGATCACGAGGGCGACGGTGCAGCAGACGGCGATCAGGACGGCGGCGAGGCGATTTTTCATTTTGGCGTGTGGGGTCGAGTGTCGGGCGGTCGATGGCCGGTCACTCTCCAACACGGCCGGCGGACAGTTGTAGCGAACCCGGCGGGCGACTTGCTGCGGCGGCGCGGGGCGGGCGCGATCCCTCAGTAGGTCCCGCCGAGCTTGCGGTGGTCCCAGGTCGCCGTCCGCTGCGGTTTGAACTGGATCGCCACCCGCTTCGGAGCCTGGGCTTCCAGCGCCGCCTTGGCGTCGCCCTCGACCGAGGAGATCCCCTCGGCGTAGCGCAGGGTCAGCTCCTCGGCTAAGCCGATCACGGTCTCGAAATCGCGGTGGATCTCGGCTTCGGCCTCGATCGAGGCACCGCGCAGCTCGGCGTACTCGTGGCCGGCCTCGATCAGCACCGTCACCCGCGGATCGCGTTCGAGGTTGCGGACCTTCTGCGACTTGCCGTAGGTCCAGATCCAGATCTCGCCGTCGCGGGGGACGAACCACATCGGCATCGAGTGCGGCCAGCCGCGCGGGCCGAGGCTGGAGACGACGGCGATCCGCTCCCGGTCGAACAGCTCCAGCAACTCGGCCTCGCTGAGCTTGATCTGGTCGCGCCTGCTCACGCGTCGCACTCTAGGCGACGAGCCGTGACGAAGTTGGCCTTTTCTGCGCGCCACGTGTGCGCTTTTCCTCTCTAGCCTCTTCATCCATGAGCGCCGCCCTCTCCGCTGCTGCTAACGTACGTACCGTTGATTCGTTTAACGTACGTACGATAGGAGCTTCGCTCATGGCCATCAGCGCCACCCAACTGCGCGCCAACGTCTACCGGCTCCTCGACGAGGTGCTCGAGACCGGCCAGCCGCTGGAGATCGAGCGCAACGGCAAGACCCTGGTGATCGCGCCGAAGCAGGAGCAGTCGATCTGGGACCGGCTGCCACGTCGGCAGGGGTTCATCGTTGGCGATCCCGACGAGTTGATCCACATCGACTGGTCCTCGGAGTGGAACCCTGACCCAAATTGACACTCATATCGTCGGCTGGCTCTACGAGGGTGCCGACAAACGAATCGGGAAGGCAGCCCGAAGGCTGCTCTCCGAGGGACAACTGCGCATCTCGCCGATGGTGGAACTGGAGCTTGCCTTCCTCCACGAAGTCGGGCGGGTAACCGAGCCTCCTGCCGCTCCGCTTGCCGCCCTGCGCCGCAGCATCGGCCTCGAGGTCGCCGACGTCCCCTTCGCCGAGCTGGTCCGGACGGCCACGGAGATCACCTGGACCCGCGACCCCTTCGACCGCCTGATCGCCGCTCACGCGACACTCGCTGAGGTGCCGCTGGTCACCGCCGACCGGACGATCCTCGAGCACCTGCCGAACGCGGTCTGGGACTGAACGCCCGCCGGTAGGCGGTGGGCGTCGTCTTGGTGGCACGGCGGAAGTGCTCGCGCAGGGTGGCGGCACTGCCGAAGCCGGCCCGCCAAGCGACCTCCTCGATCGGCTGGCTCGACTCCTCGAGCAGCCGGCGCGCCTCCAGCACCCGGCGGGCGAGCAGCCACTGGTGCGGGGTGGCGCCGGTCTCCTCGCGGAAGCGGCGGGCGAAGGTGCGGGGGCTGACCCCGGCGTGGGCGGCCATCGCGGCGACGTCGAGCGGCTCGGCGAGGCGCTCCGCCGCCCAGCGCCGGGTCGGCTCCAGCGAGCCCGAGTCGGCCGCCGCCGGGCGGTCGACGAACTGGGCCTGGCCGCCCTCGCGGTGCGGCGCGGCCACCATGTAGCGGGCAACCCGCTCGCCGGCGGCCGCGCCGAAGTCCTCGCGGACCACGTGCAGGCAGAGGTCGATGCCGGCGCTGAGCCCGGCGGAGGTCATCACCTCGCCTTCGTCGACGTAGAGGGCGCCGGCGTCGACCGCGATCCGCGGGAAGCGGGCCGCCAGGTCCTCGGCCCAGCGCCAGTGGGTGGTGGCGCGGCGGCCGTCGAGCAGGCCGGCGTGGGCGAGGGCGAAGGCGCCGGTGCAGACGGAGATCACGCGAGCGCCGCGCTCGGCGGCGGCCGCCAGCGCCTCCAGGGCCGCGGCCGGCGGCGGCGAGTAGATCGCGAAGTAGCCGGGGACGACCACGGTCTCGGCCCGCTCCAGCGCCTCGGAGCCCCCTTCGGGCCGCAGCGCGAAGCCGGTCGTGGCCCTCACCTCTCCGCCGTCCGGGGAACAGACCGAGAGCTCGTAGAGCGGCGTCCCGTCTGCCCGCGCGGCGCTGGCGAAGACCTGGGCCGGCGCCGTCAGGTCGAAGGCGACGACGCCGTCGAAGCAGAGGACGGCCACGCGGTGCATGGCAGGAATCTAGCGAACATTGTCATTCCTGCCGCTGGATTCGCCCGTTCAGGTGGCCGAAGATGGCGTCATGGAGATAGCGATCCTGCTCTACGACAAGCTCACCGCCCTCGACGCGATCGGCCCCTACGAGGTGCTGCGCTCTGTCCCCGGCTGGGAGGTCAAGTTCGTCGCCAAGGACAAGGGCGAGATACGAACCGACAGCGGCTTCCTCGGCCTCAGCGCCGACCACGCCCTGGCCGAAGTGCCGAGCCCGGGCATCGTCGTCGTCCCCGGCGGGCCCGGCAGCCGGGTGCCCAGCCGCAGCGGCGGCCCGCCGATCATGGAGGACGAGGAAGTCCTGGCCTGGCTGCGTGAGGCCGACCGGACCAGCACCTGGACCACCTCGGTCTGCACCGGCTCGCTGATCCTCGGCGGCGCCGGGCTGCTCGAGGGCAAGCGGGCGACTTCGAACTGGCACTACCTCGATCGCCTGCCGGAGTTCGGCGCCGAGCCGGTTGGCGGTCGCTTCGTCGAGGACGGCAAGACGATCACCGCCGCCGGCGTCACCGCCGGCATCGACATGGCCCTGCACCTGGTCTCGCGCGAGGTTCGGCCGGAGCTTGCTCAGGCGATCCAGCTCGGGCTCGAGTACGACCCGGAGCCGCCGTTCGACACCGGCTCGCCCCATAAGGCGCCGCCCGAGATCGTCGAGCTGGTCGCCGCCTTCGAGCGCAAGAGCTAGCGGCGCAGGGCGACTATGCGACCGCGCTTGCCGCCGGGGATCGCGACCGTCAGCTGGGCCCGCACCTTCTTGCGGCCGCGGGTCAGCTCGCGGCCGCGGCGGCTGAGGGCGACGCGAACGGTCGCGGTCTGGGCGCCGACCAGAGCGAAGCGTTCGCGACCGACCACGGTTCGGATCAGTCGCGAGCGGCGCCCTTTCCCGACCCGCACCTTCGCCCGCATCAGGACCTGGCCCGGGCACTGGGTCCCAGCCGGCCAGTGGCAGTGCAGGGTCAGCTTGAGGCCGCCGCGAACGTGGGTCTGGCGCAGGATCTCGATCGGGACCGCGATCCCGACGGTGCGGCAGCCGAGCAGCTTCTCGTTCGGTGCCCCCGCCCCGACGGCGTAGACGCAGACCCGCTGGCGCCGCGAGCCGACCACCGGGAAGCTGACGTCGAAGCCGTGGTCTGGGCCGGCGGCGCGGTGGCGGCCGGCGATGTCGGGGCGCGGCAGCGTCGCGACCTGGCCCAGCTCGTAGAGCTTCGTCCCGCGCTTGCCGGCGGCGCCGCCGAGGTAGGCGCGGATCGCGGCCGGAGCGGTAGGCAGGCTCGGGTCGTAGGCCCAGCCGGAGACCTGCACGTGCCCCGGCAGCGGCGAGGAGACCGCGTCGAGGCGACCGCGCAGGACGGGCTCGGCGCTGGCGACCGCGCCGACCGTCGCCCCTTCGACGTAGTTGTTGTCGATGTTGATCGTCACCCCGCCCCAGGTCTCGTCGTGGCCGCCGCGGTACTGGTGGATCCGCTGGTGCTGGTTCCAGGCGTTGTCTGGGACGTAGGGGTCGTCGGTGTTCTTCTGGCCGTTCCAGTTGGCGATCCAGAGATGGTCGGGGGCGGCGTAGGAGGTGCCGACCTTGCTCGCCAGGTCGGCGATCCCGGAGGCGCTGGAGCTGTAGACGCCCGATTCGTAGCCGGCTTCGTGCAGCTCGGTCGTCCAGGCGGCGAGGAAGGCCAGGGTGGCGCTGCTGGCGCTGGAGGTACGGGAGTAGCTCTCCATGTCGAAGTAGATCGGGTTGCCGGGGCCGATCCCGATCGCGGCCGCGTCGGCGATCGCGTCTTCGGCGTCGGCCCGGCCCTGGGCGATGGCGGCGTTGGCGCTGAGCGTGGCGCAGGAGCTGCAGCTGCTGCCCGGCGCCTGCAGCCCGACGTAGGTGGGGATCAGGTACCAGCCCTCGGCGATCTGTTCGCGCACCCAGGAAGCGGTCAGGTTCGGCTGCGAGCAGCCACGGTTGAGGCCGCCGATGTAGACCCCGATCGCCCGGTAGGGCGAGTCGTCCCGCCAGGCGTCCATCGCCTTTGCGGAGGGCGCCGTGCAGGCGTCGAAGCCGAGCCCGGTGAAGTCGCCGGAAGCGGCCAGCTGGACCGGCCGCGGCGCCTTCGCGCCGCGCGCCCGTGCGCTCGCCTGGGCACCGTCGCCGCGGACGACGATCGCCCGCCGCTTCCCCATCGCCCCCGAGGGACAGCGCTGTTCGGCGCTCGGCGTCCCCAGGTAGACGGCGCGGCGATCGAGGCGGACGCACATCCGCGGGTTCTCGGCGAGGCGGTAGACCGGCCAGGAGGCGGGGACTCGCAGCTCCTGGCCGGCGAAGCGCACGGTCCGCTGCGGGCTGGCCTGCGCCAGCGCCGCCGGCACGAGCATCGCCAGCGCCAGCGCGGCCACAGCCGCCACCATCCCGGTTCGCGCACGCATCACCATCCCCAACCCATTCGCCCCGCCAGGGTCGCGGTCCTTCAGGCGGGAATCAGCTCGAGCTCACGCCAGGGGCCCTCGCCGGCCATCGGCTGGGTGCGGCCCTCGATCCAGTCGGGCTGGAGGTCGTCGTAATGGCGGCTGGCGGGGTGGCCGGACTGGCCGGTGAACATCTGCCAGCGCGAGGCGTCGGGGTCGGCCGGGTCGGCGACCATCCGCCAGCTCGGCGCCCAGACGGCCCGGTAGGGGTCGTTGGGGTCGTAGGCGATCTGGCTCACCGTCTCCTGGGCCCCGCCGGCGCGCAGCCGGCGGTTGAGCAGCTTGCGCAGGAGTGGGTTGGCGGCGCCGAGCGCGTGGGGGAACTCGATCTTGTGTACCCGGCCCCAGCACCAGCCGTCGGGGTCGGGGCCGAAGCGGTCCGTGAGGTCGTCGAGGGCGCCGCTCAGCGACTCCAGCGCCAGCCCGTCCCAGGAGCGCCCGATCAGCTTCTCGTCGCCCTCCTCCCAGAGCTTCATCAGGTGCGAGTGCCAACGCCAGGGCGAGGTGGTGTGGGCGGTGAAGCCGTTGTCGGCGCGGTCGAGCCAGCGCTCGCAGAGGTCGCGGTCGCGGATCGCCGCCCGCGCCACTTCCCGTCCCAGCCGCAGCAGGAAGGCCTGGTAGATCGTGCCGGCGATCGTCTCGCGATCGAGGCGCCCGTCCCAGGAGCGCAGCCGCTCGAGGGCGCTGATCTCGCGCTGACCGCGCGGGGCGAGCCGTCCGAGCCGGCGGGCCGCCTCCAGGCCGGGCAGGGAGAGGTCGTCGGACTGCATCGCCTCGAAGCCCTCGAGGTCGTGCTCGTCGCTGGCCCGCAGCAGCTCCTCGATCCGCTTGGCGCGGAATCCGTCGAGCCACTCGCTGGTGATGTGGTGCGGGTAGGAGTCGCCGACGATCCGGTTGTTGGCGGTGACGAGAAAGCCGCTCTCCGGGTCGATCGTCTCCGGCAGCTCCTCGTAGGGGACCGTCCCCTCCCACTCGTACTCGCCGGTCCAGCCCGGCTTCGGCAGGTCGGGACAGCCGCCGCGGCGGCGCGGCAGCCGGCCGATCAGCTTGTAGCCGATCGAGTCGCGGTCGGCCCAGATCAGGTTCGAGGCGGGCGAGGTGTGGCCCTCGAGCTTGGCGACCAGCTCGCGGCCGGAGTCGATCTCCAGCAGCTCGAACATGCCGAGGAAGGAGGTCGGTTCCGCCAGGGTCTGCCAGGCCAGCGCCAGCGGCTCGGCCTCGTCGGCGCCGAGCGCCGCGTTGACGATCGGCCCGTGGTGGGTGCTGCGGACCTCGAGCACGAGCGGCTCAGAGCGGCCCTTGACGGCGATCTCCTCGCGGACGACCTGCAGCGGCCGCCACTCGCCCTCGAACAGGTAGCGGTCGCCCTCGACCTTCTCGACGAACAGGTCCTCGACGTCGGCCATCACGTTGGTGAAGGTCCAGCAGACGTCGTTGTTCTGGCCCATGTAGATGCCCGGCATCCCCGGCAGCGAGGCGCCGCGGACGAAGCGCTCGCCGCAGCGCAGGCTCACCTGGTACCAGATGCCCGGCATGCTCGGGGGCAGGTGCGGGTCGCCGGCGATCAGCGGCCCGCCGGTGGCGCTCAGGGCGCCGCTCACCGCCCAGTTGTTGGAGCCGCTGGCCTCGACCGCGAGCCCCAGCGAGCGCCGCACCGCGTCGATCTGCTCGACGATCGCCAGCCCGTCTCCCGACCACGCTTCCTGGGTGACGACCGGGTTGTCGGCCGGGTAGCCGGGATCGAGCTTCGCGGTCAGCTCCGGGCCGAGGGTGCGGACCATGTCGGCCCGCAGCAGCTCCCGCTCCCAGTTGGTCGAGAGCCCGAAAGCGAGCAGCTTGCCGAGGCTGAGCACGTCGACCGGCCGCCACGGCTCGAAGCGCAGGCGCAGGAGCTGCATCTCGAACGGCAGCGCCGGCGCCGCCTCGACGGCGGCGTTGACGCCCTCGCAGAAACGCTCCAGCCGCTCGCGCAGCAGCGGGTCCAGCTCCCCCACCTCGCGCTCGGCGGCTCGCCGGACACCGAGCGTGCGCAGCAGGCGGTCGATCGGCAGCCCCTCGGGACCGGCGATCTCCGCCAGCCTGCCTTCGACCACCCGCCGGTAGGACTCCATCTGCCAGAGCCGGTCCTGGCCATGGCAGAAGCCCTCGGCGAAGTAGAGGTCGCGCTCGCGCTCGGCCTCGATGTGGGGCACGCCCCAGCGGTCGCGGCGCACCCGCACCCGGCCGTCGAGCGCCGGCAGCTCGATCGTCCCGCGCGTCTTCGGCAACGGGCGGCGCGCCAACCAGTGCCAGGCCGCGGCGATCGTCGCCGCCGTCAAGCCGGTCCCGATCCCCCCGGCCAGCAATCCGGCCTTGACCGTGCGGCTATTGCTCAGGCGCCCCATAGCGATTGTGTATCAGAGGCTTGGCCGGCTGGCCAGTCTGTGATCAATCGACCAGGTCCCCGGGCAACCGTCCCTCGGCGGCGAGCTTTTCGAGGTGGGACTCCATCGCGACCGCGGCGGCAGGGCGCAGCGGCTCGGGGACGTCGTCCCAAACGGCGGCCAGCAGCGCCGCCTTCGAGCGCTCGCCGCCCTCCAAGGCGGCGAGCAGGCTGCGCTCGCGCATCTCACGGTGCTCGACGTACTCGGCCAGCTTCGCCGCGGGGTCAGCGATCCAGGGGCCGTGGCCGGGGGCGATCAGCTCGACCGGCTCGGCCTGGAGGCGGCGCAGCGAGTCCATGTAGGCGGCGAGCGAGCCGCCGCCCGGCGGGACGATCGTCGAGCCGAGGCCGAGCACGAGGTCGCCACTGAAGCAGGCGCCGTCGTCGCTCAGGAAGCAGACGTGGTCGGGGGCGTGGCCGGGGGTGGCGAGGGCGCGCAGGCCGGCGTGCTCCTCGCCGTCGCCGGGCAGGATTACCGGCGGGCGCTCCCCCTCGGCACCGGCGAGCTCCGCCAGCGGCTCCGCCCCGTTGGCGTGGTCGCCGTGGGAGTGGGTCAGCAGGACGATCCCGATCCCACCCCGCTCCGCGGCGGCGGCGAGCACCGCCTCGAGGTGACCAGCGTCCTCAGGCCCGGGGTCGATCACCGCGCACGGCCCCGAACCGTAGAGATAGGTGTTGGTCCCCTCCAGAGTCATCGGCCCCGGGTTGGGAGCGACGATCCGGGCGATCTCGGGGTGACCGGGGGCCTCGGTCAGCCCGCGACCTCTTTGGCGATCGCGGCGCGGGCGTCCTCGGGCTCGAGCACGACCAGGTCGCCGGCGCCGCGGAGGATCTCCCGCACCAGCCACGACTTGCCGGCGTAGGGCAGCTCGACGACGACGGCGCCGTCGGCCAGCTCCTCGATCACGGTCCGCTCCTCGCGCAACCAGCGGGCGCGGTCGGGCGAGACCCAGACCCGGGCGACGTCGGCGGTCGGCATCTCCCCCTGCGTCATCCACTCCTGCACCCCGGCCAGATCTTCGATCTCCGGCCGCGGCTCGAAGGGCTCCTCGGCGACGGTCGCCTCCTTGATCCGGTCGAGCTTGAAGTGGCGCAGGCCTTCGCGGGCCGAGTCGTAGCAGGCGACGTACCAGCCCTCGTGCCCGTTCTGGAGCCGGTAGGGCTCGACCCGGCGGTCGGTGAACTGGTCCTCGTTCTCCTTGTAGTACTTGATCTCCAGCACCTTGCGGGCGGCGATCGCCTGGTTGACGGTGCGGGCGACGCCGGCGTCGCAGCCGCCGGCCGGGGCGATCTCCAGGCCCTCCTCGGAGGGATCGTGGCCGAGCGCGACGACGATCTTCTCGCGGGCGCTCTGCAGGTCGTTCTGCGGCAGGTGCTCGCCGAACAGGTCGATCGCGGCGACCAGCGCCTTCGCCTCCAGCGGCAGCAGCCGCGCCGGGCGGGCGAAGTTGTCGCCGTAGGGCTGCGAGTCGACCTCGATCTCGTCGCCGACGAATTCGGCGAACAGCACGTAGGTGCCGCCGCCGAAGTTGACGACGTTGAGCAGCTCGACGTCCTCGCGCAGCTCGTCTTCGCTCAGTTCGAAGCGCTGGCGCAGCTCGACGACGTGCAGCCGCTCGCCCTGTTTCGCGGCTTCGATCAGCATCCCGGCGAGGGTGACGAGGCGGGCGAAGCGCTCGGGCCGGATCGCCGCCTCGCCGCGGCCGTTGGCGCGGGCGCGGCGCGGCGCCTCGCGCAACGGCCGGTCGACGATCTCCGCCGGCTCGAAGCCGTTCTGGTGGCGGTCGCGCAGCAGCCCGACCCGGCTCTCGACCTCCTCGCGCAGCTCGGCGGGCTCCAGCACCTGGGCGTTGGCGCGCCAGCGCAGGACCCAGGCGATCAGCTCGCGCTCGGAGGCGTAGGTCGTCTCGAAGACGCTGCCCTTGCCGGGTGCGCCGTCGCTCTTTTTGGCCGCTCGCAGCTCGCCGTAGGAGCCGAAGTCGCGCTCGATCAGCCAGGCGATCCGGTCGCGGACGAAGATCTTCGCCGTCCCCTTCGTCTCCCCCAGCTGCCAGTCAGCGCGGCTGCCGTAGTCGCGGCGGTCGAAGTCCTCGGGCGGCGAGAAGTCGTGCTCGGCCTTGGAGGCGTACCCGACCTTGCCCTGGATCCGCGAGAGGCGGAAGACGCGGACCGCGTCGCGCTCGTGCGCGTGGCCGATCAAATAGAACTGGCCGCCGCGGAAGACCAGGTGGTAGGGGTCGACCTTGCGCTTTTCGGTCTCGCCCCGCTCCATCGTGTAGTAGGTGAACTCGATCGTCTTGCGGCGGCTGATCGCGGTCTCGATCTTCGAGAGGCGCTGGGAGAGGTCGCGGCCACCGGCGGAGGCGGTCATCGCCATCTCGATCGGCGCCCGCTCGCCCTCGCTGAGCGGGTTCGGGTGGCCCCAGGCGACCTGCTGCAGGGCCAGCCGCAGCGGCTCGGCGTAGGCGAAGCCGCCGTCGGTCAGCAGCATCAGCGCCGTGCTCAGCGCCGCCAGCTCGTCGGGCGAGAACTCGATCTCGTCGAGGTAGAAGTTCTCCGGCGGCAGCGAGTAGAGCTCGGCCTCGAAGAAGCCCTCGCCGGGCTTCTCGACCCCGAGCTGGATGCCGAGGCTCTCCAGCTCCGCCCGGTCCGCGTAAAAACGGCGCGCGAACGCGTCGTCGTTCATGTCGCTGTAGCCCTCCACCTCGCGCTTGATCTCGAGGGCCGAAACCGGCCTCCCCTGTGCCATCAGGAACGAGATCAGCGAGAGCTGGCGAATCAGCTTCTCGGTGTCCTTCGCCACGGGTCGCAGGATAGTCTGCGGCCAGCATCGTGGAAATGCTGCGCAACCTATTTGGGAACTTTGTCGGCGGCCTGATCAGCCTTCTGGTCGGCGTCGGGATGCTGGCCGCCGCCTACTTCTTCATCGTCCAGCCGGTCCTCGACACCACCGAGAAGGCGATCGACGGCGCCAACAGGAACTTCGAAAAGTCGTTCGGCCCCGGCGCCGACGTGACCGACATCGGCAAGACGATCGAACAGGTCAACCGCAAAGTGGAGCGCCAGATCCGCCGGTCGATCAGGTCGGCCAAGCATGCCGGGGGGCGCAGCTCGGACAAGCTGATTCGGTGCATCCAGCGGGCGCGTGGGGACGTGCACCGAATACAGAGGTGTACTGCGAGGTTTTGATGTGAGGGTGGGGGCTGTGGGGTACCCCTCCCAAAACCCGCTCGCATGCGCTCGCTTTTGAGTGTTTTGGGAGGGGTACCCCACAG
>DATHUE010000191.1:0-41223 GCA_035462545.1 Solirubrobacterales bacterium
CTGGTCGCGGACCGCGGCCGCCAGGTGGATGACGGTGTCGGCGCCGCGGACGGCGTGGCGCAGGCTGCGCGGGTCGGCGAGGTCGGCGAGCGAGAGCTGCACGCGGACCCGGTTCGGCCCCAGCCGGCGCGGCTCGCGGACCATGCAGCGGACCTCGTGGCCAGCGTCGAGCAGCTCGGGCAGCAGCGCCGAGCCAACTACCCCTGTGGCGCCCGTCAGCTGGATCACGCGTCCAACCCTAGATGACCGAACCAGGGGCCCGCCGCCGTCGCTCGGAGGGGCCCGCGACGGCTGAGCGCCGTACAATGACGCCCTCGCCTGGCTGTTCGGCCAGACGGCGGAGCTACGAACTCGACCTCGAAGGGATTTCCAACTTGACCTACGTGATCGCAGAGCCGTGCATCGGGGAGAAGGACAACTCGTGCGTCGAGGTCTGCCCCGTCGACTGCATCCATCCGACTCCGGATGAGCCCGACTACGAGGCCCAGAAGCAGCTCTACATCGATCCCGACGAGTGCATCGACTGCGACGCCTGCGTCGAGGCCTGCCCGGTCGACGCCTGCTTCGCCGAGGACCAGTTGCCGGCCGAGTGGGCCAAATTCACCGAGATCAACGCCAACTACTTCAAGAGCCAGGCCGCCTAGCGCTGGTTCGCAGCAGCTTCGAAAGGGCCGCCTCCGGGCGGCCTTTTTCTTGCTCTGGCGCGGGTCGCTACTGAACGACCGGGAGCGGCGTGCCGCCGATCGCCGGAGCCTCGGCGGCAGCCGGCGTCGATTGCAGGACGGGCAGCTCCTGCGGGGTTGCGGCGACGATGCCCCGCGCGGCCTGGCGGATCGCCTGCGACGCGGGGGCGTCGGGCTCCGCGATCACCAGCGGCGTGCCGTTGTCGGCATGCTCGCGCAGCGGCTCGGAGAGCGGCACCTTGCCCAGTAACGGCACGTCGAGCTCGTCGGCCAGCAGCTGGCCGCCGCCCTCGCCGAAGATCGTGAAGCGCTCGCCGTCGGGAGTGGTGAAGCCGGACATGTTCTCGATCGCGCCGATGATCTCGAGGTCGAATTTGAGCGCCATCTCGGCGCCGCGGCGGGCGACCGACTGGGCCGCCGGCTGCGGCGTCGTCACGACCACGAACTTCGCCTGCGGCAGCAGCTGTGCCAGCGTCATCGAGACGTCGCCGGTCCCCGGCGGCAGGTCCAGCAGCAGGTACTCCAGCTCGCCCCAGGCGACGTCCTCGAGGAACTGCTGGATCGCCTTGTGCAGCATCGGGCCGCGCCAGACGACGGCCGAGTTCTCCTCGACGAAGAACCCGATCGACATCACCTTGACACCGCTGGCGCTGTCGAGCGGCAGGATCTTGCGCTCGCCGTTGACATCGGGTTTGCGGTTGACCCCGAGCATGCGCGGGATCGAGTAGCCGTAGACGTCGGCGTCGAGGGCGCCGGCCGAGTGGCCTTCGGCGGCCAGCGCCGCTGCCAGATTGGCGGTCATCGTCGACTTGCCGACGCCCCCCTTGCCGGAAGAGACGCAGATCACGTTCTTCACCTGGGCCAGGGCGCCCTGCGGCAGCTTGCCGCGGCCGAGGGTCTTCTGCAGCGCGCCTTTCTCGTCGTCGGAGAGGACGTCGAAGCCAACCGCGACCGTGGTCACGCCGTCGAGCTCCTTCACCTGGGCGGCGACCGCCTGTTCGAAGTGGGAGCGGATCGGGCAGCCGGCGGTGGTCAGCGAGACGATCACCTCGACCCGGCCGTCGTCGTGGATCTCGATCGAGCGCACCATGCCCAGCTCGACGATCGAACGTCGCAGCTCGGGGTCGATTACGGCTCGCAGCTTCTCGGTGATCTGGTCCTTGGTCGGCATCGCGGCCATTCTCGCAGAGGCGGTGCGGCGGCAGCCCCCGCCCGCAAGTTGCGGCGATTCTCGCCTCCAAAGGGGGAGAGACTTCGGCGCCCGCCGCTTAGCGCTCGACAGGCAGCCGAGCGAGAGGGGACGGGATGTCGGGCAAGTGGATCGTGCGGGGCAGGATCGTGGCAATGGGGATCGCGCTGGCGGCGGCGATGCTGCTGTTCGCCGCCCGCGAGGCGGGCGCCGGTTTCTACCCGGTCGCTCAGTGCGGTTGGAACGCTGCCGGGCTCGACGCCGACTGGTGGGACAGCACCGGCGGCGCCAAGTTCCGCCCCGACGCCTACTGCGGCGAGCCCGGCGCCCACGCCAAGAGCCTCACCCGCGACGGCCAGGGCACCGTCTCCGGCACCCGCTTCGCCCGCTGGCGCTGGAACGCGCCGCCCACGACCAACATCCGCCACGTGCGCGGGGTCTGGTGGCAGGTCCTCCACGACGGGCTCGAGCAACGGCTCGGCGCGATCGACGCCGGCGGGACCTTCAGCCCGTTCCTCCTCGCGTCTACCACCAACGTCTTCGGGCGCGAATTCGCCTTCACCTTCACGCCCTCGGTGCCGGCGATCGAGGACCGCCTGCTCTGCGCCCGGGGCGACAGCAAGTGGTGTTCGCTGGATCCCGGCTCGTGGTCCTCGCTGCGGAGCCTGACGCTGACTATCGACGACGGCGTCCCTCCGGGTGCGTGGATCACCGGCGGCGACCTCACCGACGGCGGTTGGCGTCGCGGCAACCAGTTCGTCTCCGTCGACGGCTACGACGCCGGCAGCGGCGTTCGTTTCGGCGAGACGACGCTCGACGGGGCCCGCGTCGGCCTCAGCGAGTACCCCTGCGAGCAGGCCCTGATCGAGGGCGAGTGGCGGGCGACCAGGATGCGCCCCTGCTTGACCAACGTCTCCGCGGTCCACTGGGTCGCCACCACCGGCTTCAGCGACGGCGCCCACACGCTCGGCCACTGCACCTCCGATTTCGCCGGCAACGCGGCCTGCGCCCCTTCCCGCACCGTCCTGATCGACAACAACCCTCCGGCTCACCCGCACTCGGTGGCGCTGGTGGGAGGGGAGGGCTGGCGCCGGGTCAACGACTTCGACCTCGCCTGGCTCAACCCCGACCAGGGCGCCGGCAGTCCGATCGGCGGTGCGACCTGGCGCCTGCTCGGGCCTGCCTACGACACCGGCGTGCGCTTCGCGCCCGGCCGCTGGCGCACGGCGATGCAGGATCTGTCTGTGCCGGCGGCCGGCGCCTACTCGCTGCAGCTCTGGCTGCGCGACGAGGCCGGCAACGAAGCGCCGGCCTCGGCGGTGACCGTGCCGCTGCGGCTCGACGACCTGCGTCCGACGGTCGCCTTCGCGTCCGATGAAGGCCCTGGCCTGCCCGAGCAGCTGCGCGCCACGGTCGAAGACGGTCATTCCGGCCCGGCCGCCGGCAGCATCCTCTACCGCCGTGCCGACTCGGAGCGTTGGTTGGAGCTGCCGACCAGGCTCGTCTCCGGTGGGGCCCCGAGCCGTGCCCAACTGGTGACGGCGATGCCGGAGCTCGCTCCCGGCACCTACCTATTCCGCGCCGACGCGGTCGATGCCGCCGGCAACGCCGCCTCGACCACCTTGCGCGCCGACGGCACGCAGATGGCCCTCCGCAAGGTGGCGCCGGCGGTGGTCCCCCGCGCCAGCACCCGGCTCTTCGCCCGCCTGCGCGGCAGTCGCGGGCGCGGCGACCGCCTCACGGCGCCCTTCGCGGCGGGGGCGGTGCTGAGCGGCCGCCTGACCAAGGCCGACGGCATCGGCATCCCCGAGCGCGAGGTGCGGCTGGTCTCGCGCTTCTCCCGCGGCTCGAGCGAACCGGCCACCTCGGTCGGAGCGCTCACCGGCACCGACGGCAGCTTTCGCTTCGAGCTGCCGCCCGGCCCTTCCCGGCGCCTCGACGTCTACTTCGCCGGTGACGCTCGCCTCGAGCCCGCCGGCCACTCGGCCTTCGAGCTGCGGGTGCGCTCGGGAATCGTTCTGCGGGCCGCTCCCCGAAAGCTGCGCACGGGCCAGGTGCTGAGGCTCAGCGGCCAGGTGCGCCGGCTCGGGACGCCGATGCCCCGCCGCGGCAAGGTGGTGGCGATTCAGTACCTGGAGGAGGCGACTCGTCGTTGGCGCCCGGTGCTGGTCACCCGCAGCGGGCATCGGGGGCGCTTTCGGGCCCGCTACCGCTTACGTTACGTGACCGGGCGCGCCCGGATCGTCCTCCGCGCCGTCGCCCTCGCCGAGGAGCGCTGGCCGTATGCGCCGGGCGCTTCGCGCTCGGTCGTCGTCCACGTGCGCGGCTCGCGCACCCGCTAGGGTCCACGATCAGATGTCGCGAGCGACCCTCCACACCAGCGCCGGCGCGATCGTCCTCGAGCTGCACGACGAGGACGCGCCGAAGACGGTCGAGAACTTCCGCAAGCTCGCCGCCGACGGCTTCTACGACACGCTCGTCTTCCACCGGGTGATCCCGGACTTCATGATCCAGGGCGGCTGCCCGGAGGGCACCGGTCGCGGCGGCCCCGGCTACACCTTCGAGGACGAGTTCAACGAGCACAAGATCAAGCGCGGGGCGCTGGCGATGGCCAACGCCGGGCCCAACACCAACGGCTAGCAGTGCTTCATCGTCACCACCGAGGCCGCGCCCTGGCTCGACGGCAAGCACACCGTCTTCGGCGAAGTCGTCGAGGGCATGGAGGCCGTCGACGCGATCGAGGGCACCCCGACCGACGCCTCGGACCAGCCGCTCGAGCCGCAGGGCATCGACCGGGTCGAGCTCTCCGAGTAGCTCAGCCCTCGCCGCTTCGGCCCTCGGTCGACTCACCCTCCAGCTGGCCTGCCCAGAAGTCGACCCAGACCCGCTCATGGACGATCCCGGCCCGTAGGGCGAGCAGCGGGCCCCCGGCCCCCTCCACACCGGCCAGGTTCCGCTCGATCTCCTCGTATTCCGCCGCCTTGGCGCGCCGGGCCGGCAGCTGTGCCGCTGCCATCTGCTGCGGGTCGGCACCGAAGAAGACCTTGAGGATGGCGAGGTCGCGCAGCTCCGTCATCTCCGCCGTCGGCTCCGCCAGCCACTCTCGCAGGGCCGCGCGCCCGGTGCCGGTGAGCTTGTAGTAGCGCCGTCGCCGGCCGCCCTCCTCGCGTCGCTCCTCGAGGTGGCCGCCGGCGGTCAGCCGCTCCGGCTCAGCGTATAGCTGGGCATGGGGCAGTGACCAGAAGTTGCCGAGGCTGCGGGCGACGACCTGCTTGAGGTCGTAGGGAGTTGCCTCGCCGGCGGCCTCGATCAGGCCGAGGACGATGTAGGAGGTGGGGGTGAGGCGGGTCTCGTTCGACATCTGTCTCTGCCAGATGGTATTAAGTGCACCGTCCTAAACAGACGATCCGGGAGGACGCTGTGATAACGATGCTGGAGGCAGGCACAGTAGCCAGGCCCGGGTGCCTGGCGGGCTTCGCCTCCCTCGACAGGGAGATCGAGCTCGACCGTCTGCCGGTCGAGGGCCAGATACCCGCGTGGCTGAGCGGGACGCTGCTGCGCAACGGCCCAGCCAAGTTCGAGGCGGGGGAGAGGGCGCTGCGGCACTGGTTCGACGGCCAGGCGATGCTGCACCGCTTCTCCTTCGACGGCGGCCGGGTCGCCTACGCCAACCGCTTCCTTCGCACCGAGGCCTATCGCGAGGTCGAGGCCGGGCGCATCTCCTACGGCGAGTTCGCCACCGACCCCTGCCGCTCGCTGTTCAAGCGGGCGGCGACGATGTTCCGGCCGCGGTTGACCGACAACTGCAACGTCAACCTGACGCGGCTCGGCGACGAGTTCGTGGCGATGACCGAGACGCCGCTGCCGGTCGCCTTCGACCCGGAGACCCTGGAGGCGCTCGGGGTCGCCTACGAGCCGCCGGGCCTGCACGCCACCGCGCACCCCCACCATGACCCCGAGCGCGGCGAGCTGGTCGCCTACGCCACCCACTTCGGGCCCCGCTCGGAGTACCGAATCTATGCTCAGGCTGACCGCTCCCGGCAGCGGCCAATCGCCTCCCTGCCGGTCTCCGAGCCCTCCTACATGCACTCCTTCGCGCTGACCGAGCGCTACGCGGTCCTGGTCGCCTTCCCGCTCGTCGTCAGCCCGCTGCGGCTTGGGTTGAGCGGGCGGCCCTTCATCGAGAACTACCGCTGGAAGCCGGAGCTGGGGACCGAGATCCTCGTCTTCGAGCGCGAGGGCGGGGACCTGCGCGGCCGCTACGAGGCGGCGCCGTGCTTCAGCTTCCACCACGTCAACGCCTTCGAGCGCGGTGAGGAGCTGGTTCTCGACCTGATCGCCTACGACGACGCCGCCATCGTCCGGGCGCTCTACCTGGAGCGGCTGCGGACGGGGACCTCGCCGGAGTTGGCGGAGGGACGATTGCGGCGCTACCGGGTTGGGCTCTCGGGCGGCGCCGTCGTCGAGGAGGAGCTGAGCGAGGCGGCCCTGGAGCTGCCGCGGATCGACTACCGCGAGCGCAACGGCAGGCCGTATCGCTTCGTCTACGGCGCCGGCGTCCACCGCGGCGAGGATGGGGCTCCGGCCGACTTCCTCGACCAGCTGGTCAAGGTCGACGTCGGCGACGGGGCCGCGACGACCTGGTGGGAGCCCGGCTCCTACCCCGGCGAGCCGGTCTTCGTGCCCACGCCCCAGCCCGACCGCGCCGAGGACGACGGGGTGCTGCTCTCGGTCGTCCTCGACGGCCGCAGCGCCAGCTCTTACCTGCTCGTGCTCGACGCGGCGACGATGGATGAGGTGGGGCGCGCCAGGGTGCCCCATCACATCCCCTTCGGCTTCCACGGCCCGTACTTCGAGTGAGCTTGCCAGGCGCCGATCCCCGCGGCCGGGCTCTGTCCGGCCGCGGGGGTCTCAGCTCTCCTTGTGTCCGGCGCGGCGGCGGCGGATCCCCTCGCCGGGCCGCCAGAGGCTGACCAGGCCAGCGACCAGGGTGACGAGGAAGATCTGGCCGACCATCATCTCCAGCCCGGCCAGCATCTGTCCCGGCTGCTCCGCGGGGACGAGGTTGCCGTAGCCGGTCGTGGTCAGCGTCGTGTAGCTGAAGAAGACGAAGTCGCTGCTGTCGGGCTGGGCGGCGCCTTCGAAGAAAGGCCCGCTCTGGAGCCGGTCGACGGTGGCGTAGACGTAGGTGAAGAGGATGCCGAGGGTCGCGTAGAAGCTGAGCGCGCCGAGGATCGTGCGGAAGCCGATCTCGGCGCTGGTGACGACGCGGCGCAGGACGGCCAGCATCGCCGCCGCCAGCACGCAGATCTCGACCAGCGAGGCGAGGTTGAGCCAGAGATGGGCGTCGCTGAGGGCGGCGACGGCGGCGAGGACGACGCCGAGGGCGGAAAGCGCCAGGGCCGCCCGCACGGCGCCTGCCTTGGCATGGGAGCTGACCAGCGCGACGACCGAGGTGGCGCCGGTCACCGCCGCCAGCAGCACCGCGTCCCAGCCCCGATCGTCGATCAGGGAGAGCAGGGCGTAGGTGGCGAGGACGAGCAGCAGGACCAAGCCGAAGGCGTCGCTGATCTGCTCCGCCCGCGTCGCCCAGCGAGAGCCCGTCCGGGTGCTGCTCTCCGCCCTCATCTCAGAGCGTTCGTCCGCCAGTGCCGGTTTCCTCTACCGGTGGGTGGACATGGCTCGCTCCTAGACTCGGGGGCATGCTTCGAAGGGCGATACCGATGTTGTGCTGGAGCGCTTGCGCAGTGCTCGCCCTCTCGGTCTGGGGCTGCGGGGCCTCCGACCCCCCCGAGTCGGACGCCCCTGCCTCGCTCTCGGTCAGCGGCCTCTACCCGGGCTTCGATCCCGCCGAGCACCGCTACGTCTCGCGCTGCGGCCGCGGCGAGCCGCCGGTGCGAGTCGTCGCCGCTGGCGAAACGCGGGTCGCGGTCGGCTCCGGGGAGCCGCGCACCGGCACGTTCGAGGCCGGCGCCGGCGTCGCCCCCGGCGCGGACTTCGAGATCGTCGCGCTCGGCGGCGAGGACCGCCAGGCCTACGAGGGGCGGTGCCTGCCGAGCGGCTTTCCCGGCTGGCGGTTCCAGCGGCTGCGCCCGACCGGACCCGGCCTGTTCGTCGTCGCCTTCCGGGTCTCCCCGGCGGCCCGGCCGTGGGTGATCGTCTTCGACCACGAGGGCGTCCCGCGCTGGTGGTTCAGTCCGAGCACCCGGGCGCTCTGGGCCCAGGTCCTCGGTGACGCCACGGTCTCCTGGGCGCGGTCGTTCGGCGACGGCTACGGCCTGGACCCGCGCATGGCCCACGAGATCCGCTCGCTCTCGGGGCGGTTGCTGCGGGAAGTGAGGACGAAGGGGGAGATCGTCGACGGGCACGAGTTCCGGGAACTCGACGACGGCAACGTCCTCGTCGACACCTACGCCCCGGGGACGAAGGTCGACCTGAGCCGCTTCGGCGGGCCGCCGAGCGCCTCCGCCGTGTTCGCCGAGGTCCAGGAAATCGATCCCGAGGGGCGGGTCGTATGGCGCTGGAACTCGCGGCAGCACATCGGCCTCGAGGAGACCGGGCGCTGGTGGCGCAACGTCCTCAGCAACGGCAAGCGCGCCGGCGGGGTCACCACCTTCGACCCCGTGCACGTCAACTCGATCGAGCCGCGCGGGCGCGACGAAGTGGTGGTGTCGATGCGTCACACCGACGCGGTCTACGGGATCGAGCGCTCGACGGGGGACATTCGCTGGAAGCTGGGTGGCACCGAGACGGCCGACTCGTTGAAGATCCTCGGCGATCCCGCCGTGAAGCTGTTCGGCGGTCAGCACGACGCCCGGGTCGCCGAGGACGGCAGCATCAGCATCTACGACAACGGCAAGGACCGGCCGCGCCGCCCCCGCGTCGTCTCCTACCGGCTCGATCTCGAGCGGGGCACGGCCACCTACCTCGGCCAGATGAACGACTCGCGGATCACCACCAGCCACTGCTGCGGCTCGGCCAGGCCCCTGGAACGGGGCGGCTGGCTGGTCAGCTGGGGAGACAATCCGCTCATCACCGGCTTTGACCGCAGGCAGCGGATCGCCTTCCGCCTCGAGCTGCCGGCCTCGACCTTCAGGGCCGTCCCGGTCCCCTTGGGGGCGACGTCGCCGGCGGCGCTCGATCGGGGGCTGGAGGCGATGGAGGTGCGCTGACGTCTGGCCGCCGGGGCGCTGGGTGAGCGGAGGGGGTGGGATTCGAACCCACGAGCCCCTCGCGGGGCCACCGGTTTTCAAGACCGGCGCATTCAACCGCTCTGCCACCCCTCCTCGGGTTGATTGGATGGTGCCATGCGCCGCCTGGTCCTGCTCTGCTCGGCGATGGTCTTCATCGACGTCGCCTTCTTCTCCGCGATCGCGCCGCTGCTGCCCGATTACGTCGACGAGCTGGGGCTGAGCGAGGCCGAAGCGGGGATCCTCTCCGCCTCCTACGCCGCCGGCACGTTGTGGGCGGCGCTGCCGGGAGGCTGGGTCGCCACTCGGATCGGCCCGCGGCGGACGGTGATCTGCGGCCTGCTGCTGCTCGGCGTCACCAGCGTCGTCTTCGGCTTCGCCCGCAACATCGTCCTGCTCGACGCTGCCCGCTTCGTCCAGGGCATCGCCGGGGCGCTGATCTGGGCCGGGGCGCTGACCTGGCTGATCACGACCGCTTCCGAGGATCGCCGCGGCCGGGTGATCGGCACGGCGCTGGGGACGGCGATCGCCGGCGCCCTGCTCGGCCCGGCGCTCGGCGCGGTCGCCGGCGCGCTCGGCACCGAGGTCGTCTTCGGCTCGATCATGGCGATCACCTCCGCGCTCGCCTGGATCTGCTTGCGCTTCCCCGAAGCGGAGGTGAGCGAGCGCCAGGACCTGCGCGAGGTCGGGGCGACGATGGTCAGCCGGCCGGTGCTGAACGCGGCCCTGTTCGTCGCCGTCCCCTCGACGATGTTCGGGGCGATCGAGGTGCTGGTGCCGCTGCGGATCGACGACCTCGGCGGCGGCCACGCGGTGATCGCCGCCGGCTTCATCGCCGGGGCGGCGATCGAGGCGACGCTGGCACCCCTCGCCGGCCGCTACTCGGACCGGGTCGGGCGCCGGCTCCCGTACGTCAGCGGCCTCTCGGTCTGCGCGGTGACGATGACGGCGATCGGGATCGCCGGTTCGCTGGCCGGGGTGCTGGCGGCGCTGATCGTCACCTCGGTCGGCGCCGGGTTCTGCTTCGCGCCGGCGATGACGATGCTCTCCGACGCCGCCGCGGCCACCGACCTGCACCAGGGCTTCGCCGCCGGCCTCTCGAACATGGCCTGGGCGATCGGGCAGGTGCTGGGCGGCGTCGGCGGTGGCGTCGTTGCCGACCTCACCGGCAACGCCCTCCCCAGCATCCTGATCTCCGCTCTTCTCCTGGCGACCGTCCTCTACGCCTTCCGAGCCCTGGCGCCGCGGCCGAGTGGACACTTACCGTCGCTATAGCCACGGTAAATGACCACTCGGCGGCGTACTAGGCTGAGGTGGATGGCGAGGCGGGCGCGAGCGGCGGGCACCTGGGTCAACTGGGCGGGCGACCAGCGCTGCCGGCCGGTGGAGACGGTGCGGCCTCGCTCGCGCGACGAGCTGGCTGAGGCGATCGCGGCCGTCGCTGCGGCGGGGCGCACGGTCAGCGTCGCCGGCTCCGGCCACTCCTTCACCGAGGCGGCGATGACCGAGGAGACGATGGTGCGGGTCGAGGCGCTGGCCGGGGTGATCGACGCCGACCCGGGCTCCGGCCTGGTCAAGGTCGGCGGGGGGACCGGGCTCGCCGCGCTCAACGAGGAGCTGAGCCGGCTCGGGCTGGCGATGGAGAACCTCGGCGACATCGACAGCCAGACGATCGCCGGGGCGATCTCCACCGGCACCCACGGCACCGGGGCGAAGCTGCGCAACATCTCCGCCCAGGTCGAGGGGATGGAGATGGTGCTGGCCGACGGCAGCGTCCGCCAGCTCAGCGCCGCCACCCATCCGCAGCTGCTGCGCGCGGCCCGGGTCGGGGTCGGGGCGCTGGGGGCGATCTCGGCCGTCACCCTGCGCTGCGTCCCCGCCTTCACCCTGGAGCGGGTCGACACCGCCCGGCGGCGCGAGGAGGTGCTCGACACCTTCCAGGCGGACGCCGACGCCCACGACCACTACGAGCTCTTCACCTTCCCCTACGCCGAGCAGGCCCTGGTGCTGGAGCGCAACCGGACCGCTGCGCCGCCGAGGCCGCGCGGCCGGGCCGGCACCTTCCTCAACGACACCGTGCTGGAGAACTGGGCGCTGGGGGCGCTCTCGGCGACCGGCCGCGCCTTTCCCGCGGCGATCCCGCACCTGGCCCGGCTCGCCGGCCGGCTCGCCTCCGGCGGCCGCGCCGTCGACCGCAGCGATCGCGTCTTCGTCAACGAGCGCCGCGTCCGCTTCACCGAGATGGAGTACGGGGTGCCGCGTGAGCACGGGCCGGAGGCGGTGCGGCGGGTGATCGAGTGGGTGCGCTCGAACCGCTACCCGGTCTTCTTCCCGATCGAGATGCGGATCGCCGCCGGCGACGACGCCTCGATCAGCCCCTCGCACGAACGCGACACGGTCTACATCGCCGTCCACCAGTACAGGGGGATGGAGTGGCGACCCTACTTCGAGGCCGTCGAGGAGATCATGGACTCCTACGGCGGTCGCCCCCACTGGGGCAAGCGCCACTTCCAGACCGCCGCCACCCTGGCGCCGCGCTACCCAGCCTGGGCCGAGTTCCAGCGCGCCCGCGACGAGCTCGACCCCGGCCGGGTCTTCACGAACGAGTACGCGGCGCGGGTCCTCGGCCCGTAGGCCGTACCCCTACGGGAAGGTCTGGCCGTCGCCCCGGTAGGTGGGGACGACGTCGACGATCTCGCCGCCTGCGACGAGGTGCAGGGCGTCGAAGTGCTCGCAGAGCTCGCCGGCTTTGGCGTGGCGCAGGTAGACCCGGTCGCCGACCCCGAGCCCGGCGGCGGGCTCGCCCAGCAGTGGCGTCTGCACCTCGCCGGCGCCCTCCTCGGGGTCGAAGCGCAGGCCCGGCGGCAGCCAGGGGGTGGGCAGCCGCGCCGCGTCGCCGGCGCCGGAGGCGAGGAAGCCGCCCCCCAGCGCCGTCGCCATCTTCGGCGCCGGCTTGCGGACGATCGGCAGCGCGAAGCCGGCGGCGGGGGAGAGGCTGAAGCGGGTGTAGTGGTCGAAGAGGGCGGGGGCGTAGAAGCCGGAGCCGGCCGTCACCTCGGTCACCGCCGGCTCGGCACCGGTGAATTCGAGGCTGCCGGTGCCGCCGCCGTTGACGATCTCCAGCTCGGCGTGCTCGCCGATCGCGGCGACGACCGCCGCTCGGCGCTCGGCGATCTCCGCGGCGGAGCGCTTCTGCATGAAGCGGATCGCCGCGCCGCGCAGCCGCCGGCCCGGCGGCTTGTCGCCGACGCCGGAGATCTGGCCCTCGTAGGCCATCAGCGCCACCAGGCGCAGCTTCGGACGGCGGCCGATCTCGGCCGCCAGCGCCACCGCCTGCTCGGTCGTGTGCACGGGCGAGCGCTTCGGCCCGATCTTGACCCGGTCGGCCAGCCACCACCAGCTCGCGTCGAGATCGATGCAGAGCCGGACCGGGGCGGCATCGGCGCCGAGCACCGACTCGATCGCGTCGAGGTGCTCGACGCAGTCGACCATCACGATCGGCGCCCCGTCGGGGTTGGCGACCGAGCGCAGCGCCAGCTCGCCGAGGGCGCCTGTGTCGGCGGTCGGGTAGGCGAGCAGCAGGTCCTCGAAGCCCTGCTCGGCCAGCCACAGGGTCTCCGGCAGCGTGTAGGTCATCACCCCGGCGAAGCGCGGGTCGCGGGCGAGGATCGCCTCGATCAGCGCCCGGCTGCGGACCGACTTGCTGGCGACCCGGACCCGCTTCTCCCCGGCCCGCTCCAGCATCGAGTCGGCGTTGGCCCACATCGCGTCGAGGTCGACGAACGCGAAGGGCGCCTCGACCTCGGCGAAGATCTCCTCCAGCTCCGCGTGCGTGCGTGCCGCCATCGCCGCAGCCTACCCCCGCGGGCGCCGGTTACTTCCTACAATCGGTGCCGCGGTGCCCGGAGAGGTGGCCGAGTGGCTGAAGGCACTCGCCTGCTAAGCGAGTAGGGGGCGCAAGCTCTCTCGAGGGTTCGAATCCCTCCCTCTCCGTTGCAGCTTCCTATCGAAATGCCGGCGGCGAGAGCCCTCGTCGCGACCCTGGTCCTGCTTGCGATCGGCGCTGCCTCCAGCCCGGAGGCCGGTGCAAGCGAGTGGCAGGAACTGCCCGTGGTGCCGGCGCTCGGCCCCGTCGTCGCCGGTCATCTCGAAAAGGTCGCGAGCCGCGGTGCGCGGCTCGGCAATCACCCTGGGGTGGTCGCCAAGATCGGCGACAGCATCACCGCCTCGCCGTCGTTCCTGCAGGCGCTGGCGTGCTCGCCGCCTCTCCTGGGCCGCTGGAGCGAGTTGCGCGGGACGCTGGGGTTCTTCGGGCGGACCTCCGTCCCGGCGGGGTCCGAGGAAGCCCAGTGCCCGGTCAGCAACAGCTACTCGCGGCTGGGATTGGCCGCCGTCGGCGGCTGGCGGGCGGCCGATGCGCTGCTGCCACGCGAATCCTTCCCGGAGTGCGGTGGGTTGCCGGCCGTCAGCTGCGAGCTCGAGCTGATCCGCCCTTCGGTTGCGTTGATCATGTTCGGCACCAACGACCTCAAAAGCATCAGCGCCGCGCGGTTTCGCCTCGACCTCGCCCGGCTCGCGAGGCTCGTCTCGAACGCGGGAGCCATTCCCGTCGTCAGCACGATCCCGCCGCGGGCGGCGCCATGGCTCTCGTCGCGGGTCGCTCGCTTCAACGCCGAGATCGCCGCCCTGGCCGAGAACCGGGCGCTGCCGCTCTGGAACTACTGGCGCCAGCTGGAAGAACCCGGGGTTCCCGGCGACGGCCTCAGCCGCGACGGCGTCCACCCGAGCGTGCTCTGCCCGCCCTGCACCGCCATCGACTTCCAGCCCGCGGGCCTGCGACAGGGGTACGCGCTGCGCAACCTGGGGGCGCTGCAGGTGCTCGATCGCCTGCGCCGGGAGGTCCCGCTGGTGGAGGGGTGACGCGTTCGCCCTAGCCAGGGGCGTCACGGGTGTGCGCCAGCTTCCTCGCCAGCTTGCGAGCCCCGCGGACCAGGGCGTAGGTCCCGACGGCCAGGGCGAGGGTCCCGCTCACGGTCAGGAAGTAACGGGCGGGGATCGTCAGCTCGGTCTCGGCGAGGGAGCTCTGGAGCGCGACGAGGAACGGGATGTGGACGAGGTAGATCCAGAAGCTCGCGTCCGACAGATAGCGCAGCGGGCGCGACTCCTGGCGGACGTACCGGGCAAGCACGCCCCAGATCCCGAACAGGGTGAGCCAGCAGACGAGGCCGACGGTGAGCAGCCCGTAGAGGCGCAGCTCGTCGATTTCCGCCAGGACCCCCGCGGTGCCGACGTTGCCGGTGAAGTCGCCGTTGTCGTAGAAGAGGAGGAACGCCGGCACCGCGATCAGCAGCCCGGCCGCGAGCCGTAGCCAGGCGCCGCTCTTGAGCTCCTCGACGAGGTTGCCCTGGCCGCTGAGAAGCCAGCCGAAGAAGAAGAAGAAGCTGTAATACGCAAACAGGGTCGGGGCGGGGATCAGCGAGCTTGACGCGGTCCCGCCCGCCACCCAGCCGGTCTTGGTGATCAGGATCGCGGCGCTGACCGACGCCAGGGCGGGCACGGCCCACCACGACCTCATCAGCCTGCGGAAGCCGCGGTTGAGGGCCGCTCCCAGCGCCGGCGCCCGCTGGATCGCCAGCCAGATCCCGATCGCGATCAGGGAGATCATCAGCAGGTAGGCGATGAACCAGAGGTGCCGCGGCGTCAGGTTGAAGACGTTGGCGAGCTCCAGCTCCCGCTTCGGCGGCAGCTTCTCGTTGCGCGGCCAGAGTGCCGCCGCGCCGATCACGAGGAAGTTGGCCAGCGGCACGACGGTGAGCATCCCCACGGCCAGGGGCAGGCCCAACCGGCGAAACCGGGAGCGCAGCTGCCGGGCGGCGGTCGATCGCCGCAGCGCGCTGGCGGCCAGGAAGCCGGAGATCGCAAAGAACAGGGGCATGTGCCAGGTATGGACGAACCAGACCACGGCATCGACGATCTCGCGGCCCCCGTCGCCCTTCTGGACATAGCGGGCGGCGTGGTAGGGAATCAGCAGGAGGATCGCCGAGACGCGGATCGCATCCAGGTGATGGCGACGTTGGCTCCCGTCCTCAGGCATAGAGTCAGAGTAGGTGCTGCGGTGCGCCAGCACTCTTTTTCGGGGCTGAGCGGCGCGTGCTCGGCAGCCTCTAGAGTCAGAACATGCGGGCAGATCCCAACCCGGTGCGCGCCGCCCACATCGGGCGGCGGACGAAGATCATCGCCACGGTCGGGCCGGCGAGCTGGGAGCGCGGCGTGCTCGAGCAGCTGGTCGACGCCGGCGCCGACGTCTTCCGCCTCAACTTCTCCCACGCCGGGCCCGAGCGCCAGGCGGAGACGATCTCGGCGATCCGCGCCGCCGCCGAAACGGTGGGGCGCGAGGTCGCGGTGCTGGGCGACCTGCCGGGGCCGAAGCTGAGGATCGGCGAGCTGCGCGACGACGTCGCCGAGCTGGAGACGGGGATGCACGTGACCCTGACGCCGCGCGAGGTCGAGGGCGACCGCGAGACGATCCCGGTCGACTGGCCGGGGGTGACCAAGCTGCGCCCCGAGCAGCTCGTCTACCTCGCCGACGGGGCGATCCGGCTGCGCGTGCGCGATCCCGATCCGGAGGGGGTCGAGTGCGAGATCGAGGTCGGCGGGACGCTCTCCTCGCACAAGGGGATGAACGTGCCGGGCGCCGAGGAGCTGCCGCGCGCGACCACCGACGGCGACCTCGACTGGGTCGGCTTCGCGGTCGAGCACGGGGTCGACCTGCTCGCCGTCTCCTTCGTCTCCTCCGCCGCCGACCTGGAGCCGGTGGCGGCGCGGCTGCGAGAGCTCGGCTCCGACATCCCGCTGATCGCCAAGATCGAGAAGCGGGAGGCGGCCGAACACGCCGAGGAGATCGTCGAGGCCGCCACCGGCGGGATCATGGTCGCCCGCGGCGACCTCGGAATCGAGGTGCCGCTGGCCGAGGTGCCGGTGATGCAGAAGCGTCTGATCCGGATCGCCGGCCTGCACTCCAAGCCGGCGATCACGGCGACCCAGATGCTGGCCTCGATGGTGACCGCACGGCGGCCGACCAGGGCCGAGGTGACCGACGTCGCCAACGCGATCTACGACGGCACCGACGCGGTGATGCTCTCCGAGGAGACCGCGGTCGGCAAGAATCCGGTCGAGGCGGTGCGGGTGATGGACCGGATCGCGCGCGCGACCGAGCCCGACCTGCGCTACGGCGAGTGGCTCTTCACCCGCACCGATCAGACCACCCAGGACGTCGCCGACTCGGTCGCCCAGGGTGCGGTCGGGGCCGTCTATCGACTGGGGCTGAAGGCGCTGGTGGTGCCGACGACGAGCGGCCGCACGGCGCGGCTGATCTCCGCCCACCGCCCCAACGTGCCGGTGCTGGCGATCTCGCCGCGGCCCGAGACGGTGCGCCGGCTCAGCCTCCTGTTCGGGGTGACCGCGGTGCTGAGCGACCACGCCGCCGAGGTCCGAGGTCTGCTCGACGGCTGCGCGGCGCTGGCGGCGCGGCACCGGATCGCCGCGCCCGGGGAGCTGATCGCGATCACCGCCGGGCTGCCGGAGCAGGGACTGGGCACGAACCTGTTCGAGGTCCACAGGGTGCCGGCTGAATGAGGACGGAGGAGCGATGAACGCGTCTGGAAGCCCGGTGCGGGTCGAGCGCGACGGCGGCCTGGCGGTGCTGACCCTCGACAGCCCGCCGCTGAACCTGTTCGACGCGGCGATGATCGACGGCGTCGAGGCGGCGGTCGCGGCGCTGGCGGCGGAGCCGCCGCGGGCGCTGCTGATCCGGGCCGAGGGCCGGGCGGTCTCCGGCGGCGTCGACGTCCACGTCTTCGAGGGGCTGAGTCCGGCCGAGGCGAGCGCGCTCTGGGACCGGCTGCTGGGGATGATCGACACCCTGGAGGCGCTGCCGGCACCGACCGTCTTCGCCGCCCACGCGCTGACCCTGACCGCGGCCTTCGAGATCTCGCTCGCCTGCGACCTGATCCTCGCCGCGCCGGGGGCGCAGTTCGGTCTGGTCGAGAAGGTCGTCGGGCTGACGCCCTCGATGGGCGGCACGCAGCGGCTGGCGGCGCGGGCCGGCAGCGGCCGGGCGCGGCAGTTGGTGATGACCGGCGAGCTGTTCGGCGCGGAGGAGCTGGAGCGCTGGGGCGCCGTCAATCTCGTCCTCGACGGCGATGACTTCGACGCGCAGGCGCGTGCCTTCGCGGCGGAGCTGGCAGCGGGGCCGACCAGGGCGCACGCGATGACGAAGCACGTCCTCGCCCGCTTCCGCGAGGGCGGGGTGCCGGCTGCCGACGAGGCGGTCCGGCGGGACGCCGGCGAGCTGTTCGCAACCGCGGACCTGCAGAACGCTGTGCGGACCTTTCTGGAGCACGGCGGCCCGGGGCACGCCAGCTTCGAGGGCCGATAGGGTCCCGGCCATGGCCGACTTCGACGCGATCGCCAAGGGGATGACGCAGGCGGTGCCCTTCGCCGGGCACCTCGGCCTGGAGATCACCTCGATCGCCGAGGGCGAGGCGACCGTCGTCCTGCCCGAGCGTCCCGAGCTCGGCAACCACGTCGGCTCCCAGCACGCCGGTGCCCTCTTCACCGTCGCCGAGACCGCCTCCGGGGCGGCCTTCGTCGGTGCCTTCGCCGAGCGCATGGGCGACGTCACCCCGCTCGCCCGCAGCGCCGAGGTCGCCTACGAGAAGATCGCCAAGGGCCCCATCACCGCGACGGCGGTGCTCGGCGTCGCCAAAGACGACGCCCTTGCCGCGCTCGACGCCGACGGCAAGGTCGAGTTCCCCTGCCAGGTCGTCCTCGCCGACGAGGGCGGTCAGCAGGTCGCGAGCGCCACGGTGCACTGGCACGTGCGGCTGAACCAGCCGGCCGCCTGAGCGCCGCGCGTTTCGAAGCGCTCCCAGCGGGCATCCGTCCCGCATGACGAGCGAGAGAGAGAAGCGCAGCGGCTGGTTCGCGACCCTGAAGCGGACCGTCACCGAGTTCCAGGAGGACAACCTCAGCGACTGGGCGGCGGCGCTGACCTACTACGGGCTGCTGGCGCTGTTCCCGGCGCTGATCGCGATGGTCTCGCTGGTCGGCCTCTTCGGCGACCCGAAGTCGACGACGAAGGCGGTGACGGAAATGGTCACCGCGCTCGGGCCGAGCTCGGCCTCGGACACCTTCGCCGGCCCGATCGAGTCGCTGACCGAAAACCGCGGCACCGCCGGGGTGACGCTGGTGATCGGCCTGGCGATCGCGCTCTGGTCGGCCTCCGGCTACGTCGGCGCCTTCATCCGCGCCTCCAACGTGATCTACGAGACGCCCGAGGGGCGGCCGTTCTGGAAGCTGCGACCGCTGCAGATCCTCGTCACCCTCGTGATGGTCCTGCTGGCGGCGCTGGTCGCGCTTGGGCTCGTCCTCACCGGTCCCGTGGTGGAGGCGGTCGCCGAGCCGATCGGTCTCTCCGGCACCGCGGTCGACATCTGGAGCATCGCCAAGTGGCCGGTCCTGGTGGCCGTCTTCCTCGTCATGATCGCGGTCCTCTACTACGCCTCGCCGAACGCCAAGCTGCGCGGCTTCCGCTGGGTCACGCCCGGCAGCATCGTCGCGATCGTCGTCTGGGCCCTCGCCTCCGCCGCCTTCGGCCTCTACGTCGCCAACTTCGGCTCCTACGACAAGACCTACGGCACCCTCGGCGGCTTCATCGTCCTGCTGATCTGGCTCTGGCTCACCAACGTCGCGATCCTCCTCGGCCACCAGCTCAACGCCGAGCGCGAGCGCAGCACCGAGATCGCCGAAGGCGAGCCCGGCGCCGAGCGCGACATCAAGCTCGAGCCCCGCGCCGAGCCCGATCCGCCCGACACCAGCGGCGGTCAGCCCTAAGCCCTAGAATCGCCTCCCTGCGGAAGGCGCCACCCAAGCCTTTCCCAGTGCAAGCGCCTGTAGCTCAGTTGGATAGAGCGTCGGTCTACGAAACCGAAGGTCACAGGTTCGAATCCTGTCAGGCGCGCTGCAATCTGATGCAAGCCCACCGGCTCTCAGTAGCGATAGCGGACTTTGAACAGCGGGTCGACCTGCCAAAACCAGCCGATCACCCGGCGTCCCGCGATGTCGTGTTCCACCTTTTCGATTGCACTGCCTTCATCGTTGGGATTCTGGAGTCCGACAGCGCTCTCGACGGCCGTAGCTCGAGGCAGGATGCTCAGGAGGCTGATGGAGCCGCCGCCTTGGATGACAAATGACGGCAAGGGGCCGATGACCTGGAATTCGAACGCCCCGTCTTCGGCTTTCGGCGCCGCAATCTCGTAGAACAGTCTGAGGTTTCGCTGTCCCGGCTTCACACGAACCACCGCTGAGGAGAGCCCCGCTGCGCAACGATCGATTTGAGTCGCGACTTTGTTCTGCTCGGCTTTGCCCGTGCCGTCCGCGAGAGCTTCGAGCCGCTCGATCAGCTCCTGGTCGTTGAGAGAGCGGTCGATCGGGTCGAATTTGAAGACGACCCCGTCTTTGACGTGCTCATCGGTGTAGCGGACGATCGGCTGCTGCTGCGCTTCGCTGGCCATCGGCAGCAGGAGGGTCGCCTCCTCGGCGCTGTCCATGTCGGCGGCCAGGGTGAGGTTGCTGCTCACCATCACCTGGTCGCGCTCGTGGCTGCCATCTCCCTTGGAGATGACCTCGATGACGGTATCGATCTTGGTGATGGGAACGTTGACGACATCTTTGAAGGCCATGTCGGGGATCCCTCTTTCGAGTAGTTCGCGGACTGTGCGCGAACTTTCGCCGATGGCTCGGACAGAAAAGCTGTCACTTTGTCTGACACCTTGTGAAGCCGTCATGTCGCGGGATTAACGTCGGACCTGTCAAGTCGATCCACAACCACGACGGAGGGGCAATGGGCAGAGTCGAGGTTTCCAACGACGAGCTTCGGACTATTCGGGATGCAACGCGCGAGCTGGGAAAGCTCGTCGAGTGCCTGGAGAGCGGAGACGCAGAGAAGTTCGTCCTCACCAAGCACGGCCAGATGCGAGCCGTAGTTGTGTCCCTCGACTCCTATACGGAGATGCGTCCCGAAACCGGAGTCCACGACCTTCCCAGGGCCGCTTGATCGGCTGAGCGGGTCCGAGCGAGTTCCTGCGGCACCAGAGTCGACCGATCCCAAGGGCCGCGCCTCATGAGCGCCTACTACCAGCGAGTCCTCGACCACGTTCTCGGGGCCCTGCTCCGGGTCGAGTTCACGACGGATGGGCGGGAGATCGCTGACTACGCCGTCGTCTTGCTGCTGGCGCTCGACGAGTCCACTGAGACGATTCGGGTCTATGACGGCGCTCATGGGCACAACGAGATGCACCGATACACGCGGAGCGATGGAAAGCAGCCAGGGGAGCCGTTTCATGCCGGTACCCTTGGAGAAGGCATGCGTGCCGCAATCGCCGAGATCGAGCGCGGTTATGGCGAGATGATCGAAGGATGGAAGAGGCAATGAGCATCGACAACGGACGATCCCCCGCCGCCAAAGTGATGGATGAAGCGATCGACCTCGCGATAGAGGGCCGCTCGCCCTATCCCGAGCGGGCTGCCTTCATTGACTCTGACACCGCCTCGGCCGGCCATGAGATCAAGCGCGCGGCCGACGAAGGCCTGCCCGTCGTCTTGGTTGCCGAGGACGGCAGCACCCGGGTGCTGATGCCTGAAGCCGCGGCTCGCTGAACGCGGCCGCTGGGGCAAATAGGCAGAGACGCCATGCTCCAGGTCCCTGCCGCGCGATTGCGCACTGATTAATTGCGGCGGTAGACGAGGTGGGTGACGTGGGGCGTGGTGCGGCTGCTGACCGGCGTCAGCTCGATCTCGCCGACGCCGTCGAACAGGCGCTCGCCGCCGCCGGCGACGAAGGGCGCCACGTGCAGACGCAGCTCGTCGATCAGGCCGGCAGCGAGGTACTGGTTGAGAGTGCTGGGGCCGCCGGCGATCGAGACGTTCTTGTCCCCGGCGGCGTCGCGGGCCTGCTCGAGCGCCGCCTCGATTCCCTCGGTGACGAAGTGGTAGGTCGTGCCGCCTTCCTTCTCGACGCTTGGGCGCGGGCGGTGGCCGAGCACGAAGACCGGCGCGTGGTAGACGGGGTTCGGTCCCCACCATCCCGTCCAGCCGAGGTCCCACTCGCCCCTGTCCGGCCCGAACATGTTGCGGCCCATCACGTGGGCGCCGGCGGCGGTGATCGCCTCGGCCTCGTCGGTGTTTTCGTCGCGGTGCTTGAACTGCCAGGCGTGCAGCCGCTCCTCGTCGAGGTCGCCGAACGGGTGCTCGGCGCTCTGGCCCCTCCCGGACCCGTAGCCGTCGAGGGTGATCGTCATGTCTGCGGTGACCTCGGGCATGTCTCCTCCTGTCATCAAGCCGGTGCGACCTGGGAATGGTCCTCGACGCTACCGCGAAGAGGCGCATCATCCCCAGTGGAAATGCGATTCTGGTCGCCTACGATCGCCCACCCCGATCAGTTCCTAGACTGACGCGCGTGACGAGCTCAAACGCAGACCGAATGCTGGAGGCCGCCGCGGAGCGGCGGGAGGCGCTGGCGGTGCCGGGGATGGGGCCGCAGCCGGAGAAGAAGGTGGCGGTGCTGGCCTGCATGGATACGCGGCTCGACGTGCTGCTGCTGCTCGGGATCGAGCGGGGCGACGCGCACACGATCCGCAACGCCGGGGGCCTGGTGACCGACGACGCGCTGCGGTCATTGGCGATCTCGCAACGGCTGCTGGAAACCGAGGAGATCGTCGTCCTGATGCACGACGGGTGCGGGCTGCTGGGGGGGTCCGACGAGGACTTCGCCAGGAAGCTCGAGGCCGACGGGGCAGGGTCGGACTGGAAGCTCGGGGCCTTCGCCGACGTCGAGGAGGAGCTCGCCTCGGGCCTCGCCCGCCTACGCTCGACCCCGGCCTTGATCCACAGGGATCGCATCAGGGGCTTCGTCTTCGACCCCGAGACGGGCACGCTGCGCGAGGTCGCGCCGGCCTCGGGCGGAGCCTAGCTCCGCACTGCTACGGCTTCGAGGCGGCGACCCGTACCCGCCGCGACTGCTGCAGCTGCTGCGTCTGGCCTGAGTCGGCGAGGACGATCCGCGCCCTGAAGCCGAGGCGCTTGGCGCGTTTCGCTCGCGGCGCCCGGGGGGCGCGGCGAATCTTGGCGGCAACCAGCTTGCGGCCGGCCTTGGTCAACGGGACCCGCAGCCAGGGCCGGCGGTTGGCGGGGAGGGAGTAGGCGCCCGCGGCGATCGTGCGGCGGACCCCTGCCCTCTTCCTGACGCTCGCGGTCAGCCTGCCGCTGCAGGCTCCGGCGCCACAGCGCACCCGGACCAGCAGGGCTTTGCGGGTCGCGGCGATGCGGCCGCGGGCGAGGGTGGTCCGGCCGGTCGCGGCCCTCGGCGCGGCCGAGCTGCCACCGCCGCCGCTCGAGTAGCCGGCGGCCAGCTGGTAGCCCGGCGGCAGGATCTTCGGGGCGGGCTCCTGGACGAGGCCGCCGAGCGAGCCCGGTTTCTCCCGGACCGGGAGGCGCAGCTGCAGGTTGGAGACGGTGATCGGGGCCTGGGCGTTGGAGGGCCGCGCGTAGGGGGTGTCGGTCCCGAGCAGCTCCAGCTTCGCGACGCTCCCCGGGGCGAAGCGGTAGGCCTGGGGATGGAGCTGGAAGACGAACCGGTTGCCGCCGTTGCCGGGACGCAGCAGGCCGCGCGCGACCAGGGCCTCGGTCCCGCCCGGCGAGACGTCGAGCAGGCGAGCCGCCAGTGCCGACTGCCCACCCGGAGCGTCGATGTCGGCGACGACCGTCGGCGAGCCGAGCAGGGTGAAGCCCTCGGCCGGGGTGGGGGACAGGCGGTAGGTGGCGGCGCCGGGCTGATCGGCCGCCGGCCCGGTCCCGCAGGGTCCGCCGCCGCCGGCGAACGGGTCGAAGGCGGTGCCGAGGGCCGGGTCACCGCCGCCGGGGGCGATCGTCTGGGCGGCAGCGCCGTTGAGCCTGATCTCGCCCGGCGCCAGCTCTCGCCAGCTCGCCGCTTCGTACGGGCCTTCCGAGTCGCCGCCGCATTTCGTCGTCAGCGCGGTGGCGCCGCCCACCGGTTTCCCGCCTTCGCCCTTCAGGTAATGGTCGAACCAGGCGTCGCGGCGAGCGGTGAACAGCGCCCCGTCTGCGAGCTTGTTCTGACTGCGGGCGTGGCCGTCGTCCATCAGGAACAGCGAGATCGGGTCGCCGGGGTACTGGGTGCGGGTGCGGTTGTAGAAGCGGATCGCCTCGTCGACTGGGAACAGGTCGTCGTTCCAGCCGCTCTGGATCAGCAGCGGCGCCGGGGGCTGGCTGTGGTCGATGTAATAGGAGGAGTGGTGGGTGGTGATCTCCTCGACGATCGAGGGGACCAGCGGGTTGGTGTCGTAGGGCTCGCCGGCGTTGATCAGCGCGAACCAGGTGACGAGGTCGGCGTCCGGATCGGTCCCCGGCAGGGCGTAGTTGCTCAGCGCCTGACCGGTTCCGTAGAGCGCCGAGACGTAGGAGGCCTTCTCGATCCCGATCGGGGCTTTGCCGTCGGGACCGCGGTAAGGCGCGTCGGCGACGTAGTCGAGCGTGCGCCCGTTCGGCATCAGCGAGTAGGCGAGGTCGGACCACGGCCAGCGCGGCACCGCGACCGCCAGCGACATCGCTTTGCCGCCGGGGCTTTTCCACGGCGCCAGCGAGCCGTCGGGCAGCATCGTGCGGTCGCGCAGCGCCGCCAGCGCCATCGAGATGCCGCCGCCGTAGGACATCCCGGTGGCGCCGATCCGCTGCGGCTGCGCCACTCCTTCGTCGGCGAGGACCCCGATCAGGTGCTGCGCGTCGCGCACCTCGTAGCGGCTGTCCATCAGGTGGTTGTAGCCGGCGGCGCAGGCGGGCAGCAGTTTTTCGGGGTCGGCACCACCGCAGGAGTTGCCCCAGCCGCGGTCGCTCATGCTGAAGACGGCGTAGCCGTCCTCGGCCCAGGCCTGGGTCTGGCCGTCGAGCCCGATCTTCGAGCCGCCCCAGCCGTGGAAGTTGCCGATCACCGGATAGGGACCGTCGAAGACGCCGGGTTCCGGCGGCAGGATCACGTTGACGTCGACCTTGGTCCCGTCCCAGCTCGTGGTCGGGCCGGAGCAGAGGCGGACGTTGCCGTTGGCGGGCTGCGGCGCGCAGCTGACGGCGCCGCCGTAGACGTTGGGGATCGCCGCGCCGGCGCTTGGCGCGGCCGCCAGGCCGATCGCCAGCGCCGCGCTCGCGATCCCGATCCGAACCGCCAGCCCGATCCCGCTTCTCTTCATCTCTCGATCCTCCGGGGGTTGCCCCGGTGGCCCCGGGGTTCCCAGGACGGATTCCCAGCGGGACGCCGTTTAAACGAATGGCGTAGGCGCGCCTAGCGGCCGCCGGCCGGCTCGCGAGCATTGCGGCGGGCGGCGCATCAGCCGACCCGCTGAGCTGCGAACTCAGTCACCACCCCCGGCTACGCCGCCCGCAGCCGGATGATCGCCGAGGCCCTGCGCAACGCCTTCCCCGCGTCCGAAGACCCACCGCAGCTGACCGACAGCGACGACTGCCTGGTCCAGAGCTGAGGCGCGCGGGAGCCGGCGCTCACGGCTCAGCGCAGGCGGCTCGCGGCCCAGAGGCCGGCGGCCGCCCCGAACCCGGCCGAAAGCATGCCGCTGATGCTGGCCCGCCGCAGCCCCGGCTCGCGCCCGGCGGCGGCGAAGGCGACCAGGTCGGCGGCATCGACGACGGCGGCGAGGGCGGTCGCGGTCCGCAGCGCCGCCGGGTTGCCGCGGACGAGCAGCGGTAGCAGCCCGAGGACGACGTCGCGGCTGCCGGCCAGGGTCGCCAGCGTCGCGGCGCTGTCGTCGGCAGGCGGGAACCCGAGCGCCCGCAAGGCCGGACGGCGCGCGGCGAGGATCCCGGCACCGAGCGCGAGCCGGCCGGCACCGATCGTCAGGGCGACTGTGCGCGCCGTCGGCTTGCCCCCGTGCGCGCTCACTGCGCTTCGCCGCCGCCCAGCTCCGGCGGCAGCACCTTGGGGCCGTCCGGGTAGAGCTCGGCGAGGCGCTCGGGGGTCATCTCCAGGGTGTTCGCCGCTTCAGGCGGGGCGCCGACGACGAGCCAGAGCTGGTCGGCCTCGGTGTCGTTGAACAGCTGCCGCACGGTCGGCGGCTCGATCAGCATCGTGTCGAGCGGCTCCAGGGTCAGCACCTCCTCGCCGATCCGGACCCGGCCGCGGCCCTCGAGCAGAACGTAGAGCTCCTGCTCGGAGACGTGGTGGTGCCTGGTCGAGGCCTGTCCCGGCGCCAGCCGCCACAGCCGCGCCCCCAGCTCGGTCGCCTCGAGCTGGTGCGAGAGGTTCGTGTTCTCGACCTTCATCTGGTTCGAGGGCCGCCAGAAGGCGTCGGCGGCGCGCAGCAGGCGGTAGCTCACCCGCCAATTATGCGACGGCTCACGACTTAGCGCCCCTATAGGGGCCTAAAGGCGTGAGCTATGCGTCCTCCGCGTGGTACTCGTCCAGCAGCTGGCGCTCCCGCTCGTGGCGGGGGAAGAGAAAGAAGACGATCGCGCTGCCGAGAACGATCGCGATGATCCCGGCTAGGTAGGTCCAGTCGCCGCCGTCGAGGAAGGAGGTGCGGGCGGCGGCGACGATCTGCGGCGCGTATTCCGGGTACTCCTTGGCCGTGTTGGCGGCGCCGGCGAAGGACTTGGTCAGCGCGTTCTGGACCTTGTCGCTGACCCGATCGGCCTCCGGCGAGGCGGCGATCTGGGAGCTGAAACTGGCGGCGTAGCCGGCCGTGAGCAGGGCGCCGAAGATCGATTGCATGATCGCGCCGCCGAGGTCGCGCTGCAGGTCGGCGGTGCCGGACGCCATCCCCGCTCGCTTCACCGGCACCGAGCCGGTCAGCGAGCGCGAGGCCGGGGTGCCGGCAAACCCGACCCCGACGCCGACCAGCAGGTAGCCGAGGCCGATCTCCCAGTAGGGCGTGCTCTGGTCCCAGAGGACCAGCATCTCGGCGAAGGCGAGCAGGCAGAAGCCGAAGCCGAGCAGCAGGGTGAAGCGGGAGCCGTGCGACTCGACCAGCCGGGCCGAGCGCGGCGCCACCAGGATCATCCCGATCGCGCCGGGGAGGATCGCCGCACCCGCCTCCAGGGTCGAGTAGCCGAGCACGTTCTGGACGAACTGCTGGCCGACGAACATCGCCCCCATCAGCGAGCCGAAGACGATGATGCCGGCCAGCGCCGCCACCCAGAAGGTCGGCCGGGCGGCGACGTGGAGGTCGTAGAGCGGCGAGGCGACCCGGCGCTGGCGCAGGAGGAAGGTGGCGATCAGCGCCGCGGCGGCGACGCCGAGGGCGAGCGCGACGGTGCCCTTGCCCGGTTCCGGCGCCAGGTTGATCCCGAGGACCAGCGTTCCCACCATCGCGATCGAGAGGATGCCGCCGAGGTGGTCGACCGGCTCGGTCGTCTCGTTGACGTGGGCCGGGATCAGGCGCCAGGCACAGAACAGGGCGATCGCCGCCAGCGGCGCGCTGACGATGAAGACCGAGCCCCACTCGAATCCTTCCAGCAGTCCCCCCGCCAGCAGCGGTCCGAGCGCCGAGATGCCGCCGCCGAGCGCCGACCAGAGCGCGATCGCCCGCGTCCGCTGCGGGCCCGACCAGAGCGCGGTGATCAGCGCCAGCGTCGTCGGGTAAGCCATGCCGGCGGCGACGCCGCCGAGCACGCGGGCTCCGAACAGGACCGGCGCCGAGGGGGCGAGGGCGGCGAGGACCGAGAACGGGATCGTCAGCGCCATCCCCAGCAGCAGCAGCGACTTGCGGCCGTAGCGGTCGCCGACGGCGCCGAGGTACAGCACCGAGGCGGCGAGCCCGAGCGAGTAGCCGACGGCGATCAGGTTGACCGCGGTCTGGCTGGCGTCGAAGGCGAGCCCGATGTCCGGCAGGGCGACGTTGGCGACGGCGAGGTTGAGGTTGGCGACCCCGGCGACGAGGATCAGCGTCGCCAGCACCAGCCCGCCGCGCTTGGGCCCGCCCGACTCCACCAGGCGCTAGAGCTCGATCCAGGTGCCGGCCGGGCCGAGGTTGCGGACCGGCGTCGCGCCGATCTCGCTCTCGCAGCCCCACGACTCGTGGATGTGACCGCAGACCGCCAGCCGCGGCTGCTTCGCGGCGATCGCGTCGCGCAGCGCCGGGCTGCCGAAGTGCACCCCGTCGCCGCTCGCGTCGCAGTGGCCCTTCGGCGGCGAGTGGAGCACGAGGATCGCCCCCTCGGGGCAGCCGGCGAGCATCGCCGTCGCGCTCTCGTCGTCGAGGTCGAAGCTCCAGTCCCAGGGCGTCACCGGAATACCCGCCCCGAGCCCGAAGACCTCGGCGCCGCCGACCGTCGCTCCCTCCCCGTGCAGGACGGTCGCCGACTTCCAGTCGGAGGCCGCGGTTCGCAGGGCGTCGGCAGTCTCGTTGTTGCCGGGCACCAGCACCGCCGGGGTCTCGATCGCCGCCAGGGCGTCGATCGTCTCCTCCAGCCCCTCGTGGACCGAGGCAAAATCGCCGGCGCCGATCACGAGGTCGGCGTCGGCCGACATCTCGACCAGCTTCGCGGCCTGCCCGAGGTCGCGGTGCAGGTCGCTGAAGGCGAGCAGCTTCACGGCCGACAACCTATCCGGTCGGCGGTTCCTCGACTTTGCCTTTCGGCATCGCCACCAGGGCGACGACGAAGGCGACGGCCATCGCCGCCGCCATCCCGTAGAAGACCGTGCGCGAGGCGAGGGCGAAGTCGTGGGGGATCGCCGCCAACACCTTCTCGGCCCCGGCGCCGCCCTGTTTGACCGCCGCTTCGATCCCGCTGGCGTCGCCCTGGCTGATCGAGCTGGCGATCTGGTCGCCGATCTCCTTGGGGACGCCGTTGTCGGTCGCCGTCTCCTCCAGCCGCGAGCTGTTCTGGGAGATCAGGACCGAACCGAGCACCGCCAGGCCGATGCTGGAGCCGAAGTTCCGCACCGTCTGCGTGATCCCGGTCGCCTCGCCGTAGCGGTCGGCCGGGACCCGGTTGAGCGCGTCGGTGTTGGCGGGGCTGAGCACGAGCCCGACCCCGGCCCCGGCCATCACGATGTAGGGCCACTGGTCGCTGACCGAGAGGTCGGTCAGGTGTTCGCCCCAGAGGTAGAAGCCGACGGCGGCGACGGCGCAGCCGAGGACGACGCTGGGCCGCGCCCCGACTTTGTCGAGCACGCGGCCGCCCCACTGCGAGGCGACGGCGAAGCCGGCGAAGAAGATCAACAGGTAGAGCCCGGTTTCCGAGGCGCTTTCGCCGAGCGAGATCTGCGCGTACATCGAGGCGAAGAAGAACAGCGGCACGAACGGGATCATCAGCAGGAAGAGGATGATGTTGTCCACCGCGAAGGCGCGGTCCTTGAAGACCGAGAGCCGCAGCAGCGGGTTCTCGGCCCGCAGCTCGTAGGCGACGAAGCAGGCGAGCAGGGCGGCGCCGGCGACGATGCTGGCCCAGGTGGCGACGCTGCCCCAGCCCCAGACCGTCGACTGCTGGAAGCCGAGCACGGCCAGGCCCATGCCGCCGGTGATCAGCACCGTGCCGCGGTAGTCGAGCGGCGCCGGCTGCTTGCGGTTCTCCGGCTTGGAGAACGCGATCAGGACGAGGGCGATGATCGCCACCGGGATGTTGACCCAGAAGATCGCCCGCCAGGTCCACTCGGTCAGGTAGCCGCCGGCGAGCGGGCCGATCGAGGTGAGGCCGCCGGTGATCGCGAAGAAGATCGCCATCGCCTTGCCGCGTTCGCGGACCGGGAAGGCGCCGAGCACGATCGCCAGGGCGGCCGGGAACATGATCGCCGCGCCGGCGCCCTGGATCACGCGGAAGGTGATGATCCAGGCCTCGTCGAGCGAGCCGGTCGGGGTGGCGCCGCAGAGCGCCGAGGCGGTGGCGAAGACGACGACGCCGATCGTCACCATCTTGCGGTGGCCGGCGATGTCGGCGAGGCGGCCGCCGAAGGCGAACAGCGCCGAGAGCGAGAGCAGGTAGCCGTTGATGATCCACTGCACCCCGGTCGCGGAGAGCGAGAGGTCTTCCTGCAGGGTCGGGACCGCGATCGCGACGATCGTCTGGTCGATGAACGTCATCGAGACGGCGAAGATCATCGCCGCGAGGATCAGCTTGCTGTTCTTACCGCCGGTGGCATCCATGGCTGGGGATTCTGTCCCGGCGGCGCCGTTTCCTTCAAGCCGGCTGGACGTTCGATAGTCTCGCGCCCGCAATGCCTCCCGTCTTCTGGCTCGGCCTCGGAATCGCGGCCTTCATCTTCCTCCTCGGCGCCTTCGCCGGCGCCCGCTCGCGCACCGCGAGCCTGCGCTCCGGCGCCATGATGGGCCTCTACATCGGCATCATGGCCGCCTTCCCGCTGCTCGCGGTCGGCCTCGCCACCAGCTGACGCGCTCCTCGTCTCCGAGCGAGGCTTCAGCCGGCGATGATCTCGGCACAGAGTTCGGCGACGCTGACCGCCTCGACGTCCTCGGCGATGAAGAAGCGCTCCTCGCCTGGATAGACCACGAAGGTCCGCGCCGGGGCGATGTCCTCGAGCGCCGAGCGGGCGCCGCGGGTCAGCTTCGGGGCCAGCGAGCGCTTTACCTCGATCGCCCACTCGCGGCCGTCGGGCCAGGTGAGGACGAGGTCGATCTCGGCACCGGCGCCGGTTCGGTAGAAGCTCGCCTCGGCGCGATCGCCGGTGATTGCGATCGCGTTCTCGATCGCCATTCCCTCCCAGCTGGGACCGGCCACCGGGTGTCCGAGAATGGCCTCCTTGTCGCGCAAGCCCAGCAGGGCGTGGACGAGGCCGCTGTCCCGCACGTAGACCTTGGGCGAGCGAACCAGGCGCTTGCCGGCGTTGGCGAGACGGGGGGGCAGGCGGCGGACGAGGAGCAGGTCGACCATCAGATCGAGGTAATGGGCGACGGTGGCGCCGGTGACGCCGAGGCCGCGGCCCAACTGGGCGGCGTTGAGTAGGCCGCCCTGTTGGTGGGCGAGCATCGTCCACAGTCGCCGCAGCGTCTCGGCCGGGATGCGCGGACCGAGCTGCGGGATGTCGCGCTCGAGGTAGGTGCGGATGAAGTCGCGGCGCCAGCGCAGGCTGGCCTCGAAATCGGCGGCGAGCAGGCTGTCTGGGAACCCGCCGCGGACCCAGAGGTCATCGAGACGCTTGGCGCCTACCTCGGTCACGTCCAGCGGAGTCAATTCGGTAAAAGCGACCCGTCCCGCCAGCGTCTCCCCGCTCTGGGCGAGCAGGTCGATCGCGGCCGAGCCGAGCAGGAGGAAGCGGCCGTTTGCTTTGCCCTCACGGCGGCCGCGGTCGATCGTCCCGCGCAGCGGCTCGAAGATGCCGGGGGCGCGGTGGATCTCGTCGAGAACGACCAGCTCGTCCTCGTGGTCGGCGAAGTAGAGCTCCGGCTCGGCGAGGCGAGCACGATCTGCTTCCGACTCGAGGTCGAGGTACACGCTGTCCCGCCGGCCGGCGATCTCAAGGGCGAGGGTCGTCTTGCCGACCTGGCGAGGCCCCGAGAGCACCACTGCCGGAGAATGCCCCAGCAGAGCTTCGACTTCGGCGGCGATTCTTCTGTCTAGCATACTTGTAATTCTAAAGTAAAGATATAGATTTGCAAGGTTAATAACACACGCCGCCCTGGCGCTGGTGGTCGTTGGAGGCGGGCCGGCTCGACTGGTCGAGCGCGGTCACGCTCTTCGTCGGCACCCTGTTCGCCGCCGCGGCCAGCGCCGCGACCTCGGCTGGTGGGTGGTGGCCGTCAACCAGCTCGGCTCGGTCCTCTTCATGGTCGCCGCGATCGCCGCCTTCGTCCGCCCTGAGACCGGCGACGCGCTAGCGGTCGGCGTCGCCAACTGGGGCACCCTGAGCGGCGCCCTCTGCTTCGCGATCGCCGGCGTCATCCAGGAGTTCGAGCACCCGACCCCAAACCTCGGACACGTCAGTAGGTTGGGGGGATGAGCGTCGGCGAGAAGGCGAACGCGCCGCGGACCGAAAAGACCCTGCCGGGGATCTGGCGGCTGCGGCTGCCGCTGCCGTGGCCGGGGGTTCCGCACGGCAACGCCTGGGCGGTTGCCGCCGACGGCGGCATCGTCCTCTTCGACACCGGGATGGGCGGCAAGGGGCGGCTGCGGCAGCTCGACATCGCCCTCGCCCAGGCCGGCTTCGGGCTCGAGGACGTGCGGCTCCTCGTCTGCACCCACTCGCACATCGACCACTACGGCCTGGCAGCCTCGATCTGCGAGGAGGCCGGCTGCGAGCTGTGGATGCACCCCGCCTGGGGCCACGTGCGGCTGATGGCCGATGACCCGCAGGCGGCACTGGAGCGGCGGATCGAGGTGGCGCGGCAGAGCGGGGTGCCGATCAAGGCGCTGGAGCGCTACCGCGAGACCCGCGAAGGCGACGAAGAGACGGGGATCGACGCGATCCGCGAGCCCGACCGAGAGCTGCTGCCCGGGGTCGAGGTGGAGACCGACCTCGGCGCCTGGGAGGTCTACGAGACCCCCGGCCACGCGCCCTCCCACGTCGTCCTGCACCAGCCGGCGAGCAAGCTCCTGATCTCCGGCGACCACCTGCTCGGCCGCACCGTGCTGTTCTTCGACTACGGCCACTCGCCCGACCCGGTCGGCGAGTTCAAACGCGGGCTGGACGAGATCGAGCCGCTCGACGTCGACCTCGTGATCCCCGGCCATGGTCGCCCGTTCCGCGACGCCGACGCGAAGATCGCCGCCTCCCGCCGGCAGGTCGAGGAGCTGCTCGGCAAAGTCCGCGGCTCGCTCGCCGCCGGTGAGAAGCCGGCCTTCGACGTCGTCGCCGACATCCTCGGCCGCGAGAACCTCAACACCCCGGCCAGCGCCTGGGCGCTGCAGATCGTCCTCGCCTGCCTCGACCACCTCGCCCTCGCCGGCGAGGCGACCGCGGTCGAGGGCAGCGACCCGCAGCGCTGGAAGCTCGCATGACCGCCATCGCGGACGTGTCTGACTTTGTCCGCCATATGTGGCGGGGAAGGTCAGACACCCCCGCTAGCCTGTGGCCGGATGGCTAGCTTCACCCTGGAACGCGAGTTGGCGGCGCCACCGGAGACGGTCTTCGGCGTGCTCACCGACCACCGTCGCTACGCGGAGCTGACGCCGCTGCGCCGTTCGGCGCTGGAGCGGGAGGGGGAGCCGGCGCCGAACGGGGTCGGGGCGATCCGCGTGCTGGGTGTGGCCGGGCCGCCGCTGCGCGAGGAGGTGCTCGCCTACGAGCCGTCCTCGCGCTTCTCCTACAAGGTGCTCTCCGGGCTGCCGGTTCGCGACCACGTCGGCACCGTGCGGCTGCAGCCCGCGGGTCAGGGGACGAAGGTCGTCTACGCGGTGCGGACGACGCCGACGGTCCCGCTCGCCGGGTTCGCCGTCATCGCCGCGCTGAAGCTGGGGGTCTCGCAACTACTGGCGGGCATCGCCCGCGAGTCCGAGCGTCTCGCCGCCGCGAATGGCTGAGGGCGGGCCCGGGAAGGCCCGCTCGCCGCGCGACCCCGGGGCGCCGGGCCGCCTCGCTTCCATCTGGGCCCTGCTGCGCGATCCGAAGCGCCTCTGGCGCGAGCACCGGCGGCTGGTGATCGCCGCCGCGGCCGCCTTCGTCCTCACCGTCGCCGGCGCGATCGTCGCCTACGAGTCGCTGAAGCGGCCGGCGGACGTCCACAACCCCGACGCCGTCTTCAAACCGGAAAAACCGAAGAAAGTCATCAGGAAAGCGAGAACGGTCAACTGGCCGATGTTCGGCTACGACCGCGCCCGCACCCGCTACCTGCCGGTGAAGGGAGTCAAGCCGCCGTTCAAGAAACTCTGGCGCTTCACCGACCGGCCCCTGCTCGAGTTCCCGCCGATCTACGTCGGCGGCCGGCTCTACTTCGTCAACAACAACGGCTTCGCCCACGCCCTCGACGCCGACACCGGCAGGATCCTCTGGAAACGCCGGATCGGCCGCCTCAACGCTTCCTCGCCCGCCTACTCCAAGGGGCGGCTCTACGTCGTCAACCTCGAGCCCGGCCACGTGCTGAAGCTCGACGCCAAGACCGGCAAGACGATCTGGAAGCGGGACCTGCCCGGCCGGGCCGAGTCCTCGCCGCTGGTGATCGGCCGCACCGTCTACTTCGGCTGCGAGAACGGGCAGCTGTTCGCGCTCTCGACGATCAACGGCAACGTCCGCTGGGCGACCCAGCTCGGCGGCGAGGTGAAGGCCGCGCCCGCCTACAAGGACGGCAAGCTCTACGTCGGCGACTACGGCGGCTACATGAACGCGGTCGACGCCGAGACCGGGGAGCTGAAATGGCAGAGCGGCTCGCTCGGCCCCGGCTTCGGCGGTTCCGGCGCCTTCTACTCGACCCCGGCGGTCGCCTTCGGCCGCGTCTACGCCGGCAACAACGACGCCCGCGTCTACAGCTTCGACACCAGCGACGGCACCCTCGCCTGGAGCTACTCGACCGGCGGCTACGCCTACTCCGGCCCGACCGTGGCGACGACGAAACACAGCCCGCCGACCGTCTACATCGGCTCCTTCGACGGCAACGTCTACGCGCTCGACGCCAAGGACGGCGGCGTCCGCTGGAGCCGCGGCGCCGGTGGCCAGGTGATCGGCTCCCTCTCGGCGATCGGCGAGATCGTCTACGTCGCCGAGTTCACCTATAAAACGACCAGCGGCTTCATGATGCGCAGCGGCAAGCGGGTCTTCCGCTACCCGAAGGGGACCTACACGCCCGTGGTCTCCGACGGCCGCCGCATCTACCTGACCGGCTACTCGAGCATCACCGCCCTGCAGCCGTTCAAGCCGCAGCCGAAAGGCAAGCGGGGCCAGAAGGGCAAGGGCAGGAAGGCGAAGCGGAAGGGCGCTAGCCCTTCGGGGTCCCGATCCCGCCCGGCGGGGGCGGCGGTAGGCGCGGCGCGCCCGGCGCGTACGACGGGTAAGTAGGCGAGTGGACGCGGTCGCGGAGGACCGCGAGGCTGGCCGAGTAGTTCTGGATCCGGTAGCTGCTGGTGGCGCCGAAGTCCTGGTAGTAGACGAGCATCTTGCAGCGCTTGCGCTTCTCGACCCAGTCGAACAGGCCGCGGACGAACTCGGGATCGTCGCCCGCTTCGACGCCCCACTCGGTGATCGCGAAGGGCTTGCCGCGGAAGCGGTTGTAGAGGCCGGTCAGCGCCTTCCATTCCGGATAGGAGGCGTAGAAGTCGGTGCCGACCCAGTCGACCCAGCGCGAGCCGGGGTAGAAATGGCGGGGTCGGTTGTGGGGGACGGTCGGCGAGCCGGCCGGCAGCGGGCTCCAGACCACCGCGACCGGTGCCTTCGGCAGGGCGCGGACGTCGACCTGCAGCGGCGGCAGCCCCGCTTCCCTCAGCCGCTTGTCGATCTCACCCTTCCTGCCGCCGCCGTGGACGAGCACGTAGATGCGGCGGAAGGCGCGTTTGTAGGCGCGGGTGCTGTGGGCGCCGCCGCGGGAGGCGCCGGCGCAGTCGTAGGCGGCGTAGAGGTTGAGGCAGCGGTTGGGCTCGCCCAGCGGCCGGATGTAGACCCGCATCTTCTTTGACCAGAAGAGCTTGTTGAGGCGGACCAGGTAGCGGTCGCCGCCGCCCAGGGCGATCGCCCGCGGGGTGATGATCTCGCTGCCGTTGCCGTCGGCGGTCGTGATGTGGAGCATCGGCCGGGCGCGAGCGGTCTGCCAGCGTTCGATCGAGTCGGGGAAGTCGCTCCCCCAGGGCCGGAAGCTCTGGATCACCGCCGGGTGCTTGTTCACCGCGTCGCTGAACTGGCCGAAATGCGCCATGTCGCCGGTGTCGGAGACGCCGAAGAGAACCTTGCCGGGCCGCGGTTCGAGCGGCGCGGAGGCCGCGGCCGGCGCGGCGCAGGCGAGCACGGCGAGCAAGACCGCGAACAGCGCCGTCCCCGCGGTCGCCGCCTTTCGCCGAGTCGCCATCCGCGTTCTCTTCGACCGTCGCTGCCGGTTCACCTTCCTCTCAACCGCCGCCGCGGCCCGGTGGCGCGGTCCTCGCCTCGAGGTCCAAACGGGGTTTCGGGATCGGGGTTTGGGGGAGAAGGCCTATGTAAAGCAGCGACGAGGAGGAGAGATGTCGACGCTTGCAGTAATCGCAATTGTCGTGGCAGCGCTGATCGTGATCGCCCTGATCGTGTCGGCGGCCCGGCGCAAGAGCCGCCAGCGGGAACTCGGTCATGTACAGGCCGAGGCCCAGCACGATGACGTCCGCCATCATCGCGAGCGGGCGGGCGAGCGCCGCACGGAGGCGGCGATCTCCGAGGAGAAAGCCAAGCGGGCGCAGGTCGAGGCGGAGTTGGACGAAGAGCGAGCCCGCCGGCGCGAGCAGGAGCTGGGCGATAGAGAGTGAGCGTTCGAGGGCCGGCGAGCCTTTGGGGCTAGTCCTCTGGCGCCACCGCTTGCTCGGCGACGATCGCCAGGACCTCGTCGGCGTACTTGGCGATGAAGCTCGGGCCGACGCCCGAGATCGCCAGTAGCGATTCTTTGTCCGCTGGGCGGGCGGCGACGATCGCGGCGAGGGTCTTGTTGGCGGCGACGGTGTAGGCGGGCTTGCCGTCGGCCGCCTGCAGCCGCCACGCTTTCAGCGCCTCGAACAGCGGCGCGTCCTCGGGGCCGAGCTCCGGCGGTGGCGCTGCGCCTGAGCTGCCGCTTCGCCCCGTCCGCCGCACCGCGATCGTCTCCGGGTCGGGCAGCCCGTTGCCGGGATCGCAGACGTCGCAGCAGCGGTCCAGCGGCGCCCCCGCCAGATCGTCGCCGAAGTGGTCGAGCAGGGCGCGGCGGCGGCAGCGCTCGTCGTAGATGAAGGACTTGATCGTCTTGTAGTCGCGCCAGCCGCGCTCGTAGGCGATCGCCAGCTCGGGGTCGCCGGCCCGCTGTTCGTTGAAGCGCAGCAGCCGGCCGAGGTCGGTCTTCAGCGCCAGCAGGATCGCCCGGGCCGGCTGCCCGTCGCGCCCGGCGCGTCCCGCCTCGTGGTAGTAGGCCTCGAGGCTGGTCGGGATCGCCACGTGCCAGACCGAGCGCACGTCGGCCTTGTCGACCCCCATCCCGAAGGCGTTGGTGGCGACGATCACCTCGGTCTCGCCGGTCATGAACCGCTCCTGGGTCGAGCTGCGGTCCTCGGACGCCATCCCGGCGTGGTAGGCGAGCGCTCCGAAGCCGGCCTCGCGCAGCGCCCCGGCGACCTCGTCGCAGTCGCGGCGGGTGCCGCAGTAGACGATCGCCGGCCGCTGCGCCTCCTCCCGCAACCCGTGCTCGACCAGCGCCAGGCGCCGCGCCTTCGAGCCCTTGCCTTCCAGCGCGACGACGTCGAAGGAGATGTTGGGACGGTCGAAGCCGGAGCGGACCTGGAGCGGGTCGCGCATCTCGAAGCGGCTGGCGATCTCCCGTGCCACCGCGACCGTCGCCGTCGCCGTGCAGGCCATCACCGTCGGCCGGCCGAGCCGCTCGGCGATCTCCGGCAGCCGCAGGTAGTCGGGCCGGAAGTCGTGGCCCCACTCGGAGACGCAGTGCGCCTCGTCGACCGCGAGCAGGTCGATCTGCCGGCGCCCGATCGCCTCCAGGAACCGCGGCGAGGCGAAGCGCTCCGGCGAGCAGTAGACGATCCGCGCGAAGCCGTCGCTGACCTCGGCCAGGGCGCGGGCGCTGTTCTCGTCCGACATCCCCGAGGCGATCATCGTCACCGGGTGCCCGGCCAGCCGCAGCCGCCGCGCCTGGTCGCGCATCAGGGCGATCAGCGGGCTGACGACGATCGTCAGGTCCTCGCCGGCCAGCCCCGGCAGCTGGTAGCAAAGGCTCTTGCCGCCGCCGGTCGGCATCACGATCAGCGAGTCGCGGCCCTCCAACGCCGCCTCGACCGCCTCCCGCTGCCCCACCCGCCAGTGGTCGAACCCGAGCTTGGCCAGCAGCTCGTCGGCCCTCTCGTGCGCCGCCGTGGTCACCGGACGATCGATCCTCTAGAAGCCGAGCACGCCGCTCGACACCGGCTCGGGCAGCCACGGCTCCGACCACTGGCAGATGCCGCGGGTCAGGTCGTCGGCCTGCGGCGGTCCCCAGGTCCCCGGCTCGTAGGGATGGACCGGCCCCGGCTCGTCGAGCAGCGGCTGCACCACGCGCCAGGTCTCCTCGATCGCGTCCTGCCGGGTGAAGAGCTGGTGGTCGCCGGCGAGCGCGTCGCCGAGCAGGCGCTCGTAGGGCTCGGGCTCGGACCCCGGCACCTTCTCGAACAGCACCTCGAGGTCGGCCGGCTCGAACGCCTCCTCGCCGGCCTTCTTCGCGAACAGCCGCATCCGCGAGCCCGGCTGCGGCTCGATCCGGACCGTCATCTGGTTCGCCTCCGGGGTGCGGCCGTGGCCGATCCCGAGGTTCGGCGGCCGCTTGAAGACGACGCTCACCTCACTCGCCTTCGCCGGCATGCACTTGCCGGCGCGGACGAAGAACGGCACCCCGGCCCAGCGCCAGTTGTCGACCTCGAGCTCGACCGCGGCGAAGGTCTCGGTGGTCGAGCCGGGGTCGACGTCCTCGACGTCGAGGAAGCCCTCGTACTGGCCGCGCACGTAGCGCTGCGGGTCGGCGGCCCGCATCGCCTTGAAGAATTCGAGCTTCTTGTCGCGGATCGAGTCGCGGTGGTTGCCGGTCGGCGGCCCCATCCCGACCAGCGCCAGCACCTGCAGGGCGTGGTTCTGGATCACGTCGCGCATCGCCCCGACCGCGTCGTAGAAGCGGCCGCGGTCGTCGACCCCGAAGTCCTCGGCGATCGTCATCTGCACGTGGGAGACGTGCTCGCGATTCCAGACCGGCTCCAGCAGCGAGTTGACGAACCGCAGGTAGGTGATGTCCATCACCGGCTCCTTGCCGAGGTAATGGTCGATGCGGAGGATCTGGTGCTCGTCCAGCACCGAGCAGAGCTGCGCGTTCAGCGCCCGCGCCGATTCGAGGTCGTGGCCGAACGGCTTCTCGATCACGACGTGGGCGTTCTCGGTCAGGCCGGCGTTGCCGAGGCCCTCGACCACGGTGGCGAACAGCGAGGGCGGGATCTCCAGGTAGAAGACCGGCCGCTCGGCCCTGTCGATCGCCTTCGCCACCTTCTCGAAGGTGGCCGCATCGGCGTAGTCGCCCTGGATGTAGGAGAGCCGCTGGGCGAGCCGCTCCAGCACCTCTTCGTCGGGCTCGGAGACGGTGCCGGTGACGGCGTCGCGGGCGTGGCGGCGCAGCTCCTCGTCGTCCCATTCGTCGATTGCGACGCCGACGATCGGGCAGCTCAGCCGGCCCCGCGCCTCCAGCCGGTACAGCGCCCGGAAGGTCATTTTCTTCGCCAGGTCGCCGCTGATCCCGAAGATCGTCAGCACGTCGGCGGCGGCGTCGTGGCGGGCCATGCTCATCAGCCGCGCAGGCTACCGCCTAGGATGGGCGCCACCGTCCCCGCGCAGAGGAGGATTTGATGCAACTCGGAATCGTCGGCCTCGGCCGGATGGGCGCCAACATGGCGCGGCGCCTGATGCGGGACGGTCACGAGATCGTCGCCTACGACGTCAACCCGGATGCCGTGACGGCGCTGGCCGGCGAGGGCGCGACCGGCGCCGATTCGCTCGCCGACCTGGCCGCGAAGCTGAGCGCGCCGCGGGCGGTCTGGGTGATGGTCCCGGCCGGCGGGATCACCGAGCAGACGGTCGAGGACGTTGCCGCCGTGCTCGAGTCCGGCGACGCGATCGTCGACGGCGGCAACTCCTACTACCGCGACGACATCCGCCGCGCCGCCAAGGTGGGGGAGAAGGGGATCGACTACGTCGATTGCGGCACCAGCGGCGGTGTCTTCGGCCTCGAGCGCGGCTACTGCCTGATGATCGGCGGGCCCGACGAGGCGGTGCGGCGGCTCGACCCGATCTTCGCCTCGCTGGCGCCGGGGGTGGACGCGGCCGAGCGCACGCCAGGTCGCTCCGGCGACCCGTCACCGTCGGAGAACGGCTACCTGCACTGCGGCCCGAACGGGGCTGGCCACTTCGTGAAGATGGTCCACAACGGGATCGAGTACGGGGTGATGGCGGCCTACGCCGAGGGGCTCAACATCCTCAAAAACGCCAACGCCGGCAAGGTCGAGCGCGAGGCCGACGCGGAGACGGCGCCGCTCGACCATCCCGAGTACTACCAGTACGACCTCGACCTGCCGGAGGTGACCGAGGTCTGGCGGCGCGGCAGCGTGATCGGCTCCTGGCTGCTCGACCTGACCGCGGCGGCGATGCAGGGGTCGCCCGGCCTGGACGAGTTCAGCGGCCGCGTCTCCGATTCCGGCGAGGGCCGCTGGACGGCGATCGCCTCGATCGACGAGGGGGTGCCGGCGCCGGTCCTGACCGCTGCCCTGCAGGAGCGCTTCTACTCGCGCGGGCTCGGCGACTTCGGCGACAAGGTGCTGTCGGCGATGCGCAAGCAGTTCGGCGGCCACGACGAGAAGTCGAGCTAGGAGCTCCGCGATGGGGCTCAAGGCCGAGGTCTTCCCGAGCGCGAACGAAGCCTCGCAGCGGGCGGCCGACCTGGTCGCCGCCGCGGGCCGTGAGGCGGTCGCGGCCCGCGGCGAGTTCAACCTCGGCCTCAGCGGCGGCCAGACGCCCTGGCGGATGATCGGCGTGCTCGGCGACGACACCGAGATGCCCTGGGAGCAGACCCAGATCTTCCAGGTCGACGAGCGGGTGGCGCCGCCGGGCAGCGACGAGCGCAACCTCACCCACCTGATCCAGATGCTCTCGATCTCCCACCAGCCGGCGGTGCGGCCGATGCCGGTCACCAGTCGTGACCTCGACGCCGCCGCCGGCCAGTACGAAGAGCAGTTGCCGGAGTGGCTCGACCTCGTCCACCTCGGGCTCGGCCCCGACGGCCACACCGCCTCGCTGGTCCCCGGCGACCCGGTGCTGGAGGTCGAGGACCGCCGGGTCGCGGTCACCGCCGGCGAGTACCAGGGGAACCGCCGGATGACGATGACCTACCCGGAGCTGGCGCGAGCGCGGAAGGTGCTGTGGCTGGTGCTGGGGGAGAAGAGCCGCGAGGCGCTGGCGCGGCTGCGCGAGGGCGATCGCTCGATCCCGGCCGGCCGGGTCGAGAACGAGGAGATGGTGCTGGTCACCGACGAGGCGGCGGTGGTCTGAAAGGGCGCGGGGCAACGGATCGACCAACCTTCGTTAGCGTATTCGCTAACATCGCTCCATGGCACCCCAGGCCCTCCTGCAAGAGATCCAGCGCGCCAGCGGGCTCAGCCAGGCGGAGCTGGCGCGGCGGGCCGGCATCCCGCGCTCCGTTCTCAACGTCTATCTCCATGGGCACCGCGAGCCCGGCGCCGACGCCCTGCGGCGCATCGCCGCTGCAGGGGGCTTCAGCCTCGGGCTGACGCCGCGGCGGCCGCCGGTCGACGAGGAGCGCGCCAGCAGGATCCTCATGCAGGTGCTGGAGTTGGCGGAGGCGCTGCCCTATCGGCCTCGTGCCGAACCCGACCACCCGTCGCTGAGGGAGCAGCTGGCCGCACGGGGGGCGACGGTTTGAGCGAGCTGGTCGAGAAGCTGTTCGCGATCCACCGAGCGTTGGAGGCCGCGTCGCTACCGCACGCCTTCGGCGGCGCTCTTGCCCTGGCCTACTGCGTCGAGGAGCCGCGCGGCACCCGCGACCTCGACGTCAACGTGTTCTGCGACGCGGCCGCTGCGAAGAAGGTCCTGGCGGCACTGCCGGAAGGGGTGAGGGTCGAGCCCGGTGACGCGGAGAAGATCGAGCGGGATGGCCAGGCGCGCCTGTTCTGGGACGGCGTTCCGGTCGACCTCTTCCTCAACAACCTGCCGCTGCACGACGACGTCGCCGCCGCGGTCGTTTGGGTCTCGCTCGAGGGACGGAAGGTGCCGATGCTGGACTGCGCCTCCCTGGTCGTCTTCAAGGCGCTCTTCAACCGCACCAAGGACTGGGCCGACATCGAGGCGATCGCCGAAGCGACTCCCGGGGACGTCGAGGCGGCCGCCGTAACCCTGGCCGACCTGGTCGGCGAAGCCGACCCGGCCGGCCAGCGCCTGGCATCTCTGCGGCCGAGTGGT
>DATHUE010000192.1:0-2358 GCA_035462545.1 Solirubrobacterales bacterium
TTGGCGCTCCGCCGTTGAATCAGAGATGAGCTGGAACACCTACGAGAGCCCGCTGGGCACGCTGACCCTGGTCGCCGAGGATGGCGCCTTGACCAGGATCTGCTTCCCGGAAGAGCCTCCGCGGGGAGAGGTCGGCACACGCCGGGACCTTCCTGCGGTCGCCGCGCAGCTCGACGAGTACTTCGGCGGCGACCGCCAGGCCTTCGACCTGCCGCTCGAGCTGCGCGGAACGCCGCTGCAGCTCGCGGTCTGGGCGCGCCTGCGGGCGATCCCCTACGGGGAGACGATCAGCTACGGCGAGCTTGCCACCGCCATCGACCCCGCCCTGTTCCCCGCCGCCACCGAGCCCCACCAGCGGGCCCGCGCAGTCGGCACCGAGGTCGGGCGCACCCCGACCCCGATCGTCGTTCCCTGCCACCGCGTGATCGGGGCCGACGGCAGCCTCACCGGCTATGGCGGCGGGCTGAACCGCAAGCGCGCCCTGCTCGACCTCGAGCAGGGCGTCGCTCAACTGCTGCCCCTGGCCTGAAGCTCAGGCGCGCCGCTCGCCCCAGATTCCGCCCGTGTCCCCAGCCTCGCCTTTGCCCTCGCCGGAGGCGGGCTCGCCGCTGGCCTGGGTCGCCCTGCGGTCGCTCTGCCGGCTGAGGCCGACGTAGCCGAGGAAGAGGACGAACAGGGGCACGGCGATGAGCAGCGCGAAGATCGGCGACCACGCAGTGCCGACCACGATCACGAGCGCGAGCACTATGAGCGGAATCACGTACACGGAGGTCTCCTTTGGAAGAACGGTGTCGGTTTCCGGCTACCCGCCGCGCGTCTCGGCAACCATGCCCTCGGCTACCCGCGGCCACCCCGTTTGGGTGGCGGCGAAGCGCGGGTAGATCCCTGCCATCGGCGCCGCCTCCAATAGCTCCCCGACCGTCGTTCTCGACATCGACGGCACCCTGGTCGACACCAACTACCAGCATGCGATCGCCTGGTACCGGGCACTGCGCCGGCACGGCCACGTCGTCCAGCTCTGGGAGATCCACCGCCATATCGGCATGGGTGGCGACCAGATCGTCACGGCGCTGGTCGGCGAGGAGGCCGAGGGCCGCGACGGTGACGCGATCCGCGCCGCCGAGGGTGAGTCCTATGGCGAGCTGGTCGAGGAAGTGGAGCCGATGGACGGCGCCGCGGCGCTGCTGCGGGAGCTGCGCGAGGACGGTGCTCAGGTGATCCTCGCCTCCTCCGCCAAGGAGGAGGAGGTCGAGCACTACGTCGATCTGCTGCAGGCGCGGGACCTGGTCGACGGCTGGACCAGCGCCGCCGACGTCGAGCGGACCAAGCCCCATCCCGACCTGATCGAGGCGGCGCTGGAGAAGGCCGGGGAGGGGCCGGCGGTGATCGTCGGCGACTCGACCTGGGACGTGAAGGCCGCGGCGCGGGCCGGCATCCCGGCGCTCGGGGTGCTGACGGGCGGCTTCTCGGAGGCCGAGCTGCGCGAGGCGGGGGCGGCCGCGGTCGCCGAATCGGTCGGGGCCCTGCGCGAGGACCGGCAGCGGATCGTTTCGCTGGCGCAGGAACGCGGGTAGGGACAACGCGCTTCAGTTGACGAATCGAAAGGAGAGGCGATGGCGGAGCTGACGACGTTGGAGGAAAAGCTGGCGGAGAGGAGGCGACCGAGATGATGTCGACCTGCCTGGGCGACGAGGCCGGGGTCCCGGAGTCCTGAGGGGGTTTTCGCCGTGACCGACCTGCTCGACATCTACCTCAACGATCACCTGGCCGGCGCGACGGCCGGGGTCGAGCTGGCGCGGCGGCTGCGGGCCAGCAACGAGGGCGATCCCGAGCTCGGGCCGGCGCTGGCCGGCGTCTGCACCGAGATCGAACAGGACCGGGAGACGCTGGAGGCGGTGATGGGCCGGCTCGGGGTGGGTCGGAGCAGGATCAAGCCGGCCGCGGCGCTGGTCGCCGAGCGGCTGGGCCGGCTGAAGCTCAACGGGCGGCTGCGGGGCTACTCGCCCCTCAGTCGCCTCGCCGAGCTGGAGGCGCTGCAGGTCGGGGTCGGCGGCAAGCGCCTGCTGTGGCGATCGCTCGAGCACACCCACGCCGACGATCTCCCCGGCTTCGAGCTCGGCGCCCTCGCCGAGCGCGCCGCGGACCAGGTGCGGCGCCTCGAAGCGCTGCACCTGAAGGCCGCTTCGCGCGCCCTCTAGGCGAGCAGCGTTTTCTCCCACCGGCCTTGGGTAGAGGCGAGCAATGAAGGTAATAGTCACGGGCGCGACGGGCAACGTCGGGACCAGCACGGTCCGGGCTCTCGGTCAGAGCCCGGAGATCGACGAGATCGTCGGCTTGGCGCGGCGCGAGCCGACGCTG
>DATHUE010000193.1:0-4351 GCA_035462545.1 Solirubrobacterales bacterium
GCGGCCGTCCCAGTAGAAGGTGAAGAAGTGGTAGCGCTTGAGGAACTGGTCGCGGGCGAGGGTGATGACGACCTTGCCGCCGGGCTTGACGACCTGGACGGTGGCGTCGTCGGACTGGGTCATGCGGAAGCGGATCCGCACCTCGTCGTAGCGGCAGTCCCCGTTGGGGGTGAAGCCGCGGACCGGCGGCGCGTTCGGGTGCAGGCGGGGGACGGCGACGTAGGTGGCGCGGTCGAGGACGAGCGGGTCGCGCTTGAGGCGCTGGGACCAGGCGAAGGCTGCGACCGTGGCGGCGACGAGCAGCGCGAAGACGATGGCGGCCGCGACGGGCCTAGCCGGCCGTTTCGGCATCGTCCTCGCCGACGATCACGGCGACCGGGGCGCCACCGGCCAGGCCCTCGACTTCGGGGCTGATCAGCTCCACGTCGGCGATCTGCAACTGCTTGGCAACCCGGTCGGCTTCCGGTTTGTGGCCGCGGTCGAACATCACGATGCTCTCCTCGAAGCTCTGGGTGCTGTTGCCGATCTGGCCGAGCGAGAAGCCCTTGCGCTCGACTTTGTCGCCGAAGGTGGCGGCGAGGCCCGAGGCGGCGGTGCCGTTGAGAACCGTGACTTCGATCTCGCTCGGCTTGACGACGACCGCCCTGCCGCCTTTGCCCTTGCCCCCTTCGTCGTCGGAGTCACCGAGAACGAGGAAGGCGGCTGCCCCGGCCGCGACGAGGAAGACGACGAAGGCCGCGACCAGGTAGCGCGGGTCGGCGAAACGGGAGCCGCTCGGCAGCCCGTCTTCGCGGCGCTGCCGGCGCTCGTCGCGGCCGACCGCCCCGTGCTCGGCGGTCCGAGACTGCTCCAGCTGACGCAGCTCCTCCGCTCGGGCGGCGGCGGTTGCCGAGGTCGCCTCCTTGCGCTCGGCATCGCGCTCCGGGGCGGAGCCGGCCCATTCGCGCAGGCGGCGGATGTCGCGACCCTGCGCGAAGGAGAGCAGCGCCAGGACAGCCAGGCCAAGGAACGCCGCCAGGCCGGCAAAGGCGCCGATCTGTTCGACCACGTCGATCAAGCCGGGAGAGGCTACTCGTCGGCGGCGACCCTCGCCGCGCCGCCGCCCGGCGCCGCGATCAGGTCGACCACCCGTTCGGCCAGATTGGCCTCGTCGCCCGCCAGGACCAGATGCTCGAGCGAGTTCAGGGTCGACTCGACCCAGTCGCGGTCGAGCTCCCTCTCCCGCACCGCCCGGTTGATCCGCCGCGCCGCGGTCGGTTGCACCCGCTCGCCCGGGGCGAACAGCTCCTCGTGCAGCTTCTCCCCGGGCCGCGGCTGCGTGAACTCGACCGCGATGTCCTGTTCGGGCTCGTAGCCGGCGAGCCGGATCATGTTGTGGGCGAGGTCGACGATCTTCACCGGCTCACCCATGTCGAGGACGAAGACCTCGCCTTTGCCGGCACCGATGTCGCCGGCCCGAATCACCAGCTGCACCGCCTCCGGGATCGTCATGAAGTAGCGGGTCATCTCCGGGTGGGTGACGGTGATCGGACCGCCGCGCTCGATCTGGCTGCGGAAGATCGGCACGACGCTGCCGGAGGAGGCGAGCACGTTGCCGAACCGGACCGAGGCGAAGCGGGTGCCGGGATGGGCGTGGCCCGCGGCCTCGACGATCCACTCCGCCATCGCCTTCGAGGCGCCCATCACCGTCTTCGGGTTGACCGCCTTGTCGGTGGAGATGAGGACGAAGCGCTCGACCTCGGAGGCGGCCGCGGTCTCGGCCGTGATCCGGGTCGCGATCGCGTTGTTGCGGACCGCCTCCAGGGGGTTCGCCTCCATCAGCGGCACGTGCTTGTAGGCGGCGGCGTGGAAGACGACGTCGGGTTTGAAGCGCTGCATCACCTCCAGCATCCGGTGCGGCTCCTTGCAATCGGCCAGCACCGACTCGACGTTGGTGAAGTGACGCTCGTCGACCATCTCGCGATCGATCTGGAAGAGGTTGTCCTCGGCGTGATCGAGCAGGACCAGCAGCCGCGGCTTGACCTGCGCGATCTGGCGGCAGAGCTCGGAGCCGATCGAGCCGCCGGCGCCGGTGACGAGGACGATGCGATCGCGCAGGTAGGCGCCGACCCGGTCGAGCTCGCGAACAATCGGCTCGCGACCGAGCACGTCCTCGACCCGCACCTCGCGCAGCTGCTTGTTGAGCTGGACGCCGCCACGCAGCAGCTCGAACACGGTCGGCAGGGTGCGGACCCGGATCTCACGATCGCGGCAGGCGGCGACGACCTTGCCGCGCAGGGTGCCGGGGGCGGAGGGGATCGCGATCACCACCTCGTCGGGCTCGGTCTCGTCGAGGATCGTGGCGATCTCCTCGGTCGAGCCCAGCACCTTCAGGCCCTGCATCCGCATCCCCCGCTTGCGCGGGTCGTCGTCGACGAACCCGATCGCGGTGGCGCCGAGGTTGGGGTTGAGCTGCAGCTCGCGGACCACCATCTGGCCGCCGGAGCCGGCGCCGATCACCAGCACCTCGTGCTTCGGCAGCCGCGCTCCGCGCGAGGGCCGCTCGACGATCAATCGCACCGCGAGCCGGGCGCCGGCGATCAGCAGCGCCGTCAGCATCAGGTCCATCACCTCGACCGAGCGCGGCAACGTGTGCTCGAACGGCCTGGCGACGGCGAAGACGACGACCAACAGCAGGCTGGCGACGACGACCGCGCGGAGGATGAGGATGAAGTCGCGGCCGCTGACGTAGCGCCACCACTTCTGGTAGAGCCCGAAGGCGTAGAAGACGGCGAGCTTGCCGGCGACGACGAACCCGACCGACTGCAGGAACAGCGTCTCGTAGCGGTCCGGCATCCCGTGCTTTTCGTCGAGGAACCGCAGCCGGAAGGCGAGGTAGTAGGCCAGCGCCACCAGCAGCCCGTCAGCCGCCAGCTGCATGACCCGGTTGCGATAGACGGGGTGGTTCAACCGGTTCATCGAGTCGACCGAGTTTAGTTCCTGTTTAAGCCGATCCCTAGAATGCCGCCTCCGCGCATGCTCCTCTTCGCCTCAGTCACGGATTTCTTCCTCGACCCGATCGTCAACGCCGGGACCGACTTCATCAGCTCGACCGGTTTGCCGGCCGTCTTCATCCTGATGTTGCTCGAGTCCGCCTGCCTGCCGGTCCCGAGCGAGGCGATCATGCTGTTCGCCGGCTCCAGCGTCGCCGCCGGCGAGCTGACGCTGTTCGGGGTGGTGGCCGCCGGGGTGCTCGGCAACCTGGTCGGCTCCTGGATCGCCTACGCGGTCGGCTACTACGGGCGCCTCGACCTGCTCGAGAAAAACAAGCTGATCCACGTCAACCCCAAGCACCTGAAATGGGCCGACGACCTGTTCGAGCGCCACGGCGACGGGATCGTCTTCTTCTCGCGAATGCTGCCGATCATCCGCACCTTCATCTCGCTGCCGGCCGGGGTGGCGAAGATGCCGTTCTGGCGCTTCACCGTCCTCACCACCCTCGGCTGCATCCCCTGGGTCCTGATGCTGGCCCTGGTCGGCAAGAGCGTCGGGGACAACTGGGAAGAGTGGCGCGGGCACCTGCATTACCTCGACTACGCGGTTGTCGCGGTCGCCGTGGTCGGAATCGCCTACTGGCTGATCCGGCGGGGGCGCGGCGGGGGCGGGGGCGACGAGCCGGCGGTCGCGGTCGAGACCTCCGGCTCGCCCGGCGCTTGAGCGAAGCGCTCGAGGGGCGGGTCCCGAGCCGCCGGGCGGTAGCGCTGGGCTTGGTCCAGGGCCCGGCCGAGCTGCTGCCGGTCTCCAGCTCCGCCCATCTGGTGCTGATCCCCTGGCTCGCCGGCTGGGACTGGGAGGAGGTCGACCCCGAGGTCCGCAAGAGCTTCGAGGTCGCCCTTCACGCCGGCGCGGCGGCGGCGCTGCTCGTCGGCCAGCGCCGCCTGATCGCCGAGGAGCTGCGCCAGTTCGACGGCCACCGGGCGCTGCTGCTCGGGCTCTCCTTCCTACCGGCGGCGATCGTCGGCTACACCCTCGAGCGACCGATCGAGCGGCGCCTCGGCGGCCCCCGCGCCACCGCCTACGGCCTGCTCGCCGGCGCCACGGCGATGCTGCTCGCCGACCGCCGGCCGCAGCGGCGCGGGCGCGGCGAGGCGACCGCGGCCGACGGTCTGGCGCTGGGTCTCGCCCAGGCGGCCGCCCTCGCCCCTGGCGTCTCTCGCAACGGCGTCACCCTCGCCGCCGCCCGCTGGCGCCACTTCTCCCGCGACCAGGCCAACCTGCTCTCGCGCACGATCGCGTTGCCGATCATCATCGGCGCCACCGGCCTCAAGGGTGTCCGCCTCGCCCGCCGCGGCAGCTCGCCGAGCCTGCGCCG
>DATHUE010000194.1:0-3465 GCA_035462545.1 Solirubrobacterales bacterium
CCCAGAGTTCGAGGACGGTCTGCTTGTGGCAATCACCGAGCGCCGCACTCGCGAGCAGATCGACGAGCTGGCCGAGGCGCTCGGCACCGCGATCGCCGCCGAGCGGGGCGACTTTCTGTCGGATAGCGACAGTAAGTCGCCCAGGGCGGAGGGGATCGCGTGAGCGCCGCCGCCGAGACCCCGATGCAGCGCGAACGGGCGACGACGATCTACGAGCGCTCGAAGCCCGGCCGCCGCGCCGCCGCCTTGCCGGCCGCCGAAGTCCCCGAGCCACAGCTGGCGGAGCTGATCCCCGCCCACCTGCTGCGCGAGCAGCCGCCCCGCCTGCCGGAGGTCGCCGAGCCGGAGATCGTTCGTCACTACAACCGGCTCTCGCGCCGCAACTTCGACCTCGACAGCGGCTTCTACCCGCTCGGCTCCTGCACGATGAAGCACAACCCGCGCCTCAACGAGCGGGTCGCGGCGCTGCCCGGCCACGCCCGCCTGCACCCGGCCCAGGACCCCCGCCGGGCCCAGGGGGCGCTGGAGCTGATGTGGCTGCTGCAGGGCTCGCTGGCGGAGATCTGCGGCCTGCCGCACGTCAGCCTGCAGCCCTCGGCGGGCTCGCACGGGGAGCTTGCCGGCCTGCTGCTGACCCGCGCCTACCACGAGGACCGCGGCGAGACCCGGACCAAGGTCCTGGCCCCCGACACCTCGCACGGCACCAACCCGGCCTCGGTAACGATGGCCGGCTACGAGGCGGTCAAGGTCGCCACCAACGAGCGCGGCGGGGTCGAGATGGACGACCTGCGGGCGAAGATCGAGGCGCACCCCGACGAGGTCGCCTGCCTGATGCTGACCAACCCGAACACGCTCGGCCTGTTCGACGAGAACATCGAGGAGATGGCCCGCCTGATCCACGAGGCGGGGGGGACGCTCTACTACGACGGCGCCAACCTCAACGCGATCATGGGCCACTCGCGGCCCGGCGACATGGGCTTCGACATCGTCCACGTCAACCTCCACAAGTCGTTCAGCCAGCCGCACGGCGGCGGTGGGCCCGGCGCCGGCCCGATCGCCGTCTCCGAGCGGATCGAGCCCTACCTGCCGCGGCCGCAGGTGGTGCGGCGCGAGAACAACGGCCACGGGCCGTTCTTCGACCTCGACCTCGAGCGGCCGAAATCGATCGGCCGCCTGCGCGGCTTCCAGGGCAACTTCGGCGTCTTCGTCCGCTCCTACGCATACATCCTCAGTCTCGGCGCCGACGGCCTCGCCGAGGCCTCGGAGACCGCGGTGCTGAACGCCAACTACCTGAAGGCACGGCTCGCCGAAGGCCGTGCCGGCAAGCACCTGCCGGTCGCCTTCGACCGCCACTGCATGCACGAGTTCGTCCTCTCCGGCAAGCCGATGAAGCGGGAGCTCGGGATCGCCACCCTCGACCTCGCCAAGCGCCTGCTCGATTTCGGCTTCCACCCGCCGACGGTCTACTTCCCGCTGCTGGTCGAGGAGGCGCTGATGGTCGAGCCGACCGAGACCGAGACGAAGGAGAGCCTCGACGCCTTCGCCGAGGCGGTCGAGCGGATCCTCGCCGAGGCGGAGACCGATCCGGAGATCGCCAAGGCGGCGCCGTATACGACTCCGGTGCGCCGCTTGGACGAGGTACGAGCTACTCGTAGGCCTGTCGTCAGGGGCTAGGAGGACCGATCCCCCGGACGCGCTTCGCGCTGGAGTGTCCGGTGGACCGGCCCTTCTAGCCCCTCATGTCAGAGCTCCGGTAGTTCCTGCTTCAGCTCCAGCACGGGGGCGAAGAGATCGCCGTGGCTCTCAAGCCGGTCCAATACATCGCCGGCTTCGAAGATGAGTTTGGTCCCATCCCCTGAGTCCGCTGCCGCTTCGACCTCTTCCCAGGTCACCGGGGTGGAGGCGGTGGGGCGGGGGCGGGCGCGTAGGGAGTAGACGGCGATCGTGGTTTTGCTGCGGTGGTTCTGGGACCAGTCGACGAAGACCTTGCCCTCCCGTTCGACCTTTTTCATCTTCGAGACGACCAGGTCGGGGGTCTGTTTTTCCAGCAGCTGGGCGATCGCTTTGGCGAACGGTTTGGTCGTGTCGTAGTGGTCCTTGCCGTTGAGCGGCACGTAGACCTGCATCCCCTTCGAGCCCGAGGTCTTCGGGAAGCACTGCACGCCGAAGTGGCCGAACAGCTCGCGCAGCCGCAGCGCCACCCGGCAGCAGTCGACGACGTCGGCCGGCGGGCCGGGGTCGAGGTCGAAGGCGAGCACGGTCGGCCGCGTCGGCGCCCGCCCCAGCGAGAGCGAGGGGTGCAGCTCGATCGCCGCCAGCTGCGCCATCCAGACCAGAGTCGGGCGGCCGTCGCAGACGCAGAAGTCGATCTCGCCGGCGTTGGGGCCGGCCCGGACCTTGGTCGTCTTCACCCATTTCGGCCGGTGCTTGGGACAGCGCTTCTCGAAGAAGGCCGTGTCGAGATCCTCGACCCCTTCCGGGAAGCGGCGCAGGGTGACGGCCCGGCCGCTCAGGTGGGGCACCATCGCCTCGGCCACCTTGGCGTAGTAGTCGACCATCTCGCCCTTGGTGAAGCCCGTCTCCGGGTACAGCACCTTGTCGAGGTTGGTGAGCTTCAGCTCACGCCCGTCGACCTCGACCACCTGGTTCGAGGCCACCGGTTACTTCGAGGCTTTGGCTTTCGAGCGCGCGCCTTTTTTCGCGCCCTTCGCGGAGGCTTTCGCGCTTTTCTTCGCCGGGGCTTTGCGCTTCTTCGCCGGCTTCTCCTTGACCGCGGCGATGCTCTCCTCCAGCGCCGCCATCAGGTCGGGGGCCTTGGTCGCCTGCGGCTCCTCGGCCTCGGAAGCGACGATCTCCTTGCCTTCGGCCTTGCGTTCGATCAGCGCCAGCAGCTGCTCGCGGTACTCGTCGCGGTAGGCGCTCGGGTCGAACTCGGTGCTGAGCGACTCGATCAGCTGCTCGGCCATCTCCTGCTCCCGTTTGGCGACTTTCGGCGCCTTCTCCGGCAGCACGTCGTCGAGCTCGCTGGAGGAGACGACCTCGTCGGCGAACCGCATCGTCGTCAGGGTGAGGACGTCGCCGTCGGTGCGGAGCGCCGCCAGGTGCTCCTTGTTGCGGAAGACGAAGCGGGCGATCGCCACCTTGCCGGAGGCTTTCATCGCCTTCGCCAGCAGCGCGTAGGCCTTCTCGGCGCCCTCGGCGGGGCCGAGGTAATAGGGGCTGTCGAAGTAGATCGGGTCGATCTCCTCGAGATCGACGAAGTCCTGGACCTCGATCGCCCGCGTCTTTTCCGGCGCCAGCGCCGACATCTCGTCTTTGCTCAGCGGCACGTACTGGCCCGGGGTGATCTCGTAGGCCTTGACGATCTTCTCGTAGGGGACCTCCTCGTCGGTCCCCTCGGCGACCCGCCGGTGTTTGATCCGGGCGCTGTCGGATTCGCGGATCTCGCGCAGGGCGATGTTGCGG
>DATHUE010000195.1:0-9517 GCA_035462545.1 Solirubrobacterales bacterium
GTCCATCTGCAGGGCGGTGATCCCGTCCTTGGTGCCGGCGACCTTGAAGTCCATGTCGCCGAGGTGGTCCTCGACGCCGGCGATGTCGGTGAGGACGATGTAGTCGTCGCCCTCCTTGATCAGGCCCATCGCGACGCCGGCGACCGGCGCGGTGACCGGGACGCCCGCCGCCTGCAGCGCCATCGAGGAGGCGCAGACCGAGCCCATCGAGGAGGAGCCGTTCGACTCCAGGGTCTCGGAGACGGCGCGGATCACGTACGGGAACGCCTCTTCGTCCGGGATCGTCGCCACCAGTGCCCGCTCGGCGAGCGCGCCGTGACCGATGTCACGCCGCTTCGGACCGCGCATGAAGCCGGCCTCGCCGACCGAGAAGGGCGGGAAATTGTAGTGGTGCCAGAACCGTTTCGTGGTCTGCAGCCCGAGCGTGTCGAGCCGCATGTCCATCCGCGTGGTGCCGAGCGCCACGTTGGAGAGGATCTGGGTCTCGCCGCGGGTGAACAGGGCGGAACCGTGGACGCGCGGGGAGACGTCGACCTCGACCTCGATCGGCCGGATCTCGTCCTGGGCGCGGCCGTCGGGGCGCTTCTTGTCGACGGCGATCGCCTTGCGGATGATGTCCTTCTCGATCGAGCCGAGGGCGGCCTTCACCTCGGCCACGCGCTCGCCGTCATCGGCGTCGGGCGCAAACTTGGCGACGACCTCGTCCTTGACCTTGTCGATCGCCTCGTAGCGCTCGAGCTTGCCCTCGGTGGCGATCGCGTCAACCAGCGCCTGGCCGTAATCGGAGCGGACCTGGTCGAGCAGGGTGGCGTCGAGCTCCGGCGCCTGATGCTCGATCTTCTCCTTGCCCGCCTTCTGCTGCAGTTCCTCCATCGCGGCGACGAGCTTCTTGATCTCGCCGTGGGCGATGTCGAGGGCGTCGAGGATCTCGGCCTCGGTGACGCCGTCGGCGCCCGCCTCGACCATCAGGATCGCCTCGTCGGTGCCGGCGACGATCAGGTCGAGTTCCAGCTCCTCGTGCGTCTCCTCGTCGGGGTTGACGACGAATTCGCCCTCGAGCTTGCCGACCCGGACTGCGCCGACGTGGGCGGCGACCGGCACCGGGGAGATCGCCAGCGCCGCGGAGGCGCCGTTCATGGCGAGGATGTCGTAGGGGTTGACGTGGTCAACCGACATCGGGATCGCGACCAGCTGCGTCTCGTAGTGCCAGCCCTTCGGGAACAGGGGGCGGATCGGCCGGTCGATCATGCGCGCGGTCAGCGTCGCCTTTTCGCTCGATTTGCCCTCGCGACGGAAGAACGAGCCGGGAATCTTGCCCGCGGCGTACATCCGCTCCTCGATGTCGACGGTGAGGGGAAGGAAGTCCACGTCGCGCAGGTTGCCGACGGTGGCGGTGCAGAGCACCATCGTGTCGCCGGCGCGGACGACTACGGCGCCGCCCGCCTGCTTGGCGAGTTTGCCCGTCTCGAAGGAGATCTCACTGTCTCCGACATCCACCGAGACCCGGCTAACGTCAAACATGCTCATTAAGTTTTTACCTCCGGCCACCCGGTTGGCGACCCATTGCTTTCAGAACTCACGTTCTCTTTCGGGCACAGAGACTACAGCCCGTTACGCGAGCGCGTCGAGGATCAGGCTGGGGGCCGGGACCTCGCCGGGGGTCGGCGATTCGTGGGCCCAGGCGACCTTGCCCTCCTCGTCGATCAGGACGAGGGTCCGGTTGGCCATCCCGACGGCGTCGAGATAGGAGCCGTAGGCGCGGGCGACCTCGCCCTTCGGCTCGAAGTCAGAGAGCAGCGTCGTGTCGACGCCGAGCTTCTCCTGGAAGGCTTTGTGGGCGTAGGGGCTGTCGACGCTGACCCCGAGCATCGTCACGCCCTTGGCCTCGATCTCCGGCTTCACCTCTTGGTAAAGCGAGAACTGGTCGGAGCAGACCGGGCTGAAGTCGAACGGGTAGAAGACCAGCAGGACCTTCTTGCCGCGGTAGTCGGAGAGGGAAACCTCTTCGCCGTCTTGGTCGCGGAGGGCGAAGTCGGGGGCCGGCTCGCCCGCCGAGATCATCGGCGCAGGCCGAGATCCGCGACCAGGGCGCGATAGCGCTCGAGGTCGTTGCGTTCGAGGTAGCGGAGCATTCGCCGCCGCTTGCCGACCAGCATCAGCAGCCCGCGCCGCGAGTGGTGGTCCTTGGAATGAGTGCGCAGGTGCTCGGTCAGCTCGTTGATCCGCTCGGTGAGCAGCGCGACCTGGACCTCGGCAGAGCCGGTGTCGCCGTCGGACCGGCCGTATTTGCCGATCAACTCGCTCTTCTTGTCCTTGGTCAGGCTCATCGGTCTGTCTCAGAAAAAAGCCGTCACCCCGGGGGTCACGGCCGTTGGAAGCTACCACAGACGCGCTTCGCGTCCTCGACATCCCGGCGCATCTGGGCGATCAGATCCTCGACCCCCGGGAAGCGCTTCTCGCCCCGCAAGCGGGAGACGAACGCGACCCGCAGGTTCCTGCCGTAGAGGTCTTCGGAGCGATCGATCAGGTAGGTCTCGATCAGGACCCCGCGGCCCGTCTCGAAGGTCGGCCGCACGCCGACGTTGACGGCGGCCGGGACGCCGTTGGCAAAGGCGGCATAGACCCCGTGGCCGGGGATCGCCAGGCGGTCGTCCGGGACGATGTTGGCGGTCGGAAAGCCGAGCTCGCGGCCGCGCTGGTCGCCGTGCACGACTTCGCCCTCGACCATGAACGGAGCGCCGAGGCAGTGCTGGGCGCCCTCCATGTCGCCGGCGGCCACCAGGGCCCGGATCCGGGTCGAGGAGATCGTCTCGCCGTCGACCTCGACCAACGGCACCACCCGGGTCTCGAACTCGCCCCGCGCCGCCAGCATCGCCGGGTCGCCCTGCGCCTTGGCGCCGAAGCGGAAGTTCTCCCCAACCGAGACCTTCGTCGCACCCAGCTTCTCGATCAGTACGTGCTCGATGAAGTCCTCAGCGCTGCGCTGGGCGAACTCCTCGTCGAAGGGGATCACCACCAGCTCCTCGACCCCCAGCCCTTCGATCACGTCGCGCTTGACCGCGAACGGCATGATCAGTTTGGGCAGCGCCGCCGGGTGCAGGATCTCGAGCGGGTGCGGGTCGAAAGTGAGAACGGTGTCGGCAGACTCGATCACCGCCTGGTGGCCGAGGTGGACGCCGTCGAAGGTGCCGATCGCGACGTGGCGCGGTCGCGGCTCCGCCTCGGGCAGCGAGGTGACGGTGAGGCTCACCGCAGCACCGCCTCGGTCGCCGGCACCAGCTCCCCCAGCCGGGCGACCTCGATCTCCTCGCCGGCGTCCTCGATCCGGAACGGGCCGATCGCGGTCCGGCGCAGCTCCGCGCAGTAGGCGTCGCCGAGGGTCTCGACCAGAGTCCGCACGTAGGTCCCGGCCGAGCACTCGATCTCGTAGCGGGCGAGCTCTCCCTCGTGGGAGAGCAGCTCGGCCCGGTGGACCTCGACGTCGCGCTCCGGCGTCTCCACCGTCTCGCCGCGGTGGGCCTTCTTGTAGAGGCGCTCGCCGCCGACCCGAACCGCCGAGGTCATCGGCACCCGCTGGCGCACGGTCCCGGTCGGCAGCTCCAGCGAGGCGGGAACCCGACCGGTCTCGGTCAGCTCGCCGTCGGGGTCGCCGGTCGAGGAGCGCCAGCCGAGCCGGGCTGTCGCCAGATACGTCTTTTGCAGTCCGACGAGAAAGCGCTGCAGCTTCGTCGCCGGGCCGAGCAGGATCAGGAGCAGGCCGGTGGCGAAGGGGTCGAGGGTCCCGGCATGGCCCGCTTTGCAGCCGCGCTCGCGGCGCACCAGGGCGACGACGTCATGGGAGGTGACACCGGCGGGCTTGTCGTAGAGCAGGACCGCCCCACCCCCCTCGAGCGCCATCGTCAACCCCCCAGCTGGGAGCCGACCTCGTGGCTGAGGAAAGGGATCAGCTCGTCGATGCCGAGGTCGGTCGAGAAGCCTGCGGCCCGCTTGTGGCCGCCGCCGCCGTTGAGGCGGGCGATCGCGGAGACGTCGACGTCGCCCTCGCTGGAGCGGAGGCTGACCTTGCGGGCGGCGCGGCCGCGGTCGCCGAGGTCGCGAACCACCGCGGCCACCTTGGTGCCGTCGATCGAGCGCAGGTTGTCGATGATCCCCTCGGTCATCTCCTCCCCCGCCCCGGTCGCGGCGTAGTCGGCGGCGGTGATGTAGGCGACGACGAGGCGGCCGTCGCAATGGCTCTGGATCCCCTCCAGGGCGCGCGAAACCAGCCGCAGCTTCTCGATCGGGACGTGCTCGTAGAGGCGCCGGTAGGTGTCGTCGACGTCGACCCCGGCCTCGATCAGCTCGGCGGCGATCCGGTGCGTGCGGGCGCTGACGTTCTCGTACATGAACTTGCCGGTGTCGGTGACGATCCCGACGTAGATCGCGGCCGCCATCTCCGGGGTGATCTCCGCCCCGAGCGACCGCGCCAGCTCGTAGACGATCTCGGCGGTGCTGGAGGCCTCGACGTCGACCAGGTTGAAGTCGCCGAAGCGGGTGTTGTCGTGGTGGTGGTCGACGTTGATCACGTCGTTGCCGCCGGCAGTGAGGAAATCGACCGGCATCCGGTCGATGTTGCCGCAGTCGAGGAAGACGACGGTGCGGTCGGCCATGTCGGCCGGGGGCTCGTGGAAGACCTCCTCCAGCGGCAGGAAGCGGTACTCGATCGGCAGCGGGAACTCCTTCGCCGCGAGGAACATCACCGAGTCCTTGCCGAGCTGTGTGAGCAGGTGGTGCATCCCGAGCAGCGAGCCGAGGGCGTCGCCGTCCGGGCCCTCGTGGGCGGTGAGCAGGAAGCGCTGGCGCGCGCGCAGCTCGGCGACGACGGCCTCGCGCTCGGGGGCGATCACCCCGGCCTCGCTCATCGCGGCGGCTCCCGGTCGGCCGGGTCGTCCTCGAGCAGGTGGGAGATCCGCACCCCCTGCTCGACGGTGTCGTCGTAGTGGAAGGTCAGGGTCGGGGTCCGCTTCATCCGCGTCTCGGCCGCGATCCGCGACTGGATCACGCCGTGCGAGGAGCGCAGCGCCGCCAGGCTCGACTCGCGCTCGTCCTCGTCGCCAAGCACGCTGACGTACACCTTGGCGGTGCGCAAGTCGGGGCTGGTTTCGACGGAGGTCACCGTGACGAAGCCGATCCTGGGGTCGCTCAGGTCGGTGCTGACCGCGGCGCCCACGACCTCGCGGAGCACCTCGTTGACGCGCCGCATCCGAGCGCCGGCCATCTTAGTGGTCCCCGGTAGCCACTTACTCCAGCGTCTGCTCGACCTGTTTGGTCTGGAAGAACTCGAGCACGTCGCCCTCCTTGACGTCAGCGTAGCCGTCGAGCACGATGCCGCACTCCTGTCCCTCCTCGACCTCCTGCACGTTGTCTTTGAAGCGGCGCAGGGAACCGAGTTTGCCGTCCCAGATCACCGTGCCCTCGCGGATCAGGCGGACGCTGGCATCGCGACGGATGCGGCCGTCGGTGACGATGCAGCCGGCGATACGACCGACCTTGGACGCTTTGAAGGTCTCTTTGATCTCCGCCTCGCCGATCGTCTCCTCGACCTCGACCGCCTCCAGCAGGCCCTCCATCGCGTTGCGCAGGTCTTCGGTGATTTTGTAGATGACCGAGTAGGTGCGGACGTCGACGCCCTCGCGCTCGGCGGCCCGGCGCGCCTCCAACAGCGGCCGCACGTTGAAGCCGATGATGATCGCGTCGGAGGCCGAGGCCAGCATCACGTCGGACTCGTTGATGCCGCCGGTCTGCGAGTGGATGATGTTGATCGCGACGCGCTCCTGCGGGACTTTGGCGATCTCGTCCTGCAGCGCCTCCAGGGAGCCGGCGACGTCGCCCTTGAGGACGATGTTGAGCTCCTTGATCTCGCCCTCCTGGGCGCGGGCGAAGACCTCGTCGAGGCTGACCTTGCGGGCCTGGCGGCGGGCCAGGGCCTCGGTCTTGAGCCGGTTGGCACGCTCCTGGGCCTGCTGGCGGGCCTGACGGTCGTTCTCGACCGCCTGGACGAACTCGCCGGCGTCGCTGACGCCGTCGAAGCCCAGCACCTCGACCGGCATCCCCGGCCCGGCCGCCTCGACCCGGGCGCCGGTGAAGTCGTGCATCGCCCGCACCCTGCCCCACTGCGGCCCGGCGACCAGCGAGTCGCCGACTTTCAGGGTTCCGCGCTGGACGAGGACGGTGACGACCGGGCCGCGACCGGGGTCGAGCTGGGACTCGATCACGGTGCCGGAGCCGGGCGCGTCGGGGTTGGCCCCGAGCTCCTCGAGCTCGGTGACCAGGAGGATCATGTCGAGCAGGTTGTCGAGCCCGTCGTGGGTCTTGGCGGAGACGTCGCAGTAGACGGTGTCCCCTCCCCACTCCTCCGGGTTGAGCCCGTCCTGGGCGAGCTCGTTGCGAATCCGGTCGGGCTGGGCGCCCTCCTTGTCGATCTTGTTGACGGCGATCAGCATCGGCACGTCGGCGGCCCGGGCGTGATCGATCGCCTCTTTGGTCTGCGGCATGACGCCGTCGTCGGCGGCGACGACGACGACGGCGACGTCGGTGACCTTGGCGCCGCGGGCGCGCATCGCCGTGAAGGCGGCGTGGCCCGGGGTGTCGAGGAAGGTGATCGTCTTCTCGCCGTGGTGGACCTGGTAAGCGCCGATGTGCTGGGTGATGCCCCCTGCCTCGCCGGCGGCGACCTCGGTCTCGCGGATCGCGTCCAGCAGCGAGGTCTTGCCGTGGTCGACGTGACCCATGATCGTCACCACCGGCGGCCGGTCGACGAGATCCTCCTCCGCGTCGGCGAAGGTCGGTTCCTCGGGCTCCTCGTCGGCCGCGTGGACGATCTCGATCTTGCGGTCGTACTCGTCGGCGATCGACTTCACCGAGTCGTCGGTGAGGGTCTGGGTGAGGGTCGCCATCTCCCCCATCATCATCAGCTTTTTGATCACCTCAGCCGGGGCGAGGCCAAGCGACTCGGCCAGCTCGCGGACGGTGACGCCGGAGTTGACCCGGGTCGCCTCCGGCTCGATCGGCGTCGCGGGGCCCAAGGGCGGCTCCTCCAGCAGCGGGCGGCGGCGGCGGCCCCCGCGGCGGCGCGGTGGCCGCTGCGGCGGCGGGCCGCCCATCTGGTCGCGACGGGCAGCCTGGGAGTCGATCACGACGCGGCGTTTTTTCGAGGAGGCACCGCCGCCGCCACTCGGGGCGCCGGCGGCGCGCACGGGCTTGGTCGAGGCGCCACCTTTGGCGCCAGCGGGTTTCCCGCTGGCCGGAGCGGCAGGTTTCTGGGCCTGGGGAGCGGCCTGGGCCGGCGGAGCCGGAGCCTGAGCTGGCTGCTTGGCCGCCGGAGCGGCCTTCGAGCCGCCGTTGCCCTTGGCCGCCTCGATCGCCCGCAGCGCATCGGACTCCTCGACCGTCGAGGCGGCGGCTTTCGCCTCCACCCCGGCGGCCTTCAGCGCCGCCAGCAGCTCCTTGCTGCTGACGCCTTGCGCTTTGGCGATCTCGTGAACCCGCTTCTTAGCCACTAGGCCTGCTCAGCCTCCTCGGGAACTGATTCAGCTGAGGCATCAGCGTCAGCGGTCTCCGCGGCCGGATTCTCGACAGAACCATCGCCGTCGGCTTGATCTGCCTCGGCAGCCTCAGCGGCGGGGGCTTCAGCAGAGCCGTTCTCCGACGCATCTGAGCCCTCAGCCGAAACCTCCTCCACCTCCTCAGCCTGCTCGACGAAGTCGGCGGTGGCCCGCTCGACGATCTCGGTCACCTGGCCTTCGTCGGCGTCGGGGTCGGCGAGGATCGCAACCTCGGTCTCGGAGACCCCAGCCAACACCGCAACCTGACTGGTCTCGAAGCGCGCCAGCGACTGGTGCTGGGGCAGGCCGCAGTAGGTCGAGCCCGGCAGCGCCGCGTTGGGGCAACGGCGGCCGTTGGAGAGCACCGCCAGGCAGCGCCCGTCGAAGGCTTCCTCCCCCTCGATCTCGATCTCCTGTTCTTCGGAGGCGAACTCGGTCTCGGACTTGATGTCGACGCGCCAGCCGGTCAGGCGGGCGGCGAGGCGGGCGTTCTGGCCATCGCGGCCGATCGCCAGCGAGAGCTGGTCGTCGGGGACGATCACGGTCGCCTGGCGCTCGTCGTCATCGACGATCACCTCGCGCACCCGGGCCGGAGAGAGAGCTTTGGCGACGAACCGGGCGGGCTCGTCGTTGTGGGGAATGATGTCGATCTTCTCGCCGCGCAGCTCGGAGACGACCATCCGCACCCGCGAGCCCCGGGGACCGACGCAGGCGCCGACCGGGTCGACACCGTCGGCGTGCGAGATGACGGCGATCTTCGAGCGGTAGCCGGGCTCGCGGGCGACGCCGACGATCTCGACCAGCTTGTCGGCGATCTCCGGCACCTCGAGCTCGAACAGGCTCTTGATCAGCTCCGGACTGCGACGCGAGACGACGATCGCCGGCCCTTTGGTCGAGTCGGAGACGTCGGTGATCACGGCCTTGACCCGCATCCCGTGGTCGTAGCGCTCGTTGTAGACCTGCTCGGACTTCGGCAGCAGCGCCTCGACCCGCTCGCGCAGCTGCACCAGCGTGTAGCGCTTGTCGGACTGCTGGATGATTCCCGTGATCAGCTCGCCGACCCGGTCCTGGTACTCGTCGTACATCATCTGCCGCTCGGCCTCGCGGATCCGTTGCAGGATCACCTGCTTGGCAGTCTGGGCGGCGATCCGGCCGAAGTCTTCGGGGGTGACGTCGCGGGTCTCGATCTGGTCCTCGTAGGGCGCGATCATCTCCGGATCGAGCTCGGGATCCTCGGGCTCGCGCATTTCGCCGGTCTCGGGGTCGACCTCGGGCTCCTCCTGCGCCTCGGCCGCCTCGGCCAGCAGCTTCTCCTCCAGCTCGGGCGGCAGGATCAGTTCGAAGACGAGGTAGTCGCCGGTCTCGTGGTCGAGGTCGACGCGGGCATATTTGGCGGCGCCCGGCGTCTTCTTGTACGCCGAGAGCAGAGCGTCCTCGAGCGCATCCATCAACCTGTCGGCGGAGATCCCCTTCTCCTGCTCGAGCGCTTTGATCGCTTCGACGATTTCCTTGCTCACTGGGAAGTCTCCTTGGTCTCGGAAGAGGTGCTGGAACGACGGTACTTCGGGCCGGGCGAGGAGACCTCGAGCGTGTAGTCGGCCAGCAGGTGGCTGAGGTGACGGGTGACCTGTTCGCAGAGCGCCAGGTCGACCCCGCCAGGGTGGTCGACGAAGAGGCGCAGCGACTCGGTCCCGGGGCGCTCGACGGCGACCAGGTCGATCTCGGAGTCGAGCTCTGAGAGCTGCTGTTGGATGTCTTGCTGGAGGTCGTTCATGCCTGTGGTGGCTGGTTCGAGGCGAAAAAAAAGTGGGCCAGGCCCACTTCTCGCACCGCAAATACCTGAAAAGCAACAGCCAGTATAGCCCGGTTAGGTCGTGGGGCAGAGACAGTGATCTGTGCGAACAGGGGCGCCAGTCCCCCGCTTCGGACAAGCA
>DATHUE010000196.1:0-11629 GCA_035462545.1 Solirubrobacterales bacterium
GACGTCGACATGATGCTGGCGGGGCCGCGGGCTGGAGCGACGACGATGCTGATGTCGGATGCGTGCGGAAGCACCGACGTCCACGACTACGAGTGGATCTTCGACGATGAGGCGTCCGCCGAAATGAGCGACTCCGAAATAGTCGGCTGCAACCCGTTCTCGATCAAACCCACCAACTTCACCATCACGGAGGTCATGCCCGCCCCCGCCCCGGCGCCGCCTTATGGCTCGACGATGTCGGTGTTCGACGGCCTCGAGGGTGGGGCCTGGAATCTGTTCGTGCAGGACGACGCCGGCGGCGACACCGGTTTCATCACCAGCTGGGACCTGCAGATGACCACCCGCGACGCCGCCGACACCGGCTTCGCCGTTCCGTCCGTGGCAGTCGAGGAGGGCGGCACGGCCCGCCTCGAAGTCGTCCGCACGGGCCCTGCCGCGCTGGGCCCGGCCAGCCTGGTCGTCGCCACCGAAGGCACGGCCACGCCCGCCTCTGACTTCACGGCGCCGGCCGCGAGCCTCGAGTTTGCCCGCGGCGAGGCCGTGAGGACGATCGAGATTCCGATCGTCTCTGGGACGGAGGGCGAGTCTCAGGAGTCGTTCAAAGTCCTCCTCTCGTCCCCTCGGGACGACGCCCGGCTCACCGGGACGGCCACCGCCGAGGTGACTATTCCCGCCGACAAAGCCACGGGTACGGGCAAAGCTACCCCCCCGAGCAACAAATTCACCTTCGGGAAACTGAAACGGAACACCGCCAAAGGCACGGCCAGGCTGACCGTCAACGTGCCCGGTCCGGGCGCGCTGTCGCTGGCGGGCAAAAAGGTGAAAGCGGCGAAAGCCACGGCTGTCAAAGCGGGGGCAATCACCCTGCCGGTCAAAGCGAAGGGCAAAGGACTGCAGAAGCTGCAGGAAGACGGCAGCGTGAAATTCACCGCCAAGGTCACCTTCACGCCGACCGGCGGCTCGCCGCTGACCCTGCCGAAGAAACTGAAGCTGGTCCTCGGCGGCTGAGCCTCAGACCATCCGCGGGGCGTGGGCCGAGGTCAGCTCGCCGCTGGCCTCGGCCTCGCTGCGCTTCGCCCAGCGGTTGAGCTCGCGGCGGGCGAGGACCATCTTGTGGACCTCGTCGGGGCCGTCGGCGAGGCGCAGCATGCGGCTGAAGCGCCACAGGGCCGCCAGCGGCGTGTCGTCGGTCATCCCCAGCGAGCCGTGGATCTGGATCGCCCGATCGAGCACGTCCATCACCATGTTGGCGGCGACGACCTTGATCGCCGAGATCGCCTGGCGGGCGGCGCGCTTGCCCTCGGTGTCCATCTTCCAGGCGGCGTAGAGGGTCAGCAGCCGGGCCTGGTCGATCTCCATCCGCGAGGTGGCGATCGCCTCCTGGACGAACTGCTTGTCGGCCAGCGGCCCGCCGAAGGCTTGGCGCTCGTTGGCGCGGCGGCACATCATCTCGTGGGCGCGCTCGGCGGTCCCGATCGCCCGCATGCAGTGGTGGATGCGGCCCGGCCCGAGCCGGTCCTGGGCGATCGCGAAGCCGCCGCCGCGCTCGCCCAGCAGGCTCTCCTTCGGCACCCGACAGCCGGTGTAGCGGATCTCGCAGTGGCCCGGGCCTTTCTCGTGGCCCATCACCGGGATCGGCCGCACCAGCTCGAACCCGGGCGCGTCGGTGGGGACGCAGATCATCGAGGCGCGGGCGTAGGGCGGGGCATCGGGGTCGGTGACGACCATCGCGATCGCCAGCTCGGCGCCCATCGCCCCGGAGGTGAACCACTTGTGGCCGTCGATCACCCACTCGTCGCCGTCGAGCTCGGCGCGGGCCTGCAGCAGGGTCGGGTCGGAGCCGGAGACCTCGGGCTCGGTCATCGAGAAGCAGGAGCGGATCCGGCCCTCGAGCAGCGGCTCCAGCCAGCGCTCGCGCTGCTCCGCGGTCCCGTGCTCGGCGAGGATCTCCATGTTGCCGGTGTCCGGCGCCGAGCAGTTGAAGGCCATCGGCGCGATCACCGGACTGCGCCCCATCTCCTCGCAGAGCAGCCCGTACTCCCAGTTGGTGAGCCCGGGGCCGAAGCGCTCGTCGGGCATGAACAGGTTCCACAGCCCCTCCGCCTTCGCCCGCTCCCGGACCTCGACCAGGCCGGCGGGGTAGGGGACGCCGGGGGCGACCTCCTCGTCAAGCGCCGCCATCAGCTCGCGCTCGCGCGGGTAGACCTCGGCCGCCATGAAGTCGAGGACGCGCTCGCGCAGCTCGCTGACCTGGGGGGTGGGGGTGAAGTCCATGCCGCTTCTCCTAGCTGTCGAAGTAACCCGCGGTGCCGCCGCCGTCGAGCACGTAAGTGTGACCGTTCAGGTAGGAGGCCTGCGCGGAGGCGATGTGGGCGATCGCCTCGGCGACCTCCTCGGGCCGGGCGAAGCGGCCGAGGGGGACGGTCCGCCGCCAGCGCTCGCGCTCGGACTGCGGCTGGCCGGCGAAGATCCGGTCCGCCATCGGCGTCTCGACGAAGCCGGGACAGACGGCGTTGCAGCGGACGCCTTCGGGACCATGGTCGAGGGCGAGCGAGCGCACCAGCCCGATCACGCCGTGCTTGCTGGCGCAGTAGGCCGCGAATCCCTGCGCGCCCTGGATGCCGGCATCCGAGCTGACCGCGACGAACGCGCCTTCGCCGTGACGCGCGAGGTGTGGAATCACGTGCTTGGCCGTCAGGAAGACCCCGGTCAGGTTTACTTCCAAGATCGCCTTCCAGTCAACTAGGGTGGTTGCGGGAGTGGTACCGACCAGCTCGATTCCGGCCGCGGCTACCGCCGTGCGCAGTGGCCCCAGCTCGGCGGCCGTGCTCTGCACCGCTGCGGCGACCTCGGACTCGTCAGAGACATTGCCGCTCAGCTCCAACACCCGAACCCCGCTCTCACGTGCCGTCGCAGCGGTCGCTGCCAGGCCCTCGGCGGACAAGTCGAAGAGACCGAGGTCGGCCCCCCGCTCTGCCAGCCGGACCGCGGTCGCCCGCCCGATCCCGGAGCCGGCGCCGGTCACGAATGCGACCTCGATTGGCATCTGATCCCTTCTCGTCGCCGCGGGCGACGGGCAGTGAGCGCTGCCTTGCAAATTTACTAACGTTTGTTAGCGTAGACAAGGGATGAGAGAAGGGCTCGAAGGTCGAGCTGGCGAGGGCGGCGCTGCGACCGCCCTTCAGGTCGAGCGCGTGGCCAAGGCCTTCGGCCCCACCCAGGCCCTCGACGACGTCTCCTTCGCCCTGCGCGAGGGCAGCGTCCACGCTCTGCTCGGCGGCAACGGGTCCGGCAAGTCGACCCTGATCAAGCTGATCGCCGGGGTCGAGACCGCCGACGCCGGCGAGCTCGAGATCGGCGGCGCCCGCTACGACCTGCGGACGATGACGCCTGCCCTGGCCCGCGGGGCGGGGCTGCACTTCGTCCACCAGCAGCGCACCACCTTCCCCCAGCTGAGCGTCACCGAGAACCTGGCGATCGGCCGTGGCTTCGATACCGGCCGCGGCGGCCGGATCGAGTGGCGCCGCGCCCGCCGCCGCGCCGCCGAGGTGCTCGAGCGTTTTCGGATCGACGCCGATCCCGACCAGGCGCTGGAGCAACTCGGCCCGGCGAAGCAGACGATGGTGGCAATCGCCCGCGCCCTCCAGGACCAGGCCGATGCGAGCAGCGGCGTGCTGCTGCTCGACGAGCCGACCGCCTCGCTGCCGGCGCCCGAGGTGAGGCTGCTGCTCGATGCCCTGCGCGGCTACGCCGACGCCGGCCAGTCGATCGTCTACGTCACCCACCGGCTGGAGGAGGTCTTCGCGGTCGCCGACGAGGCGACGCTGCTGCGCGACGGCCGGGTGGTGGCGACGGTGGAGCCGCGGGCGCTCGACCACGAGAAGCTGGTCGAACTGATGATGGGCCGCACCGTCGAGCAGATCGAGCGGCTGCGCGGCCGGCCGGAAGGCAGGTCGGTGCTGCGCGCCCGCGGGATCGAGGCGGGCCCGCTTGCGCCGCTCGACCTCGAGGTCCGGGCCGGTGAGATCGTCGGCCTCGGCGGCCTGACCGGGTCCGGCCGCTCGACCCTGCTGAGGGCGCTGTTCGGGGTCGTGCCGCTGCGCGGCGGCGACGTCTCGGTCGACGGCGAGCCGCGGCCGATCTCCTCGCCGCCGCGGGCGATGGCGGCCGGGTTCGCCTACGTCCCCGAGGACCGCCAGCGCGACGCCGCCTTTCCCGAGCTCAGCGTCGGCGAGAACCTCTCGCTCACCGTCATCCCCGACTACTGGCACCGCGGCATCCTCAACCGTCGCGGCGAACGCCGCGACGTGCTGGGGCTCTTCGACTCCTTCCTGATCAAGGCCGAGTCGGCGGAGGCACCGCTGCGCTCGCTCTCCGGCGGCAACCAGCAGAAGGTGGTGCTGGCCCGCTGGCTGCGCCGCTCTCCTCGCGTCCTCCTCCTCGACGAGCCGACCCAGGGAGTCGACGTCGGCGCCCGGGCGGAGATCTACGAGCTCGTTCACCGTGCGGTCGCCGAGGGCGCCGTCGCCCTGGTCGCCTCCTCGGACTTCGAGGAGCTGGCCCGGCTCTGCGACCGGGTGATCGTCCTCTGCAAGGGCGCGGTCACCGCCGAGCTCAGCGGCGACGAGCTCGACGCGGAGCGGATCGCCCGCTTCGCCAACGCCGAGGTGATCGCTTGAGCGCCCGGCCCAGGCAACCGCTCCGCCACTACCTGGAGGCCTATGCCTTCCTCGGGCTGCTGATCGCCGCCGCCGCCTTCTTCAGCCTCTGGCCGGAGACCAGCAGCACCTTCACCTCGCCGGCCAACCTGCGGACCCTGGTCAGCAGCAACTCGGTGATCGCGATCGTCGCCCTGGCGGCGCTGATCCCGCTCGTCACCTACGAGTTCGACCTCTCGGTCGGGGCGATCGCCGGCCTCTCCTCGGTCTTCGTCGCCAGCGCCCTCGCCGGCGGCACCGCGATCCCGCTGGCGATCGCGCTCGGCATGGGCCTCGGGCTGCTGGTCGGCGGCATCAACGCGCTGCTGATCACCCGGGTCGGCGTCAACGCCGTGATCACCACCCTCGGCGTCTCGATCATCCTCGCCGGCGTCATGAACCAGAAGACCGGCGGCCTCTCGGTGACCGGCAACATCCCGCTCAGCTTCAGCGAATTCGGCTCCAGCAACTGGCTCGGGATCCCGAAGATCGCCTACATCCTGGCGGTGGTCGCGCTCGCCGTCTACTACCTGCTCGGCCACACGCCCTACGGCCGCTATCTCTACGCCTTCGGCGCCAACCGCGAGGCGGCGCGCCTGGTCGGGATCCGGACCAAGCTCACCCTCGGGCTGACCTTCGTCATCTCCGGCGCCCTCTGCGGCGCCGCCGGGGTGCTGCAGGTGGCCCGGGCCGGCAGCGCCGACCCGAAAGTCGGCGAGACCTTCACCCTGCCGGCGCTCGCCGCCGCCTTCCTCAGCGCCGCCGCGATCAAGCCCGGCCGCTACAACGTCGCCGGCACCCTGGTCGCGATCTTCTTCCTCGCCGTGCTCAACAACGGGCTCAACCTCGCCGGTTCGCCCGAGTACGTCAGCAACTACGTCAACGGAGCCGCCCTGATCGTCGGGGTCGGCCTCGCCGTCCGCCTCGGCCGCCGCCAGGAGGTCTGAGGCGGCTGTGCCCCCCAATCGAGTTCAACCCGCCCGGTCCGGGCCAAGGAGAGTGGAGCTACCCATGAGTGCAAAGCAGGTGAAGCGTCTCGTCGCCATCGTTGGCGTCGCCGTTCTCGCCGCCATGGTGCTGGTCGCCTGCGGCGACAGCGACAACGGCGGCACGAGCGAGAAAGCCAGCGACGACGCCGTCGCCAAATACGAGCAGCAGCTGCAGGAAGTCTACGAGGGCACCTACGAGGAGCCCAGCGGCGGGCCGGTGAAACCGCCGCCCGGGAAAAACGTCTGGATCATCTCCACGGGCCAGGAAATCGAGACGGCCCAGAACGCGTCCGCGGCGATGGAAGCCGCCGGGGAGGACCTCGACTGGGACGTCACCCTGTTCGACGGCAAGTTCGAATCGAGCCGTCAGATCACCGGCATCGAACAGGCGCTGGCCGACGGGGCGGACGGGCTCGTCCTCCTCTACGTCGACTGCGACCCGGTCAAGTCGGCGATCCAGAAGGCCGTCGACGACGGCGTCGCGGTCGTCGGCATCGAGTCCAAAGACTGCGACCCCTCGCTCGAGGACCACGTCGTCAAGTACGCCGGCGACGAAGCCTTCGACGACTGGGTCGCCCATGGCTTCGGCGGTACCCAGGCGAAGTGGGTGATCGCCAAGACCAAAGGCCAGGCGAAGACGATCGTCACCGTGCAGACCGACCTCTACACGACCGCGGTCACCTACGACCCCGGCATCACCGACGAGTTCGCCAAGTGCGAGACCTGCGAGATCGTCGACACGATCGAGTTCGTCGGCACCGAATTCGGGCCGCCGCTGCAGCAGAAGATCGAACAGTCGCTCAACCAGAACCCGGACGCCAACTCGTTCATCGGCGCCTACGACGCGGTCCTGACCGGGGGCGGCGGCGCCGCGGCGCTGCGGGCCTCGGGCCGGCTCGACCAGATCGAAAGCATGGGCGGCGAGGGCTCGGTCCCGGGGATCGAGCTGATCTACGACCAGGCCGGGATGGACGCCTGCAGCGGCATCCCCACCGCCTGGGAGGGCTACGGCGCGATCATGGGCCTGGCCCGGGTCTTCGCCGGCCAGGATCCGGACAAAGGCAACAGCGGGATCGGCGCCCAGGCCTGCGACATCGATCACAACCTGCCGCCGAAGGGCGAGTCCTACGAAGCCCCGATCGACTTCGTGGCGGCCTACAACCGCCTCTGGGGGGTGGAATAGAGGACCGTTTCGATTAGGGGTTGACAGTGGCCGAGATCGCACCTATAGTCAATAACGAACGTTAGTTAGGACGTTCTCGTACCCTCCATGAGTGACCCCCCGCATACACGGATAGCGCTGGTTGGCGCCGGGGAGATGGGAAGGGCGGCCTTGGGAATCATCGCCCGCCGTCTTCCCGGCGCCCGCTTCCGTGTATTTGACCAAAGCGAGAGCCACCTCTTGCTCGCCAGGGAACTGGCCCCGGACCGGATCTCCGTGACCCCCGCGGAGATCGGTCCGGAAGCCCTGCCGGATCTGGGCGACTCCGAGGTCGTCCTCAACTGCGCCGGTCCCTTCTATCTCGGCTCCGACGCGATCGCCCGGGCGGCGCTGGCGGCGGGGATCACCTACCTCGACATCTGCGACGACGTCGAGGGGGCGCGGGCGATCCTCGCCCTCGACGAGGAGGCGAAGCGGGCCGGGGTGGCGCTGATCACCGGCGCCGGCAACTCGCCCGGCACCTCGAACGTGATGGGCAAGCGGCTGCTGGAGCTGCACCCGGAGTGCGACGGGATCCGGGTCGTCTGGGTCGTCCGCGATTCCGATCCCGGCGGCCTGGCGCCGCTGCGCCACATGCTGCACATGGCGGTCGAGACCTGCCCGGTCTGGGACGAAGGGCGCCTGACCGAGACAGCCGGCTTCGTCCCCAAGACCGCCCGCGCCCACCAGCTGCCGGAGCCGGTCGGCCACGTCGTCGCCTTCGACACCGCCCACCCCGAGCCGCTGACGATGAGCCGGGCCCTGCCGCGGCTGCGCCACGTCTCCGTCCAGGGCGCGCTGCAGCCGGCCTGGGCCAACGACGCCTTCAGCACCCTCGGGCGGATCGGGTTCGGCTACCCCGACCTGCGGGTCGAGGTGAACGGCGCCGAGGTCCAGCCCGACGAGGTGCTCTGGAAGCTGCTCTGGGCGCGTCATCGCAAGCGCGCCGGGGACAGCTGGGACGAGAAGCCGGGCATGACCTGCGTCCAGGTGCAGGCGCTGCGCGGCGAGGAGATCGTCGCGACGATGAGCGTCTACGACGATCACTCGATGCTGCGCACGACCGGCATCGGCGCCGCGGCGGCGACCCTGGCCGCGCTCGCCGCGACCCCGCCGCCGGGGGCCTGGGGGACCGAGGTGCTGGAGGCGGAGGCCTTCCTCGACCTGGTCGCCGAGCTGGCCGCGGCCGAGGGGGCGCTGCCGGACGGGATCGTGGAAGGCGGGGCCGCCCGGCCCGCTGCCGATAATCAGGCCTAGGCTCAACGAGAGGAGCAACCGTGTCCGCTGCCCAGCCCCGAACCTCAACCGACCCCGCGAACCTGCGCGGGACGATCGACGGCCGGCCCTGGGACCCCGAGGAGGGGGAGCGGATCGACGTCGTCAACCCGGCGACGGAGGAGGTCCTCGCCTCGGTGCCCGAGGCGGGCGAGGCCGGGGTCGCCGAGGCGGTCGCCTCCAGCGCCCGCGCCTTCGACGGCTGGCGGCGGACGGTGCCCAAGGATCGGGCGACGGCCCTGTTCGCCCTGGCGGCGGCGATCGAGGAGCACGCCGAGGAGCTGGCCGAGCTGGAGTCCGCCGACGTCGGCAAGCCGCTGGCCGCGGCCCGCGCCGAGATCGTCGGCTCCGCCGACAAGTACCGCTTCTTCGCCGGCCTCGCCCGCTCGCTGGGCGGCGTCGCGGCCGGCGAGTACAAGCCGGGGATCACCAGCCTCGTCCGCCGCGAGCCGATCGGCGTCGTCGCCGCGATCGCCCCCTGGAACTACCCGATGGCGCTGACCGCCTGGAAGATCGCCCCGGCGCTGGCAGCCGGCAACTGCGTCGTCCTCAAGCCCTCGCCGGAGACGCCGCTGACGGCGATGCTGCTGGGCCGCCTCGCCGCCGAGGCGTTGCCGCCGGGCGTCCTCAACGTCGTCACCGGCGGCGCCCCGAGCGGCCAGGCGCTCTGCCTGCACCCCGACGTCGGCATGGTCTCGCTGACCGGCGGCACCCCGACCGGCCGGGCGGTGATGGAGGCCGCTTCGCGCAGCCTCAAGCGCGTCCACCTCGAGCTCGGCGGCAAGTCGCCGGTGGTCGTCTTCGACGACGCCGATCTCGAGCGGCTGGTCAACGCGCTGCGGGTAGGCGCCTTCTGGAACGGCGGCCAGGACTGCACCGCCGCCTCGCGCCTCTACGTCAGCAGCGGCCGCGCCGAGGAGGTGACCGCGGCGGTGGCGGAGATGGCGCAGGCGATCGAGCCGCAGGACCCGTTCGAGAACCCCGGTGCGTCGCTCGGGCCGCTGGTTTCGCGCGGCCATCGCGAGCGCGTGCACGGCTTCGTCGAGCGGGCGCTGGCCGGCGGCGCCGAGACCCGAGCGGGCGGCGCGCTGGACTCCGGTACGGGCGCGTATTACCGTCCCACTGTGGTGGCGGGGCTGAAACAGGAGGACGAGATCGTCCAGCGGGAGGTCTTCGGGCCGGTGATCTCGGTCGTCTCCTACGAGGACGAGCGCGAGGCGATCGCGATGGCGAACGGCGTCGAGTACGGCCTCGGGGCCTCGGTCTGGTCCTCGAACATCGACCGCGCCCTGCGGGTCGCGACCGAGATCCGCGCCGGCACCGTCTGGGTCAACGACCATGGCCCGACCGCGGTCGAGATGCCGTTCGGCGGCTTCAAGCAGTCGGGCCAGGGACGCGACCTCTCCGTCTACGCGATCGAGGAGCACACCGAGCTGCAGCACATCGCGATCACGGTTGGCGATCCCGGTGCCGGCAAGCGCTGAGCCTTCGGCGGCGCCGTGGGGGGAGGGCGGTCCCGCCCTCGCCTTCGCCGCCGACGTGGCCGCCGCCGACCGGGAGGAGATTCTGGCGCTCGTCGCCGGCTGGGACCCCGGGCTCTTCCCGGGTGAGGAGGTCGAGGTCAGCGTTCTGCTCGGCGGCGCCAACAACCGCAACTACGTCGTTCGCTGCGATGGGCCGAAGTACGCGCTGCGGATCGCCAATGCCCAGAACGAGCGCTTCGCGGTCGACCGCGACTCGGCGATCCAGGCCCAGCGTGACGCCGCCGACGGGGGTCTCGCCCCCGAGGTGGTGGCGGCGAAGCTGCCGGAGGGACACGTGCTCTCGACCTTCGTCGAGGGCGAGACCCTGCTCGACGCCGAGCGGCTGCGCGACCGCGGGGTGCTGAGGACGGTCGGGCGCAGCCTCCGCCGGCTGCACTCGCTGCCGACCTCGATCCGCAGCTTCTCCCCCTTCGACGACATCCGGCTCTGGGTGGGTCTGGCGCGCGAGGACGGCGGCGAGCTGCCCGCCGATCTCGACCGGCTGCTGGCGGCGGTGGGGCAGGTCGAGGCGGTGGTGAAGGCGGCCGGTCTGCCGGCGGTCTTCTGCCACAACGACACCGTGCCGCAGAACTTCATCCTCTCCGGCACCGAGCTGCGCGCCGTCGATTGGGACTACGCCGGCCGCGGCTGGGCCTGCTTCGAGCTCGCCTCCTTCAGCGCCACCGCCGACCTCGACCCCGATCGGCAGGAGGTCCTGCTGCGGGCCTACGATGCCGAGGTCAATGATCGTCAACGCGCCACCATTCAGCTCCTGCGCCTCGTCGCCGCGATGCGCGAGGTGAGCTGGGTCTTGATGGCGACGCCGGTGCTGCAGGGGACGACGACTCCCGCCGACGATCGCTTCTACGAGAACTACCTGCGCGACAACCTGGCGCGGGTCCGCAGCCACCTCGGCGCCGCCGACTTCGAGCGCCTGCTGAGCGAGGCGAGCGCCGAGGGCGGCGCCAGGAGCTGGTGATGGCGACCGAGGCCAAGCCGCTCAGCTCCGGCGAGCTGACCGCTGCCGCCCGTGCCGCGCGGCAGCGGATCCTCGACTCCGGCCTGCCGCTGGCCGGGGTGGATGCCGAGCCCGGCGCCGACACCAAGGACCGCATCCTCGACACCGCGATCGCGATCTTCGGCGAGCGCGGCTTCGAGGCCTGCACGATGCGCGACCTCGCCGCCGAGGTCGGGATCAAGGCGCCGGCGATCTACAACCACTACGGCTCCAAGGAAGAGGTGCTGGCGGCGGCGATGGAACACATCCTCGGCCGCTTCTTCTGGACAGTGATGACCCCGCTGGAGGAGGTGCCGCTGGAGGACTGGCTGGAGACGCTGGTTCTCAACCACGTGCGCTTCCAGCTCACCCACCGGCGCCTCGCCCGCGCCAACGACGCCCTGCTCAACGCGCCGAACAAGAAGCGGGTGCTGCAGCCCGACGTCTACCAACGGATCGTCGGAGTCGAGCGCTCCTACGTCGAAGTGCTCAGCGCGCTCGTGCGGCTCGCGGCCCCCGAGCGGGAGAAATGGAGCGGGACGATGGCCGGCTTCGCGATCACGGCGATGTGCGACCGGGTTGCCGTCTGGTACGACCCGCAGGGGGAGCTGACGATCGAGCAGGTCGCCGAGTCCAGCTGGACCCTGAGCCGCCAGATGATCGGGGCTTGACACGCTTTCCTCGCGGCGCTACGTTCACTAACGTTCGTTAATACGTTAGGAGGGACATGGCGGACCGCAAGGTGCTGGTGATCGGGGCGGGCGGCTCGCAGGCCCAGGCGATGCTGGGGGCCGCCGCCAGGGCTGGCGCCGTCGGGGGCTGGGTCGCCGCCGATCGCTCGTGGCGCGACGCCGGCCGCGGCGCCTGCGAGGCGCTGGGGATGGAGACGGTCGAGCTCGACCTGCTCGAGGAAAGCGGTCGCCTCCGCGACCTCGCCGCCTGCGCCA
>DATHUE010000197.1:0-7284 GCA_035462545.1 Solirubrobacterales bacterium
CAGCTCCAGGGCCCGCCGGTAGCGGGCCAGCTCCCCGGCGCAGGCCGGCCGGCACTCCGCCGGCACCTCGCGCAGGTCGGCTTCCGCCGCCCCGATCCGCCACTCGACCAGGAACTCGCGCAGGCGCTGCGCGGCGCGCGCGTCCTCGAGCTGGTCGGCGAGCACCGGCGTCACCGTCATCGTCAGCCGCTCGGCGAACTCGAGCAGCGGCAGGTAAGAACGGATCACGGCGTCGAACAGCCACTCCTCGCCGAACGGGTAGGTGCCGAAGCCCTCGACGTAGGGCATGTGGCTGTGGAGGACGATCGCGAGATCGCCGGCGCCCTCGCGGCCGGCCGTCAACTGCCCTCCTCAGGGGGCATGGCAGACGGCGAGGAAATCGAGCGCGCGGTCGAGGTCGCTCTCCCGCAGGCTGAAGTCCGACGCCGCGATCGCCGGGGTGAAGCGGTCGTAGAAAGGTTTCGTCAGGCCGAGGGCTTTGTGAACCCGGTCCCAGCCGAGCTTCAGCGCCAGCTCGTGGGCGCGCAGCTTGCGGGCGTGGAAGAGGCCGAGCATCGAGACCCGTTGGAAGTGGCCCTCGCAGAGCTCGCGGAACTCGGCGGCGCGGTACTCGCGCACGTGCCAGGGGTTGTCGGACTTCTCCGCCCCGGGCGGAGCGAGGGTGAGGAGGTTGGGGGTCGAGACGTAGGCGACCCCGCCCGGCGCCAGCATCGACTTGAAGTGCTCGAGGATCGCGCCGGCGTCCTGGACGTGCTCGATCGTCTGCAGGAAGACGACCGCGTCGCAGGGCTCGGCGAAGCTTTCGACCAGGTCACGCTCGAAGCGCAGGTTGGGCCGCACGTAGCGCAGCCGCGAGTGCTCGTGCGCCTCCGGGTTGGCGTCGACCCCGACGACGCTGGCCGCGGTCGCGGCGAGCACGTTCGAGCCGTAGCCCTCGCCGCAGGCCATGTCGACCACCCGTTTGTCACGGACCCGGGCGCCGATCCACTCGTACACCGCGAGGTGGCGGCGGTACCAGTAGTTCTCCTCCGGTACGTCGGGCAGCGTCCGCTCGCCGGTCAACGGCAGCGGCGGCACCCCGGGCGGCTGGTTCTGCTGCAGGTACTGCTCCGGCACGAACGGGACGCTATTGCGGAGGCGGGCAGCCGTGCATTGCGCCATCCCGCGTAGAGTTCCGCGCCGATGCCGGCCTCCCCCACCGCCACCGCGGAGCACATCAAAGACGTCAACACCCGCTACCACGACGCCGCCGCCGAGGAGTACGACGCCAAGTGGGGAATCGACTTCGGCGCGGTCGGCCAGGAGCAGGTGCGGCTGAAGCTGGTCAAGGCGCTGGGCGGGCTCGACGGCCGCTCCTTCGGCGACGCCCTGGAGATCGGCTCCGGCACCGGCTACTTCTCGCTCAACCTGGTCCAGCTCGGCGTGATCGAGCGGCTGACCGCGACCGACATCTCACCCGGGATGCTGAAGCGGCTGGCCGCCACCGCCGCCGACCTCGGCCTCGCTCGCGTCACCACCGTCGCCACCGATGCGGAGGCGCTGCCGTTCGAGGACGAGAGCTTCGACCTCGTCTTCGGCCACGCCGTGCTGCACCACATCCCCGACGTCGACCGTGCCTTCGCCGAGTTCAAGCGGGTGCTGCGGCCGGGGGGCGTGATCGCCTTCGCCGGCGAGCCCTCGCGCTACGGCGACACGCTGGCGGCGCTGCCGAAGCGGACCGGGATGCTGATGGCGCCGGCCTGGCGGCGCCTGGTCGGCGCCCGCCGCCGCCTCGTCCCCGACGTCGCGCAGTCCCACGGCCACGCCCTGGAGGGCGAAGTCGACGTTCACGCCTTTGCCCCCGCCGACCTGCGGCGGCTGCTGCGCGACAGCGGCTTCGAGGACCGCCGCGTCGGCGGCGAGGAGCTGCTCTCCAACGCCTGGGGCTGGAGCCTGCGCACGGTCGAGTCGAGCGCCGAGCCCGACTCGGTCTCCCTGCGCTGGCGCCGCTTCGCCTTCCGCAGCTACCTCGCCCTGCAGAAGGTCGACACGAGCGTGCTCGAGCCACATCTCCCTGCCGAGCTGTTCTACAACCTGCTCGTCTCCGGCCGCAAGGCGAGCTGAATCGCCTCTGACCATGAAGGGGGCGGGATGGATGCCCCTCCGTCGAAGACCGTCGCGCAGCTGGGGCGAGCTCCGGGGGCGCCGATGAGCGCCGTTTGAGCCTTCGCCGGAGGGGCATCCATCCCGCACTCCACCGCCGGAGCCTCTCAGCCGTTGAGAAGTCGCGCGCGGTACAGCTTCACCTTGGAGTCAATGCCCTTCAAGCGCCGCTCGCCGATGTAGGTGTAGCGGAAGCTTTCCTCGCCGACGGCGTCTTTGACAGCCGCGTCGACGACGACGCTGCCGGGGCGGGCGACGTTGGTGATCCGGCTGGCGAGGTTGACCGGGCGGCCGTAGTAATCGCCCGACTGGGGCAGCACCGAGCCGCACGCGAGTCCGGCCCGCAGCCAGGGGAACCGCTCGCCTTCGGCCTCGGCGGCGGCGATCAGCTCCAGGGCCGCCCTCAGCAGGGGCTCGGGCTCGGCGGAGACGAACATCGCCGCGTCGCCGATCGTCTTCACCAGCCGCACCGGCGGCTGCGCCACGGCACTCGCCATCTCCTCCAGGCGCCCCGCCACCTGGCCCAGCTCCTCGGCGTCGATCTCCTCGCCGAGCCGGGTGAACTCGACCAGGTCGGCGAAGCAGACGGTCAGATCGGCGGTGCCGCCGATCTCCCCCGCGGCGAGGTCGGCGGCGCCGATCACGTCCCGCCGCACCTGCTCCAGCAGGTGCGACTGCAGGGAGTAGGTCAGGGTCGGGCCGATCAGGGGCAGCATCTGCTCGGCGGCGGCGGCGAAGCGCAGGGCGAGGTCGCGCTCGGTGTCGCCGGGCTGGGCCAGGGTGCGGATGATCAGCTCGCGGTTGGCTTCGGCGATGCGCGCCGTTCCCATCCCGATCGTCCGCGCGACCTGCAGCATCCCGTCCTCCGGCAGGCCGGCGTCGCGGAAGGCCCGGATCCGCCGCGCGGCGCCGACATCGGCCTCGGTCAGGACCCGCTCGGCCGGATCGGGGTAGGGGATGCCGAGCGCCGCCGAGAACTGCTGCAGCAGCTCCAACTCCAGTCCGGCCAGCTCCGCGACTTCGGCCGAGGTGTAGCGGGGGCCGTCGCCGGCCAGGGCGCGCTCTACCGGCAGCAGGGTGAGCCGGCCCGCCGCCACCGCCTCTTTCATCTCCTCCAGCCCGACGCCTTCGGCCGCGAGCCGCTCGAGCAGGTCGCGGCGAGCGAGCCGCGCCTCTCCGGCGAGGCCGTCGAGCAGCCCCTCGGCCTCGAAGTCGATCTCGACGTCAGACATCTCAGTCATTCTCATGCCGTGGCGACCGCGCCACCGCGGCGGGGGTCGCCGCCACCGCTGAGGGCGCCCGTCTTCGGATCGCGGGCGACGGCCTGGACGCCGCCGAAGAAGAGGTTGATCGCGGGGCGCCGGGCCACGCGCAGTCCGCGCGCCTCGATCCGCGCCAGCGCCTCCTCGTCGACCCCCGGCTCGGCCTGGACGATGCCGTCCTCGAAGTGCAGCCGCGGCGCCCGCACCGCCTCGGCCGCCGGCATCCCCTCCTCGATCGCCCGCACCACGGTCTGCAGGATCGCCGAGCGGATCCGGTTCGAGCCGGCGCTGCCGAGACCGAGCTCGATCTCGCCGTCGCGCAGGACCACCGTCGGCGCCATCATCGAGGGCACCCGCCGCCCCGGTGCGATCCGGTGGAAGCCGAGCGGGTTGAGGTCCTCCTCGCCCAGCATGTTGTTGAGGACGACGCCGGTCCCGGGCACCAGCACCCCGGAGCCGGAGCCGTTGGAGCAGGTCATCGAGGCGCACATCCCGTCGCGGTCGATCACCGAGAGGTGGGTGGTGGAGCCGAGCAGGTCGCCGCGGGCGTCGTTGGCAGCGCCGATTGCCTCGACCAGCTGCTCCGGGCCGCTGTACTCGCCGAGTCGCTCCAGCACCTCGAGGCTGTAGGCGATCAGGGTCCCTCCGGCGGAGGGCGGCGGGTTGGTCAGCACCTCGGTGCCGCGGAAGGGCGCCCGGATCGGCTTGCGCTCGATCGCCTCGTAGGCGGCGAGGTCGCCCGGACCGATCGTGCCGCCGCGCCCGAGCGTGTACTCGCTCAGCGCCGCCGCCACCTCACCGCGGTAGAAGGGCTCGGCCCCCTCGGCGCCAAACCGTTCCAACGCCTCGGCCAGCTCCGCGAAGCGGAAGACCTCGCCCTCCCGCAGGGTCCTCCCCGCCGGTGCATAGAGCTCCCGCGTGCCGGGCAGGCGCGCCTGGATCGGCGCCAGGATCTCGAGGATGTAGGCCTGCTCGGCGTTGACCGGCGCCCCCTCGCGGGCGAGACGGATTCCAGGGCCGACCAACTCGGCAAGCGGTACCGAGCCGAACCGATCGAGCGCCCGCTCGAGGCCCGCGGCGGTGCCGGGGACGCCGCAGGAGGCCGGGCCGACGAAGAACGTCTGCACGGTCTCGGCGTCGAAGCGGACCGGGACCGGGACCAGCTCGGTGCCCCGCGCGTCCCCGTCCAGCCCCGGGGCGGCGACGAAGAAGTCGAACAGCACGGTCTCCTCGCCGCGGTGGACCATAATGAACCCGCCGGCCCCGAACCCGGTCAGCGGGCTCTCGACCGCGAACGAGGCAAGCGCGGCACAGACCGCGGCATCGACCGCGTTGCCCCCCGCGCGCAGCACCTCGGCCCCCGCCTCGGCGGTGAGCGGGTGACCCGCGGCGACGACCCCGCCCATCGGGCGGTGGCTAGCCGGGGAGGAACTCGGGGACGTCGATGCCGAGCTCGCCGGAGCGCTCGCGCCCGCGGCCGCGGCCCGGAGCGTCTTTGGTGCGGCGGATCGTCGGCTCGGCGGCGCGCCGCGGCGTCTGCGGGCGGCCGTCGAAACGGGTGGCGACGACGGTGACCCAGATCTGGTCGGAGAGCTCCTCGTCGACGTTGGCGCCGAAGATGATGTTGGCGTCGGGGTGAGCGGCCTCGCCGACCACCTTCGCCGCCTCGCTGACCTCGACCAGCGAGAGGTCGGAGCCGCCGGTGATCGAGAGCAGGATCGAGCGGGCCCCCTCCATCGAGGTCTCCAGCAGCGGTGAGGAGATCGCTTTCTCGGCGGCGAGGATGGCGCGGCCTTCGCCGTGCGCCATGCCGATGCCGAGGAGCGCCCGGCCGGCGTCGGACATGATCGTCCGCACGTCGGCGAAGTCGAGGTTGATCACGGCGGGCAGGGTCACCAGGTCGGAGATCCCCTGCACGCCCTGGCGGAGGACGTCGTCGGCGACCTGGAAGGCCTCGACCATCGAGGTCTGCTGGTCGAGCACCTCGAGCAGGCGGTCGTTGGGGACGACGATCAGGGTGTCGACCTCGGCCGCCAGGTCCTCGATGCCTTTGTCGGCCTGGTTGCCGCGGCGGTTGCCCTCGAAGGTGAACGGCTTGGTGACGATCCCGACAGTCAGCGCACCGACCTCGCGGGCGAGGCGGGCGACGACGGGGGCGGCCCCGGAGCCGGTGCCGCCACCGGCTCCGGCGGCGACGAAGACCATGTCGGAGCCCTTCAGCAGGCGCTTGATCTTGTCCTGCTCCTCGAAAGCCGAGCGGTGGCCGACTTCGGGGTCGGCGCCGGCGCCGAGGCCGCGCGTCTGCTCGTCGCCGATATGGACGGTGACGTCGGCGACACAGAGCTGCAGCGACTGAAGATCGGTGTTGACGGCCATGAACTCGACCCCGGGCACGTTCGCGTCGACCATCCGGTTGACCGCGTTGACGCCGGCGCCGCCGACCCCCACCACCCTGATCACGGGCTGATGCGGCTCGCCGCTGCCAGGCGGTTCGTACTCCGGTTCCTCGCGTCCGTACCGAGGCGTTTCGGCAGGCGGTTCGTGCCGAGCCTTCGGCTCCTCAGAGAAGACCCTCTTCAGCCTTTCGGGAGGCGACTCGCTCGACCCTTCCCCAGCGAGGGCGGAATCGTGCCGTTCAGCTTCACCCACGGACACCTCGTCCTGCCCGTCCTCGAGAGCTTCCTTCCCCGATCCCTCAGACACAGACTCCCCTGCCGCGGGTGGCGTGGGGTCTGGGGTCTCCGGCGGGTGAGCCGGGGACCCCTGCCCCGCGACAGGACCCGCGGCCTGAGGGTCCGGTCCCTCGGGCGGATCGAGCGGGGCATCGTCGGAAGTAGAGCGAAAGAGGTCGGCAAGGGGACCCTCGCGCATGCTCGCCCGCTTACGCCGACTCATTCGCCAAGACCTCCTTAGCCAAGTCTCGATAGTAGCCCGCTGCGTTGCTCTGCGAATCGTACTTGAGCACGCTCGCGCCTTTGACCGGAGCCTCGGCGAATTTGATCGCCTTGCGGATGCGCGAACGAAAGACGAGGTCGCCGAAGTTCTCTTCGAGGATCTCGACCGCCTCCTTGGCGTGGACGGTGCGCGAGTCCAGCATGGTCGGCAGGATGCCCTCGATCCGCACGTCCGGGTTGAGGTTCTCCTGAATCATCTTCAGCGTGTTCTGGAGCTGCACCAAGCCGCGCATCGAGAGGTACTCGCACTGGACCGGGACGATCACCTTGTTCGCGGCGGTGAGCGCGTTGATCGTCAGCAGACCCAGGCTGGGCGGCGTGTCGATGCAGACGAAGTCGTAGTTGCCCGCAACCTCCTTCAAGGCCTTCTCCAGCGAGCGCTCGCGACCGATCTTGGTGCTCATCGCGATCTCCGCACCGGCCAGGTCGATCGAGGAGACGGCGATGTCGATCTCGCGGCGCTGGATGATCTCGCTGATCGGCATGTCGTTGACGAGCACGTCGTAGAGGCTCTTCTCGACCTTGTCCGGATCGATCCCCTGGCTCATCGTCAGGTTGCCCTGCGGATCCAAGTCGATGCAGAGCACCCGGTGCCCGGACTCGGCGAAGGCGACGGCAAGGTTCAGCGTGGTAGTGGTCTTCGCGACCCCGCCCTTCTGGTTGGCGAAGACGATGACGTCGGGTTCCTTGGTCGGCACCTCGACAACCGGCTCCTCGACCACAGCATCGTGCCGAGAGGGAGCAATCAGGTCCCGGGGCATGAACCGCTGGGGCCCAGCATCCTCCTCCGCCAGCTCATCCCTCTCAGCTCCCACCGGTGCGACGGAGTCAACCGTCTTCTGCGGCGCCTCTCCCGCGGGTGACGGCGAAGGGGGAACCTCCCCCGAGGAAGCTTTAGCTACCGCAGGGGGAGGTGGGTCCCCTGC
>DATHUE010000198.1:0-2766 GCA_035462545.1 Solirubrobacterales bacterium
GACGAGGTTGAGGCCGGGGGAGGTGCCCCAGTGGCCGAGCAGCCGCGGCTTGATGTGCTCGGGCGCCAGCGGCTCGCGCAGCAGCGCATTGTCCTGCAGGTAGATCTGGGCGACGGTCAGGTAGTTGGCCGCCTCCCAGTAGGCGATCAGACGGTCCAGCTCTGGATCGGAGATCTCGGCCACCGGCAGCGAGGTTAGCTTCCCTCCGGCGCCCCGGGTGGCGATTCTGCTCTTGCGGGGGGTCTGGTCATCCTTGGGGCGGGCCCCCGAGGATGAGGACGTCGACGAGCAGGAAGACGGCGATCGCCGCGACCACGATGCCGAATCCGTGGGCCAGCGACCGCGACGAGAGTCGCTGCCCGATCGAGCTTCCCAGCAGCGCCCCGGCGGTGGCGCCGACGCAGAGGGCGATGGTCAGTGGCCAGTCGGGTTCGGCGCCTCGGGTGAGGTGCGCCGCGAGGGCGGCGAGGCCGGTCAGGCCGATGATTGCGAGCGAGGTGGCGATCGCCCGGCGAATCGACAGGCCGAGCATCGAGGTCAGCGCGGGCACGATGAGGAATCCGCCACCGACGCCGAAGAACCCCGTCATCGCCCCGACCACCAGGCCGGCGCCGCTCGAGCGCCCCGGCTGGGGCCTCGGGCAGGGCCGCAGGTCCTCTTCGCCGCTCACTGTGGGGCCGCCGCGGAAGTAGGTGAGCGCCGCGGCGGCGAGCATCACCGGCACGAAGGCGAGGATCAGGACGCGAGGGGTGACCGAGGTGCTGGCGATGGTTCCCAGGTAGGCGCCGAGCGCGGCGGGCACGGCGAACGCGGCGGCGACCCGCCAGCAGAGTTGGCCATGGAGGGCGTGGGCGCCGGCGCCCACCGAGGCTCCCAGAGTGACGACGATCAGGGAGGCGGTCGAACCGGAGCTGACGCCCTGGTCGAGCACGTAGACCAGGGCCGGCAGGGCGAGGATGGCGCCACCACCGCCGACCGTTCCAACCACGGCCCCGATGGCAAGGCCGAGGATCAGCGCGAGCAGCTCCACTTCCCTTCCTCACCCGCCCCCTGGTGGAAAACTGGTTTCTGAGACTTCTGAACCATTTTAGGAGCCGTCGAGCCGGGGAAATCCGGGAAACGCCGCACAGATCCGTTGGGCGCCTTCCCCGCAAGAGGACTGGGGCGGCTGCCAGAGTCTCCGGCGCCATGCCCGAACTGCTCGTCCTCTTCCTGGCCGCCTGCGGCACCGCGCTTGCCACCGGGCTCGGAGCGGTGCCCGTCTTTCTGCTGGGATCCGCGGCGCGAGGACTGGCGCCGGTGCTGATGGGTCTCGCCGCAGGTGTGATGGGGGTGGCCGCGGTATTTGGCCTGCTGATCCCGGCGAGCGAGGAAGGCTCGACGGCGGAGGTGCTCGGGGGCCTCGCCGTCGGCGTCGCCTTCCTCGCCTTCGCCCGCTGGCGGTTCAGCCCGGACGCCGGCTTCATGGGTCGCACCGGCCCCGGCGCCCGCACCTCGGCCCTGGTCTTCCTCGTCCTCTTCGTCCACAGCCTGCCCGAGGGCTTCGCGGTCGGCACCGCCTTTGCCTCGGACCGGGCGGGGTTGAGCCTGTTCGTGATCCTCGCGATCGCAATTCAGAACATCCCCGAGGGGACCAGCGTCGCGATCCCGATGGCAGAGGCGGGCTTCGGTCGCGGACGACAGTTCTGGGCCGCGGTTGCGACCAGCGCGCCACAGCCCGTGGGTGCCCTGATCGCCTTCCTCGCGGTGGAGGAGATCGGCGGCCTGCTGCCGCTCTCCTTCGCCTTCGCCGCGGGGGCGATGCTGGCGCTGATCGTGGTGGAGATGCTGCCGAGGGCCTATGCCGACCGCGCCCGCCTCGGCCCATCCGCAGGGATTGCCGCCGGTGTCGTCCTGATGCTCGTGCTCAGCTTCCTGCTCGGCGTCTGACCGGAGGGCCGGCGGTCAGGTCGCCAGCGGTATCGCGATCGCCAGGTAGACGGCGATCGAGAGCAGGTCCTGGATCACCGTTGCCAGCGGGCCCGACCCGAAGGCCGGATCCGCGCCGAAGCGTTGAAACGCCCATGGCAGCGCCATTGCCACGACGGTCGAGATCGTGCAGCTCGCAAACAAAGCGAGGCCGACCGCCGCGGCGACGCCGCCATCGCCCCAGCCGACCAGGGCAAACGGCACGAAGGCGGCGCCGACGACGGCGCCCATGATCGCCCCGGTGATCAGCTCCGTGCGCGCGACGCCGCGGATCGCCACGCCGACCGACAGGCCGCGGATCAGGACCACTCTCGTCTGCCCGCCGACCGCGTCGGCCATGTAGACGACCGCGGGCACGAAGAACGCAAGCACGACCTTCTTGTCGAGCTCCTCCTCGAAGGCGCCGACCAGCAGCGCCGAGACCATCGCCCCGATCAGGCCGATCAGCAGCCAGGGCAGTCGGTGGTGCAGGCGTCGCATCACCGACTCCTCGGCGGCGCTGCGGGCCATGCTGCTGCCGGCGAGAAATCCGCCGATCCTGGCCAGGTCCTCGTCGTGCTCCGCGAGCAGCACCTCGAGCATCCGGTTGGCGCGGATCAGGCCGACGAAGCGCCCATCCGCATCGACCACCGCGATGCTCTCCTCTGCCTTTCGGCACATCACCCAGGCGGCCACCTCCTGGTCCTCCCCGGGGGCGACCACCGGCGGGTCGGGGTCCATCAGCGCCTCGATCGCGGTCTCGCGGTCGGCGGCCAGCAGCCCCTCGATCGAAACCAGTCCGACCAGCCTGCCCTCGGC
>DATHUE010000199.1:0-1959 GCA_035462545.1 Solirubrobacterales bacterium
GACGCGGCGGATCTCCTCGTCGCGGCCGATCACCGGGTCGAGCTTGCCGCTCCGCGCGTCGGCGGTCAGGTCGCGGCCGAATTTCTCCAGTGCTTGCGCGGTCGCCTCCGGGTTCGGCGAGGTGACCCGGTGCGGGCGCACCTCGGCGATCGCCTTCTCCAGCGAGTCGCGGTCGGGCAGCAGGCCGGCGACGGGGGAGTCAGAGCCGGTCAGCGCCAGGAGGAAGTGATCGGTCGAGATGTACTCGTCGCCGCGCTTGGCCATCTCCCGCTCGGCCTCCTGCAGCAGCTTGGTCAGGCTGGAGGAGGGACGCACCTCGGCGGTCTCGCTCAGCTTCGGCAGCTCCTCGACCGCCTGCACGGCGCGGGCGGTCAAGCCCTCGACGTCGGCGCCGAGCTTCTGCAGGATCGGCACGGTCAGCCCGTCGCTCTGGCGCAGCAGCGCCACCAGCAGGTGGGCCGGGGTCAGCTCGGCGTTGCGGCGCTCCGCCGCCAGCGCCTGTGCCGTGGCGACCGCTTCTCCTGACTTCTCCGTGAACCGATCCGGCTGCATCTAGACCCTCCTTCCTTTCCAGGCTCTGCCTTCGAGCTCTTCCGCGCGGCCGCGCCAGCGCTCGACCTCGGCCCGCAGCCGCGCCACCCGCTCCTCCAGGCCGAGGATCGTCTCGACGCTGGCCAGGCTCAGCCCTTCCGAGGTCATCTCCTGGATCCGGCGCAGCCGCTCGACGTCGCGCTGCGAGTAGAGGCGGGTGTTCTTCGGCGAGCGCTGCGGCGTGATCAGCCCCCGCGCCTCGTACATCCGCAGCGTCTGCGGGTGCATGTCGGCGAGCTCGGCCGCGACCGAGATCATGAAGACGCCGCGCTCGACGTCGATCGCCGCCGTCACCCGGCGCCGCGCCGAGGCCATCAGGTCCCCACCTTCTTCAGCAGCTCCGCCCGCGGGTCGTGGCCGTTGAGCGCCTCGGCCAGCTTCTCGACCGCCTCGGACTGCTCGTCGCTGAGCTCTTTCGGAACCTCGATCTCGAGCCGGTAGCGGATGTCGCCGCGGCCCCTGCCCTTCGGCTTCGGCGCTCCCTCCTCGCGCAGGCGGGAGATCGTCCCGTGCCGGGTCCCCGGCGCGACCTTGATCCTCTTCGTCCCGTTCAGGACCGGTACCTCGATCGTCGCCCCGCGCACCGCCTCCGGGATCGTGATCGGCACCGTCACCTCGAGGTCGCCGCCGTCGAGCCGTTTGAAGATCGGCGAGGGGGAGACCCTCGTCGTCACGTAGAGGTCGCCGTTGGGCCCGCCGTTGGGGCCCGCCTCGCCTTTCCCGGCAAGCCGGATCCGGGTGCCGTCCTTGACCCCGGCCGGGACGTTGACCTTGTAGCGCTTGGTCTGCTGGGTGAGCCCGTTGCCGCCACAGGTGGGGCAGGGGTCCTCGATCACCCGGCCGCTGCCACCGCACCGCGGGCAGGGCTGGCTGATCGAGAAGAAGCCCTGGCTCTGGGCGTCGACGCCGCGCCCTTCGCAGCGCGGGCAGACGGTCGGCCCGGTGCCGGGCTTGGCGCCGCTGCCGTGGCAGGTCGTGCAGCGCTCGGCCTTCGGCACCGTGACGTTGACCTGGGCGCCGTTGATCGCCTGATCGAAGCTGAGCCGGGTCTCGGTCTCGAGGTCGCGGCCGCGCACCTGCTGCGGCCGGCCGCCGCCGCGTCCGCCGCGGCCGAAGATCGAGCCGAGGTCGAAGCCGCTGAAGTCGAAGCCGGCGCCCTGGCCGCCACCGCCGAACGGGCCGGCCCCGGGGCCCGGGCCGCCCGGGCCGAAGCCGCCGAACATCCCGCCGGCGTCGTACTCCTTGCGCTTCTCGGGGTCGGCGAGGACGTAGTGGGCGGCGGAGATCTCCTTGAACCTCTCCTCCGCCACCGGGTCGTCGGGATTTCGATCAGGGTGGTATTTCCGGGCCAGCTGCCGGTACGCCTTC
>DATHUE010000200.1:0-5564 GCA_035462545.1 Solirubrobacterales bacterium
GGCGACGCGAACCGCCGGCGGGCGCTCGTCGAGGAAGAGGTGCTTGTGCATCTCCGCCATCAGCGGCTCCATCAAGCGCTCGCCGAAGCGGACGCCGAGGCCGCCGCCGATGATCACCGCTTCCGGGTCGAGCAGGTTGACGGCCGAGGCGACGCCGGTCCCCAGCGCCTCGACCGCGCGGTCGATCAGGTGTTCCGCCAAGTGGTCGCCGTGGTCGAGGGCGCGCTCCCAGATGCCGCTGGTCAGCCGCGGTTTGCCGTGCTTCTCCATCAGCTTGAAGAGGTCGGTGTGCTTGCCCTCCTTGTGCTGGCGCCGTGCCTCGGCTTCCATCGCCGAGCGGCCCGCGTATGCCTCCATGCAGCCCTTGCGCCCGCAGGGGCACCTGGCGCCGCCGCGCTTGACGACCATGTGCCCGATCTCCCCGGCGGTGCCGCGGCCGAGCCACGGCTTGCCGTCGAGAACCAGGCCGCCGCCGACCCCGGTCCCCCAGAAGACTCCGAGCAAGCTCTGAAACTCCCGTGCGGCGCCGAGCTGGAACTCGGCTTCGGTCGCGACCTGGACGTCGTTGCCGATCCGCACCTCGGTCCCCAGCGCCTCTTTCAACGTCGCCGCCAGCGGGAAGCTGCCCTCCCAGCCGGGCAGGTTCTTGGCGGCGGAGACGACCCCGGTCTTCTCGTCGGCGTCGCCGGGCGAGCCGACGCCGACGCCGCTCAGGGAGGAGGTCTCGGTTCCGGCGCCCTGGGCCGCTTCCCGCATCGACGCCGCCATCGCCGCGGCGACGTCCTTCGGCCCGCCGCCGGTCGGGGTCGGCTGCCGCGCTTCGCCGAGAACCTTGCCGCTGGCGTCGACGACCACGGTCTGGATCTTGGTCCCGCCGAGGTCGATCCCGCCGCGCAGCTCCGCCATGCGCGGCAGTCTAAGCCGCCCTCTCTCGTAGGGTGGACGCATGAGTGGCGACGGCCAGCGCGGATGGCGGATCTGGTGGCGGAAGCGGCGCTGGTACGAGCGCAACCGGCGATTGGCGCGTCGCTGGAGGATCGACCGCCACGCCGCCCGCGGCGGCTTCTTCGTCCGCCACCCGGTCGAGGGCGAGGTGCTGGAGGCGCTCGACGAGGGCCGGCTGACGATCGGCGAAGGCACCCTGCTGGAGCCGGGCTGCTGGCTGACCCTGGCGCCGGGGGCGCGGATCGAGATCGGCGCCGGCTGTTTCCTCAACCGCAACACGATGATCGCCGCCCACGAGCGGGTCACCGTCTGCGACCACACGATGTTCGCCAACGGCTGCTTCGTCGGCGACGCCGACCACCGTTTCGACGACCCCGACGTGCCGATCACCTGGCAGGGCTTCACCACCAAGGGCCCGGTCGAGATCGGCTCCAACTGCTGGTTCGGGCTCAGCTGCGCGGTGACCAGCGGCGTCAGCGTCGGCGAACGCTGCATGGTCGGCGCCAACTCGGTCGTCAACCGCGACCTGCCGCCGGGGACGATCGCCGTCGGCGCGCCAGCCAAGCCGATCGGCAAGACCGAGCTCCCTTCGCGCTAGACTCGTCTTTCTGGTTGTCGTTCGGCCGTGACCCGCGGAGGGCATGGACCCATGAACCTGAATCCCGGCTTTGGCAATCCCCCTGTCCCGAGCGCTGGCGTGAGCGCGGTCCGCTCCAAGCGTGAGCTGCGCGCTGCGCTGGCCGAGGCGCGCCGCGAGAGTCGCACGATCGGCCTGGTGCCGACGATGGGGTACCTGCACGCCGGTCACCTCTCGCTGCTGGCTGCCGCTCGGGCCGAGTGCGACGTGGTGGTGATGAGCCTGTTCGTCAACCCGGCCCAGTTCGGCCCCGGCGAGGACCTCGACCGCTATCCGCGCGACGAGGAGCGCGACCTGCTGCTCGCCGGGGAAGCCGGGGTCGACTTCGTCTACGCGCCCGCGGTCGCCGAGGTCTACCCGGAGGGGTTCTCGACCCAGGTCGAGGTCGGCGGCAACCTGACCGAGGTGCTCGACGGCGACCCGGCCCGCCGCGGCCCCGACCACTTTCGCGGCGTCACCACCGTGGTCGCCAAGCTCTTCAACACGGTCGGGCCCGACGTCGCCTACTTCGGCCAGAAGGACGCCCAGCAGGCGGCGGTGATCCGCCGCATGGTCCGCGACCTCGACTTCCCGCTGCGGGTCGAGGTGCTGCCGACCGTGCGCGAGGCCGACGGTCTGGCGATGAGCTCGCGCAACGCCTACCTCGACGCGGCCGACCGCGACCGCGCCCCGGCCCTGGCGCGGGCGCTGGAGGCACTCGCCGCCCGCGCTGCCGCCGGCGAGCCGCTCAGCGCCGCCCTCGCCGCCGCCCGTGGCGAACTGGCGGCTGCCGGCATCGAGCCCGAGTACCTTGAGGCGCGAGATGCCGAGAACTTGGAGCCGGTGACGGCGCTCGATGGGCGCCCCGTCCTGGTTGCGATCGCCGCCAAGGTTGGTGGCGCCCGCTTGATCGACAACGTCCTGATCCACCCCCGGAGGTGACCCGATGAGCTCTGGCATCCGTCCTACCGAACAGTCCGGCACCCCCGAACGCAGGCCGGTGACGCTGCCGCGCCTCGAGGAGATGAAGGCGAAGCGGGAGCCGATCGTGATGGTCACCGCCTACGACCACCCCTCGGCCCGAGTCGTCGAGGAGGCCGGGGTCGACGTCGTCCTGGTCGGCGACTCGGCCGCCAACAACGTGCTGGGATACGACAGCACCGTCCCGGTCGGGATGGACGAGATGCTGATGCTGGCGCGGGCGGTGCGGCGCGGGCTGCGGACGCCGCTCTTGGTCGGCGACATGCCGTTCGGCTCGTACGAGGGCTCCAACGAGGAAGCGGTCGCCAACGCCCAGCGCTTCGTCAAGGAGGCGGGCTGCGACGCGGTCAAGCTGGAGCGGGGGGGATCCTCGGTCGACCGGGCGCGGGCGATCGTCCGCGCCGGGATCCCGGTGATGGGCCACATCGGCCTGACGCCGCAGACCGCCACCTCGCTAGGCGGTTACAAAGCGCAGGGTAAGACGGCCGCGCGCGCGGCCAAGGTCGCGGAGGAGGCCCTGGCGCTGCAGGCCGCCGGCTGCTTCGCGATCGTCTTCGAGGCGGTGCCGGCGGCGGGGACGGAAGCGATCGTCGCCAGGCTGGAGATCCCTGTGATCGGGATCGGCGCCGGCAACTCGACCGACGGCCAGGTTCTGGTCTTCCACGACCTGCTGGGGATCAACACCGGCCACATGGCCCGCTTCGTCAAGCGCTACGCCGAGGTCCACCGGGAGATGGTCGCCGGCGTCCGCGGCTACGCCAGCGAGGTCCGCACCCGCCACTTCCCCGAAGCCGACCACGTCTACTCGATCGAGCCGGCCGAGCTGGACGAGTTCCGCCGCTACCTCGACCAGGAGAGCCTGGCGTCCCAGAAGGCCTGGGACTGGGAGCCGCTGAGCTGAGCGAGGGATTTTGCGCTGTCGCTCAGCGTGAGGACAGCGCGACGTCGCAGGAAGCGAGAAGTTCGATGCGCGGGCAGAGGCGAACCGCGAAGGTCTCCCCGGCAAGTGCGAAGGGGCCGGCACCGAGGAAGGGGGCGCCGAGGGTCCCGGTCCAAGTGGCGGCGCCTGCTGCCGGCTGGGAGAAGTCGGCGCTGCCGCTGAACGGCGGGGCGGGCGCGACCGTGGCCGATCTAGGCCGACGGCCGTCGGCGAGGACGAAGCTCTGCGGCGACCCGCCTGCGGAGACGGAACGGGTGATCTTCAAATTGCCGATCCGTTCGTGCAGATTGGCGTAGAAGCTCGGCCGTTCCCCGACTGGAGAGCGGGGCCCGTCGCTGGCGACCATCGCTCCGAACTCGACGAAACCGTGGGGCACCCTCGCCTTTGCCGTCAGGTGGGCCGTCGGCACCCACAGCGGCGGTAAAGCCGAGGGGCGGTCGTCGGGGAAGCCGCAGAAGCCGTTCGGGAGCCTGAGGACGATGCCGTTGGCGCGAGAGCGCTTCAGGCTTGCGTAGTCGCTCTCTCCGATGAACGCGAAGGAGCCAGTGAAGGCACCGGTTTCGGTGATGATCGTGCAGCCCTTTTCCGGATGTTCGACGGTGCGCTTGCGGCGCTGGAAGTCGAGGTCGGCATGACCGAGATCCCCGAACTCGGCATGGATCCCGGGATCGTCAAGGCCCCTGGTTTCATAGCTGGCTCCGAGTGCTCCGCGTCCGACCCCGACGCTGACTTCCACGGGTTGAACGCCGCGCCGCAGGGTGCTGACTTCGAACAGGTAGCCGTCGTCGCCCTTGGCTTCGAAGGAGCCGAACACCAGGCCTTGCGCCGAAGCGGCGGTCGGCAGCAGGCCGCAGTAGCAGGCGAAAGCACTCGCCGCCAATGCGGTGATCTTCCCCCGGTGCATTGGTCGAGGGTATTGCAGCGCCGGTCGCCGCGGGTGGCGCCACTAGCATTGCCGGGCCGATGCCGATCTACGAGTTCGAGTGCGAGGGGTGCGGGGGGCGGTTCGAGGAGCTGGTCGCGGCGGGCGCGACGGGGGTGGCCTGTCCCGAGTGCGGCTCGGAGCGGACGCGGCGGCTGCTCTCCGAGGTCTCGCCACCGGGACGGCAGCCGCGCGGGGCCGGGGTGCGCTCCGACGAATCGCAGCGGCGCGAGCGGGAAGCGGCGCGTGGGGAGCGGCTGGCGGAGACGAAGCGCAAGCGGGCGAAAGGGGAGCTGTGAGCGCGACTGCCGCCGAGCGCCGCGAGCGGCTGGTCTCCCTCTACAAGGAGGTCGCCGATTGCACCAAATGCCCTCTGTACGAGACGCGCACCAAAGCGGTGTTCGGGGCCGGCAACGCCGACGCCGAGCTGATGTTCGTCGGCGAGGCGCCGGGGGCCGAAGAGGACCGCCAGGGGCTGCCGTTCGTCGGCCGCGCCGGCCAGCTGCTGAACCAGCTGCTGGAAGAGATCGGGCTCTCGCGCGAGGACGTCTTCATCGCCAACGTCTTGAAGTCGCGCCCACCCGGCAACCGCGACCCCCAGCCGGGGGAGATCGAGGCCTGTCAGCCCTACCTGTTCGAGCAGGTGCGGCTGATCGAGCCGCGGGTCCTCTGCACGCTCGGCAACTTCTCGACCAAGCTGCTGAGCGGCAGCCCGGTCGGGATCACCAAGGTGCGGGGGGTGCCGCAGGTGCACGAGATCGGCGGTCGCCCGGTTTACCTGCTGCCGCTCTTCCACCCCGCGGCGGCACTGCGGACGCCGGCCGTCAAGGAGACCCTGCGCGGCGATTTCGCGACGATCCCGGACCTGCTGAAGCGGCCGCTGCCGAGCCCGGCGCCGAGCGCCGAGGAGATCGCCGAGGCCGAAGCCGAGACGGGGGCCGGGCAGGCTCCGCCGCCGCCCGCCGACCAGCTCGGTTTCTTCGGCTGATGGAGGTCGTCGAGAGCGACTCCCTGGCGGCGACCGAGGAGCTCGGCGCTCGCATCGCAGAGCGCCTGCAGCCGGGCGATGTGGTCGTCGTCAGCGGCGACCTCGGCGCCGGCAAGACGTCCCTGATCCGCGGCATCTGCCGCGAGCTCGGGGTGACCGAGCCGGTCACCTC
>DATHUE010000201.1:0-6617 GCA_035462545.1 Solirubrobacterales bacterium
TCCTCCCCGAGGATCTTCACGGTGAAGTCATCTGGAAGCTGCCAGTAGAAGTCACGCGTCAGCAACTCCCATACACGGCGCTCAGAGTCGATTTCACCTCCCGAAGTCGTGGACGGCATCAACCGATAATTCCTAGTTATCGCGCTTCTGTGAGCCTCCCGAGGACATCGGCGTCGGACACGACGCGTCTTAGAGCAGTGTCCGAGACGTGCGTGTAGATCTCTGTTGTGCTGAGGCTTGCGTGACCCAGGAGGCGCTGGATGTAGCGGATGTCGACGCCGGCCTCGATCAGCTGAGTGGCGGCGGTGTGGCGCAGTATGTGCGGCGTGACATGCATCTGTAGATCGGCGGCCTCGGCGGCCTTGGCCAGCCTTTCTCGCATCGCGGCGGGCGTCAGCGGGTCGAAGCGGGAGTTGAAGAGGAGGCGTGGATGCTCGAGGGCGATAGCGTCCCGCGCTGCGAGGTAGGCCGCTGTGAGGCCAGTGATCCATGCATTCGTCAAGAAGACCTGGCGCTCGCGTTGGCCCTTGCCTAGCAGCCGAATCGCTCCGCTTGCGATGTCGATGTCCTGGTGACGAAAGCCGACGACCTCGTGGACGCGCACCCCCGTCGCGACCATCAACGACACGGCGAGGAGGGTTGTCGACTCGTGCGGGCGCGCCTGGATCGAATCCGGCCCGGGTGGCCCATCGCGTTTTAGTCCAGCCGCGCGGCGCAGGAATGCGAGAAGCCGGTCGAGTTCATGTGCCGGCAGGACGCGCGGCAGTCTTCGGGAGCGGCCAAAGGCAATGGTCGTGCCGCTCCACGGATCCGCCTCGAGATGCTCTTCCCTAAGCAGCCAGCCGCAGAAGCTGCGAAGTGCCGAGGCCCGGCGTTTGAGCGATGCGGGGGAGAGGCCCGAGTCTCTCTGTCGCTCGAGGAAGCCGAGTAAGGCCTCCCGGTCGACCTCTCTGACAGACGCGCTCGGTCCCAGGTATCGCTTGAAGCTCGCGAGATCCCCGTCGTAGGCGCGGATGGTGTGCGGAGATAGGTCTCTAGTGGCCCGCAGCGAGCGGACCCACTGAGCGTGGGCATGGTCGACCTGCAAGTCGGGTTCCACCTGGCAGCTTCAAAAACTTGATTGTCTGAGCGGTATCGGTTCCAGGCTCGACGACCTCCACCTACGGGAGAGCCCCTGCAGCCTCAACATAAAAAGCCCCCGCGATGCGGGGGCTTTCGATGCGGCTGAATGGAGTCGAACCATCACGGGTGTTTCCACCCACAAGGCCCTCAACCTTGCGCGTCTACCAGTTCCGCCACAGCCGCGTGCGAGGAGGGATTCTAGATGTTGGCGGGGGGAAGGGGGTTCGGGGGGCGGTTTCGCTGCGGGGGTCCGGCGGACTCTGTAGCCTTTCCGAACAAGTGTTCGAACGCTTGACGCCGCTTTAGGGAGAGGACGGTAGCGATGGTCGATCTGGACCTGACGAAGCGCCAGAAGGAGATTTTCGACTACATCCGCAAGTACGCGGCCAAGACCGGCTACCCGCCGACGGTGCGGGAGATCGGCAAGGCGGTGGGCCTGCACTCGTCCTCGACCGTGCACGCGCACCTGGCGAACCTGGAGAAGATCGGTCTGCTGCGGCGCGACCCCTCGAAGCCGCGGGCGATCGAGCTGCTGTTGGACAAGGCGAAGAAGACGATCCGGCCCGAGAGCGGGCTGCCGCTGGTCGGCCAGGTCGCCGCCGGCGCCCCGATCCTCGCCGAGGAGAACGTCGAGGACTACATCGAGATCCCCGACGTGATCGGCGGCGAGGACGGCGACTACATCCTCCAGGTCCGCGGCGAAAGCATGAAGGACGCCGGCATCATCGGCGGCGACTACGTCGTCGTCCGCCCCTCCGACGACGCCAATGACGGGGAGATCGTCGTCGCCCTGATCGGCGAGGAGGCGACCGTGAAGCGGATCTTCCGTGAGAAGGACCACGTCCGGCTGCAGCCGGAGAACGAGGAAATGGAGCCGATCCTCACCGCCGAGGCTCGCGTCCTCGGCAAAGTGGTCGGCGTCTTTCGCAAGGTCTGAGGGTCAAGGCCAGCGGCCCGACTCGATCAGCTTTTTGTAACGCCGCTGCCGCCGCTTGGCGTCGGCCATCACCAGCGGCAGCAGCCGCAGGCCGAGGCGCGGGAAGGTGTCGAAGAAGCGCAGCAGGGGGCCGCGCCAGCGGGGGATGACGAGGATCGGGCGTGGGCGCTCGGTCAGCTCGCCGACCGCGGCCGCGACCCGCTCGGGGGTCAGCAGTTGGCCGGAGAAGGAGCCGGCGGCTTCGGTGTCCTCGAGCTTGTCGGCCAGCATCGGCGTCCAGATCCCGTCCGGGCAGACGGCCGACAGCTCGACGCCGCGGATGCCGGAGCGGCGCAGGTCGAAGAGGGTGCCGAGGGTGAAGGCCATCGCCGCGTGCTTGCTGGCGGCGTAGGCGACCTCACCAGGGGCGGCGACGATCCCGGCCAGCGAGATCACGTTGACGACGTGGCCGCGGCCGCTGGCGATCATCGGCTCCAGGGCGGCGACGGTTCCGTTCATCGTCCCGATCGCGTTGACCTCGAGCATCCCCCGCCGCTGGGCCTCGCTCTGGGCCCAGGCCGGACCGGTGGTGAGGACGCCGGCGTTGTTGACCCAGAGGTCGAGCGAGCCGGCGGCCGCGAGCCGCACCGCCAGCTCGCGGCAGGCCGGGGCGTCGGTGACGTCGAGCGCGCTGGCACTCGCGCCGGCGCCGATCTCAGCAGCGACCTGCTTCGCCGCCTCGGCGTCGACGTCGGTCACCTCGACCCGGAAGCCGCGCCGCGCCAGCTCGGCGGCGATCGCTCGACCGAGGCCGCTGCCGCCCCCGGTCACCACGGCCGTCGGCCCGTGGGGCGAAGGGGGGAGGGGGCCGGCCATCGGCGCCCAGGATATCCCTGCCTTGGACTCGACCGGAAGCGCGAGCTACCATCGCTGGGCGGGCCGAGCGACCGCGGGGGGAGAGAAAACCCCTCGAGGAAAGTCCGGACACCACAGGGCAGGGCGGTGGGTAACGCCCACCCGGGGAAACCCGCGGGAAAGTGCCACAGAAATGACACGGCCGATGGCGCGGCCACACGTGAGTCGCGTACAGGCAAAGGTGAAATGGTGCGGTAAGAGCGCACCGGCGTCGCGGTGACGCGGCGGCCAGGCAAACCCCGCCCGGTGCAAGGCCAAGCAGGACCGTCGACCCGGCTCGGCGAGGTCCAGGTAGGCCGCAGAGATAGATGGCCGCTCGAGACAGGATCCGGCTTACAGGCCCGCTACGGAAGAGGCCCCGCGAGGGGCCTCTTCTATTGGGCGCCGCCGTGCAGCACTCGGCCGGGGCAGGAAACGGGCCGATGGGATCGACGTGCCGAGGGAGCCGCACCAGCCATCCACGCTTGCTGTCTTAGCGTTTGCTAATCTGCCGCCAACTTCCGCTGAATCTTCGCCATATATCGCGAGGAGCGGGGGGCCCAATCAGTTGGGGCGAATCGCCGGCATCTGCCGCGTAGCGCAGCTCTTTCAGCGCGAGCCCGTCAGCTAACCCCGTAAGCGCCCGAAAGAGCAATGTGCCCAAACAGATACTTCACGCCGCTTCTCGCTGCCCTCGCCCTTGCCATGGGGCTGGTCTTCGCCGTCCCGGCGGGGGCGGTGACCGGCGGCGCCGCGACCACCGCGGCCGCTCCGGAAACCGTTCTGCCGGGGTCTGGTGGACTCGTCTTCGGCCCGATGAGACGGGCCGGGGCGACCTGGTACGGGCCGACGCTCTATGGCAACAGCACCGCCTGTGGCCAGGTCCTGCGGCCCAAAACCGTCGGCGTCGCCCACCGCACCCTGCCCTGCGGCACCGCGGTCAAGTTCGTCTACGAAGGCCGAGTCCTGGTCACCCGGGTGATCGATCGCGGGCCCTATTCGAAGGGCAAGGCCTGGGACCTGACCAACGGCGCCCGCGAAATACTCGGTTTCGAAGGCGTCGACAAGGTCGGCTACGCGATCGCGACCAGCTACACGCGCTCCCCGCAACCCTGAGGGCCCGCCTCTGTTTCTGCCGTGCGGGCGATTAGTCTGCCCTGCTCAGGCAGGATTCCGACGAGAGGAGCGCAGTAGATGTCGACGTCTTCACCCCGGGCCTTCGCGGGGGGCTCGCCGCGCCACCGACGCTGGCTGATGCTTGCGACCGCAGCCGGCTGCCTCGCGCTCCTCGCCGCCTTCGCCGGCGGCACCAGCACCGCCAAGGTGGCGAAGACCACGGTGGTTCTCGGCGAGACGGCGACGACGCCAGATCCCTCCTGTCCCGGCAAACCCTGCCAGGCGATCGGCAGCGTCACCGGCTTCCAGGTCAGCACCGACCAGGAGACGCTTCCGTTCGCCGTTCCGCACGCCGGCAAGATCACCTCCTGGTCGCTGACCCTCTCGCAGCCGACCGGCTCCGAGCGCTCCTTCTTCAACGGCTTCTTCGGCACCCCGCCGCAGGCCCGGCTGGCGATCCTGCGCCGGATTCCCGGCACCAACCCGCCCCGCTACAACCTTCGCGCCCAGAGCGCGATCAAGGTGCTCACTCCCTACCTCGGCAAGACGGTCCGGTTCGGCTCCTCGCTGCCGGTCGAAAAGGAGGACATCGTCGGCATCTCCGTCCCGACCTGGGCCCCGGCCTTCGCGCAGGAGCTTGCCTCCCAGAACGTCTGGCGGGCCAGCCGCGAAGCCGGCAAGTGCCTCAACTCGACCGACCTGCGCCAGGGTGAGCCTCAGGAAGAAGTCGGCCGCCGCGCCACCTATGGCTGCAAGTACTCGACGGCGCGCCTGCTCTACACGGCGACGCTGACCGAGCGCTAACCGGGCGGGAGGAGGAGGGGCGCGCGGCCCCTCCTCTCCGTCAGGCCGCCGAGGGCAGGACCCGCGGACCGGCCTGGTCCTTGGGCAGCGCCGCGGCGCCCGCGATCAGGCTCTGGAACTCGTTCATCGCCAGGTGGGCGACCGCCTCGAGGATCTCCTCGTCGGTCCAGCCGATCTCCCGCGCCTCCTCGTGGAGATGGAGCGGGGGAGGGCCGTCGGCCTCGAGCGCCGCCTTGAGGTAGGCCAGCAGCGCCTCCTCCTTGGGGTCGCCCGAGCCGAAGCTGCGAGCGCGGGAGACCTCGTCGAGGCCGAGCCCGACCCGCCGGGCCGCCTTGGCGTGCTGGGCGATGCTGTAGTCGTCCTCGCGGTGCTCGGCGACGGCGAGCGCGATCCGCACCCGCGTTGCCTGGGGCAGGACGCCGCCGCGCAGCTCCGAGCGCATCCGCGTATAAGCGCGGAGGACGGCGGGGGCGCCGGCGAGCACGCCGATGAACTTGGTCACCGCACCGCCGGTGGCCTGGATGGTTTTGATCAGCGGCGCGCTCTCGTCGGGCGCCGTCAGCTCGTCGTGGATATGGAATCTGGAGACATCGGTTTTAACCGTCACGTTGGTTCTCATCTCCGGCTCTGACGGGGGGCAATTCCGCTTTACAGAGCCTTGACGTGGCCTTTACTTTACTTTTAGCCTGTTACTTACGTTGAGTAAGTTATAGCTGATCTCGGACGGTCTCGCAAGCCGGCTGCCTGCTACCCCGGCCGCCTGCCTGCTCGTCGCCTCTCTACCCGCAATACGTCGCTCTGCACCTTCCCGGTTCAGTTGGCCTATCGTTGCGGCCTTCTCGCCCACAGCAAGGAGGACGGACCCGCAATGGCAGAGCAACCCCGCAGCGCCGCCGACGTCATCGAGCTGGTCAAGGAGCACGACGTCCGCTTCGTCCGCCTCTGGTTCACCGACGTCCTCGGGCAGCTGAAGAGCTTCTCGATCAACGCCGCCGAGCTCGACGACGCCTTCGAGGGCGGGATGGGGTTCGACGGCTCCTCGATCACCGGCTTCAACCCGATCGAGGAGTCGGACATGATCGCGATGCCGGATCCCTCGACCTTCGCGCTGATCCCCTGGCGCCCGGAAGAGGGCAACGCCGTCGCCCGGATGTTCTGCGACGTTCGCGTCCCCGGCGGCGGACCCTACGAGGGCGACCCGCGCTGGATCCTGCAGCGGGCCCTGAAGCGGGCCGAGGAGATGGGCTTCGACGCCTACAACGTCGGCCCCGAGCTCGAGTACTTCTACTTTCGCTCGGCGAAGCCGGAGGGCGGGATTCCCGAGGTGCTCGACGAGGGCGGCTACTTCGACCTGACCACGCTCGCCGCCGGCGTCGACGTCCGCCGCGAGACGGTGCTGGCGCTGGAGAAGATGGGCATCCACGTCGAGTACACCCACCACGAGGTTGGGCCTTCCCAGCACGAGGTCGACATGCGCTACAAGAACGCGCTGGAGATGGCTGACGACTGCATGACGTACCGGATCGTCGTCAAGGAGTACGCGATGAAGCACGGTTGGCACGCGACCTTCATGCCGAAGCCGCTGTTCGGCGAGAACGGCTCCGGGATGCACGTCCACCAGTCGCTGAGCAAGGACGGCAAGAACGCCTTCTACGACGAGGACGATCCGTTCTTCCTCTCCTCGACCGCGAAGTCATTCATCGCCGGCCAGCTCAAGCACGCGCGCGAGATCTCGCCCCTCTTCGCCCAGTGGGTCAACTCCTAC
>DATHUE010000202.1:0-25852 GCA_035462545.1 Solirubrobacterales bacterium
TTAAACGCCACGGCACCGCAGTACGCCAAACGCCCCAGCTGCGCGACGGTCTCTGGGGAGGGGCATCCAGACGCCTTGCGGCCTGTGCTTGCGGTCCTTAGACGTTTGCTGAGATCGCGATCGCCAGGAACAGCAGCGCTAGGTACGCGAGCGAGAAGAGGTACGTGCGGAGAGCCCAGCGCCGGTCCGCCGTGCGCAGCAGCTTGGTCGAGAAGTAGACGAAGGCGCCGCCGAGCAGCATCGAGGGGATCAGGTAGGAGATGCCGAGGCCGCCGGCGCAGAACGGCAGCTGGGTGACCGCGTAGAGGAGGATCGTGTAGAGGAGGATCTGGCGGCGCGTCTCGGCCTCGCCGCGGACCACCGGCAGCATCGGCACGCCGGCCTTCGCGTACTCGTCCTTCATCAGCAGCGACAGCGCCCAGAAGTGGGGCGGGGTCCAGAAGAAGACGATCGCGAACAGGTAGAAGGCCATGCCGCTGAGCCCGCCCGTCACGGCCGCCCAGGCGACCAGCGGCGGCACGGCGCCGGCGGCGCCGCCGATGACGATGTTCTGGGGAGTGGTGCGCTTGAGCCAGAGCGTGTAGACGAAGACGTAGCCGAACAGGCCGGAGAGCGAGAGCGCCGCCGCCAGCGGGTTGACGGTCAGCGCCAGCAGCAGGAAGGAGGCGGTGCCGAGGGTGGCGCCGAAGGCGATCGCGGCGGCGGGGGAGACGCGGCCCGAGGCGACCGGACGGTCGGCGGTGCGGGCCATCGTCCGGTCGATGTCGCGGTCGACGGCGTGGTTGATCGCCCCGGCGCCGCCGGCAGAGAGGGCGCCGCCGAGGCAGGTGAGGAGGATCAGCCCCAGCTAGGGGTCGCCGGCCACGTACATCGTCGTCACCGTCGTGAACAGCAGCAGCGACTGCACCTTCGGCTTGGTCAGCGTCAGGTAGTCACGCAGAACCGTCGCCGCGGCGGAACGGGGGGCGGGGGCCGCCCCGGTCGGGGTGGGCGCGGTGCGCGCGCCGGCATCCATCGGGTTCAGGCTACCGGCTGGGACCCGCGACTCGGCTGTCGCTCTTCGCGGGCGCTGCGGTGGGCGATCGCGGCGCGGATGTCGCGCATCGGCTGAGCGCTGCGGACATCGGGCAGGACGTCGAAGTTGTGCGGGTCGGGCGGCGAGAGGGCGAACCACTCGAGCGAGTCGCCGGCCCAGGGGTCGTGACCGGCCTCGGGACCGTTCTCCCGGCTCTGGATCGCGTTGACGATCGTCATCACGATGCCGGCGGCGAGGATCAGGGTGCCGATCGAGGCGATCAGGTTGTAGGCGTCGACGCCGCTCCCAGCGAAGAACTTGTAGGCGTCGATCACCTGGCCCTCGCCGAAGCCGGCCGCGAAGAGGGGGCCGAAGGCGAGCAGCATGCCGACCACCATTGTCCAGAAGGAGATCCGGGCGAGGCTCTCACCCATCGTCCGTCCCGTCATCTTCGGGAACCAGTAGTGGAGCGCGGCGAAGCCACCGAAGACGGCGCCGCCGACGAGGGCGAAGTGGGTGGCGGCGGTCCCGTCGGTGGTGTTCTTGATCTGCCAGGCGGCGGCGACCAGCGAGTGGCCGACCTCGGAGGCGAGCCCGATCGAGATCATCGAGACGGCGCCGACCGCGAACAGCAACGGCGCCCGCATCCGCAGCACGCCACCGGCCAGGGTCGCGATCAGGTTGAAGATCAGCAGGCCGAAGGGGACGATCAGGGCCAGCGAGGCGATCATCGCGAAGTACATCCAGCCGGAGCCGATCGGCGCCGTCAGCATGTTCTGCATCCAGGCGAGGGTGCCGATCACGGCGATCGCCGCCAGCGACGCCATCACCGCTTTGCGGTCGAAGAGCGGTTTGCCGGACAGGGCGGAGAAGATTTCGGCGATCGCGCCGAAGGCGAAGACGAGGATCAGCATGTAGGAGCCGGAGAAGAAGATCCAGCTCAGGTGCTGCCAGAGCAGCGGCGCGCCGCCGGAGCCGCCGGCGAAGAAGACGCCGTCGTAATTGCGGTCGATCATCAGCATCGTCAGCGCCGCCAGGAGCACCGGGCCGATCACCAGCAGCAGCCAGCAGGAGACGGTGGCGCCCCAGGCGAAGATCGGCAGCCGCCGCCAGGCCATCCCCGGCGCCCGCATCTTGCGCACGGTGGTGAGCAGGTCGATCGCGATCAGGATGAAGCCCAGCGTCGCCAGGCCGGTGGCCGTCGCCCAGGCGTCGACGCCGTTGTTGGCGAGGAAGGCGACCTCGGTCAGCGGCGCCATCGGGTTGACGCCGGCCTCCGAGGGGGTGAAGAGGAAGGAGGCATAAAGGACGGTGGCGCCGGCGACGTAGAGGCCGAGGCCGAGCTGGCCGAGCCGCGGCAGTGCCGTGCCGCGGGCGCCGATCTGCAGCGGCGCCACGTAATAGAAGAAGCCGAGTGCGAGCGGGACCGCGAAGAGGAAGACGGCGGTGGCGCCATAGGTCGAGAGCATCCGGTTGAAGGTGACCGGGGAAAGGAAGGTGTTGTCCGGGATCGCCAGCTGCAGCCGCATCAGCAGCAGCTCGACGAGGGCGAGGAAGAGGAAGCCGAGGGCGCTGGTGATGAGGATGCGGCCGATGTCCTTGTGGTCGGCGCTGGTCGCCAGCTCTGCCCAGCGCGGACGCTGTTTGGGGAAGCCGTCGATCACGACCTCTGGGCGCTGCCGGCTCATGGGATCTCCTCGCCTTCGATCTCGTCGCTGCCTTCGATCAGATCGACGACGCGTGCCTGGGCGGCCTCGATGTCGCTTTTCTGCTGCTCGATGTACGCCTCGTACTCCTCCGGCGAGACGACCTCCACCGCTGCCCGCATCGAGGCGTAGGCCTGGCCGGAGAGGGTGGCGGCGTCTCCCTCGAAGACGCCCTCGTCGTCGGCCTTGAAGATCAGGTGGCTGGTCTTGCCCGGGACCGCGTCGCGCTTGCCGGTCAGGCTCGGGATGTTCCAGGTGTGGACGAGGTCGGTCGAGAGCAGTTCGAGGTCGACGGCGGTGTCGACCGGGATCACCAGCTTGTAATAGGAGAAGGCGCCGTTCGGGTAGTCGAAGCGCCACAGCCACTGCTGGCCGGTCGCCTGGATCTCGAGCGGAGCGCCGTTGTCGGACTGCAGGCCCTCGGGGCCGCTGGCCGGGGCCTCGCGTGCCTCCTCGGTGAAGAGGACGCCGACTACGACCAGGACCAGGGCGAAGGCGCCGAGCGCGGCGCCGACCCGCGCCTGGAGGCCGCGGCCGCCGCTGAGCTGGCGCGGCTGCCCACCGCGCTCGCGGCGGTACTTGCGCACGATTGCGAGCAGGGCGACGTTGACGACGACGATCAGGATCGTCGCGGCGAAGAAGCCAATCCAGAGCAGGGTGTCGATCTGGTCAGTGCCAGGGGAGTGGGGCGCCAAAGCGCGGCCATTCTAATCACGTGGGGGACGGCGCCGCCGTGTCCGCTCCCCGGGGTGGTCTACCTATACTCGCCGCCCTGATGCGGCGCTCGCGGTCATCTCCGGTCCTGCGCCTTGCGGTGCGGGCCGGGGCAGGCACCGCTCTGGCCGCTGCGTTTGCCGTGCCGCTCGCTCGGCGCCGCCTGCGGATACCGCCCAGCGTCACGGTCGCCGCCTGCGCCGGTGGGCCGCTTGCCCTCGCGGTGCTGACGCCCCGGACCAAGAAGCGCGACGTCGCCCTCTTCGCTCTGCAGATGTGGGCCTTCACGGTGGTCCACGAGATCCCCTACGACGATCCCGAGGCGCTGCGGCGGCGGCTCCGGACCCGCTACCCGATCGCGATTGACCGCACGATCGGCCGGGGCAGCCTCCCCAACGCCCGCCTGCAGCGGGCCTTCGCCCGGATGCCCCGGGTCGGTCGCCTCAACAAGTTCCTCGCCTGGGTGCACTGGATCTGGTTCCTCGAGCCCTATCTGGCGCTGATCCTGATCCTGATCCGCCACAACGACCGCTTCCCCAGCTCCGCCCGCCAGTTGGCCGCCGTCTTCGACATCGGCTGCTTCGTCTACTTCGCAGCCCCGACGGCGCCGCCCTGGTGGTCCTCCCAGCAGGGCTTGACCGGCGAGGAGGTGCGGCGGGTGATGGTCGAGGTCGGCGAGGACGCCTGGGGGCCGGCCTGGGAGCCGCTCTACGGGGCGCTCGGCGGCAACCCGTGGGCGGCGATGCCTTCGCTGCACTTCGCCACCTCGGTCGCGGCGGCGCTCTGCCTCTCCGAAGCGGGCAAGGCGGAGGGGGCCCTCGGCTGGGGATACGCCGGCACGCTCGGCTTCGCCCTCGTCTACCTCGGCGAGCACTACGTCACCGACCTGATCGCCGGGGCGCTGCTGGTGGCGCTGGTGCGGCGCGGCGAGCCGCTGGCCGCGCCCCTGGTCGAAGGGGTCAACCGAGGCCTGCGCCAGTTGGAGAGGGTCGCGACCGGGTAGCTTGCTGGGCGTGTGTCCAGAGGGTCAGGAGAGCCCCGGGGCTGCCCCCGAGGGTCCGACTGAGGAAGCCACCGCCGAGAAAGGCGTCGAACTGCCGCTGTTCTCGACGCGGCGGATGGTCCAGACCGGCGTCCTCGTCCTCGTCCTGCTGGTCGCGATCTACTTCCTCTTCCCGAAGCTGGTCGGGCTCGAGAACGCGCTCGGCCGGCTCGACCAGGCCGACCCGGTCTGGATCGCGGTGGCGATCGGGTTCATGCTGCTCTCCTTCGCCGCCTACATCGCCCTGTTCAAGTCGGTGGTCGGCGGCAGTGCCCTGCGGCTGACCTGGAGCGAGACCTACGAGATCAACATGGCCGGCCTGGCCGCGACGCGGATCTTCTCCGCCGGCGGCGCCGGCGGCATCGCGCTCACCTACTGGGGGCTGCGCAAGGCCGGGATGGTGCGCCGCGACGTGGCCCGGCGAATGGTTGCCTTCCTCACCCTGCAGTACGTCTTCTACCCGGTGGCGCTGATCATCTTCGGGGTCCTGCTGCGGACCGGGGTGATGAACGGCGCCGACGACGTCGAGCTGACGATCGTCCCCGCCGGCGTCTCCGGCCTACTCCTGCTGCTCGGGGTGCTGGTGGCCTTGATCCCCTCGGACATCGAGCCGCGACTGGCGCCGCACTTCAGCGGCGAGCGCTCGCGCGCGCTCCTGGAGAAGATCGCCAAAGCCACGGAGGCGGTGGGGGAGGGCTTCCGCTTCGCACTCGGGCTGCTCACCCATCCTTCGCGTGGCGGGCTCGCCGTGCTGGGGGCGATCGGCTACTGGGCGACCAGCATCGGCGTCCTCTGGGCCTCCTTCCACGCGATGGGCGTGCAAGTGCCGCTGGCGGTCGTCGTCCAGGGCTTCTTCCTCGGCATGGTCGCCAATCTCTTCCCCCTGGCACCGGCCGGCGTCGGCGCGGTCGACGCCGGCATGATCGGCGCCTTCGTCCTCTTCGGCATCCCCGAGCACGCGGTCTTTCCGGCGATCCTGATCTTCCGCCTCGTCGCCTTCTGGATGCCGATCCCCCCCGGGGTCATCGCCTTCTTCCAGCTCCGCAAAACCGTCCACCGCTGGGAAGACGAGAGGCTGCCGAGCGAACGCGGAGGTGACCCGGAGCCGCTGCTCGCCGGAGCCGCCGGGCCCGGCGGTCAGCGGGCCACGAAATAGATGCGGCGACTGTAGGGGCCCCCCGTTCCGCAGCGAGGTTCGAAGCCGTTCGCGGCGCTGCCGTCGTAGAAGCGGCGAAAGTAGCCGCGGATCAGGTCGCCTTCCACGCGGCCCTTCAGCGTTCGCAGTTCGTGCGCGTTCCTGCGGCTCGTGTTGAAGCGACCGTTGCCCGCGATCTCGAGCCTGCCGCTGCCGATGATGGCGAAGGAGATCCTCTTCCTGTCCCCGTTCGTGCACTCGCCGCGCGCTTCGACCCGGATGTTCCTCAGATACCGGCCTTCTTTGGTGAGCGAGACCGTGATCGCCGGTCGCTCCGCCCGATAGACCTGCCTTCCCGACGCCGCGGTAGTCGAGACGACCTGAGGGACCAGGATCGCCGCGGCCGCGGTCAGTACGAAGAGGTAGCGAGGAAGCTTGCCGGGACCGGTGATCACGGAGAATCCACTACCCACTGGCGCTACTATAAAAAGTAAAGTATTAGACTCCAGGCGGCAGGAAATGGCTGATTCGAAGCAAGTTGAGAACGTGATCATCGTCGGCGGCGGGCCCGCCGGCTACACGGCTGCGCTGTACACGGCGCGGGCCAACCTCGAGCCGGTCGTCTTCGAGGGCTTCCAGTGGGGAGGCCAGCTGCAGAACACGACCGACGTCGAGAACTACCCCGGCTACCCCGAGGGGATCATGGGGCCGGAGATGATGAGCCAGTTCCGCGCCCAGGCAGAGCGTTTCGGGACCAGGTTCGTCACCGACGACGTCGACCGGGTCGAGCTCTCGGACGGCGGTGTTCAGAAGGTCTTCCTCGGGGACGAGGAGCACCAGGCGCGAACCGTGATCCTGGCGATGGGGGCGGAGCCGCGCCGGCTCGGCGTCCCCGGCGAGATCGAGCTGGGCGGCCGCGGCGTCTCCACCTGCGGCGTCTGCGACGGAGCCTTCTTCAAGGGCCAGCGGGTGATCGTGATCGGCGGCGGCGACTCGGCGATGGAGGACTCGATCTTCATCTCCAAATTCGCCAGCCAGCTGACGATCGTCAACCGCCGCGACGAGTTCCGCGCCTCGAAGATCATGTTCGACCGGGCGCGCGAACAGGACAACATCGATCTCAAGACCCCGTTCGTGCCGGAGGAGTTCGTCGCCGGCGACAGCGGCAAGCTCGAGAAGGTGCGGCTGCGGAACGCCGAGAGCGGCGAGATCGAGGAGATCGAGACCGAGGGCGCCTTCGTCGCGATCGGCCACATCCCCAAATCGGAGATCGTCGCCGGCCAGGTCGAGACCGACGAGAACGGCTACATCGTCACCGCCGGCGGCTCGACCCGGACCAATCTCGGCGGTGTCTTCGCGGTCGGCGATGTCGTCGACCACACCTACCGGCAGGCGGTCACCGCCGCCGGAAGCGGCTGCAAGGGCGCCCTCGACGCCGAGTGGTATCTGCGCGACACCCCGCCCTCGCCGGAGGCGCACTGGCTGCCCGACGGCGAGCCGGTCGAGATCGCCCCGACGCCGGGCTCCTAGCTTCCCGCGGGTGTATCTTCGGCGCACGGCTGCCGAATGCACTCATCTCGACTCGATTCAGTACCGCGACCTGCCGGATGAGGTCGCCGGCTGCGAGGAGTGCCTGGAGCTGGGGATGCGGTGGGTGCACTTGCGGATGTGTCAGACCTGCGGGCATGTCGGCTGCTGCGACAACTCGCCGGGCATGCACGCGACGGCGCACCACCAGGCGACCGGGCACCCGGTGATTCGCTCGGCCGAGCCCGGGGAGGACTGGAGCTGGTGCTACCCGGACGAAGTGTTCTTCCGGCTCGGCGGCTGACTCAGGTCAGGTAACCGCAGGCCTTCGCCTCGGCGCTCAGCTCGTCGCGGAACCTCGGGTCGGCGATCGCGATCAGGCGGCGGGTGCGCTCGGCAATCGAGCTGCCGCGCAGCTCGGCGACGCCGTGCTCGGTGACGACCTTGTCGACGACGTTCTTGAAGGTGGTGACGGCGGCGCCGGGGTGCAGGCGCGGCACGATCCGCGAGGTCTCAGCGTCGCCGGTGGTCGAGTGGAGGACGATGAACGCCTGGCCGCCCTCGGAGAGGACGGCGCCGCGGGCGAAGTCGGGCTGGCCGCCGGAGGAGGACCAGTAGTCGCTGCCGAGGCTCTCAGAGGCGCACTGGCCGAGGAAGTCGACCTCGATCGTCGCGTTGATCGCGGTGAAGTGGGGCTCGGCGGAGACGTTCCCCGGGTCGTTGGTTTCGTCGACCGGCCAGAACTCGACCCCGGGGTTGTCGGCGACGAACTCGTAGAGCCGGGTCGTCCCCACCGCCGAGGTGGTGATCAGCTTGTTGCGGTGGGTGCGCTTGCGGGTGCCGGTGACGGCGCCGGCCTCGATCAGGTCGACGAAGCCCTCGGAGAGCAGCTCGGTGTGGACGCCGAGGTGCCGGTGGCCGGCGAGCAGGGCCAGCACCTGGTCGGGGACGGCGCCGATTCCGGCCTGGATCGTCGCCCCGTCGGGGATCCGCTCGGCGACCAGCTCGGCGATCCGGCGGTCGGCCTCGCGGGCCGGCCGCGGCGGCAGCTCGACCAGCGGGTAGTCGGCCTCGCACCAGCCGGCGATCTGGCTGACGTGGATCTGGTTCTCGCCGAAGGTGCGCGGCATCCGCGCGTTGACCTCGAGGAAGAAGGGGATCTCGCCGATCATCGGCGCCACGTACTCGGCGTGGGTGCCGAGCGAGAAGTAGCCGTGGGCGTCGGGCGGCGACGCCGCGGCGAGCGCCACCGGCGCGCTCAGCGTCCGCCGCATCAGCGCTGGCACCTCGCTGAAGTTGTTGGGGACGAGGTCGCAGTCGCCGCGGTGGAAGGCCGCTTTGTCGTGGGGCGAGAGGAACCAGGAGACGTGGCGCAGGCCGGCGAGCTCGCCCTCGATGTAGGGGCGGTCGCGCAGCGGCAGCATCTGGTGCAGGCGCAGCTCCTCGAACCGTTCGGCGCCGGCTTCGATCGCGTCGAGCACGGTCTTCGGCTCGCCGTTGCCGAGGCCGACGATCGCGTCGCCGCGGGCGGGGAGGAGCTCGAGGACGTCGGCGGCCTGGCGCCGCTTCGCCTCGATCGCCTGGCCGACCTTCGTCATCGCTCCGCAGTCTCGCGCAGCAGGGGTGCGGGCGTGTAGGCGGGGCCGTGCTCGGCCTCGAGGCGCTCGAGGGTCTCGAGCGCGCGCTAGGGCCCGAGCTTCTCGGCGATCTACAGCGAGCCGAGCGGCCAGTTGAGGCAGAGCTTGGTCGCCGTGTTCATGTCGTCGGGCGATGCCACGTCCTCTGCGAGGGCGAAGTGGGCCTCGTTGGCGATCTGGGCGAACAGGCGGTCGAGGACCTCCTTTTCAATCGCGAGGTTCCTTTCGGACGACTCGGGTCCGAAAGGAACCTCAACTTCCTGACGCCGGGGCTTGCCGCTCTCGTCGTACTCGTAGAAGCCGCGGCCGCTCTTGCGGCCGAGACGGCCCTTCTCGACCATCCGTTCCTGGATCGGGCTCGGGCGCCAGCGCTCCGGTTCGCCGCCCTGGGCGAAGAACGAGCGGGCGATAGTCAGGTTGACGTCGAGGCCGATCAGGTCGATCAGCTCGAACGGGCCCATGCGGAAGCCGCCGCCCTCTTTGTAGGCGCGGTCGATCTCCTCCGGCTCGGCAAGCCCCTGGCCGAGCATCCGCAGCGCCTCGAGGTTGAAGGGGCGGGCGAGCCGGTTGGCGACGAAGCCGACGGTGTCGCGGGCTCGGATCGGGGTGCGGCCCATCTGCTCGGCGACTTGGGTCGCGGCGGCCAGCGCCGCGTCGGAGGACTGCTCGGTCGCCACCACCTCGACCAGTTTCATCAGCGCCGGAGGGTTGAAGAAGTGCATTCCGACCAGGCACTCGGGGTTCGGGACGCCGGCTGCGATCTCGGCCACCCGCAGCGAGGAGGTGTTGGTGGCGAGGACCGTCTCCGGGTCGCAGACGGCTGCCATCGAGGCGAGCAGCGCGCGCTTCAGGTCGAGGATCTCGGGCACCGCCTCGATTACCAGCTCGCAACCGGCCAGCTGCGCCAGCTCCGCGGCCTCGCTGAGGTGACCTAGCGCCGCCCCGCCCTCCGCGGCGCTCCAGCGGCCGCGCTCGGCGCCTTTGCGGATCCCGTCGCGGGCCCGGGCCAGTCCTGCGTCTAGCGCCCCGCGGTCGGCGTCGTGGAGAACGGCCTCGAACCCGCCGAGCACCGCGACCTGGGCGATGCCGCTGCCCATCGTCCCGGCGCCCACCACCCCGATGCGCCGGACCTGCTGCCCGCCGCTCACCGGCCCTGGAAGCGGGGCTCGCGTTTCTCGAGGAAGGCCTGCATCCCCTCGACCCGGTCCTCGGTTGCCATCGCCTGCTCGAACAGCCGCCGCTCCTCCGCCAGCCCCTCGGCCAGCGGCGTCTCCTCGGCGGCCAGCACCGCCCGCTTCGCCAGCTTTGCCGCCAGCGGTGGTCGCTCGGCGACGGTGTGGGCCAGGGCCAGCGCCCCCTCCAGCCATTTGCCCTTGCCCTTGGTCAGCTCGTTGACCAGGCCCCAGGCGAACGCCGTCTCGGCTTCGAACAGGCGCCCGGTCAGCACGTACTCCATCGCCCGCTGCTTGCCGATCACGCGGGCCAGCCGCTGGGTGCCACCGCCGCCGGGGATGATCCCGAGGGTGATCTCCGGCTGGCCGAAGCGGGCATCCCTGTCGGCGACGATCATGTCGCAGGCCAGAGCCAGCTCGCAGCCGCCGCCGAGCGCGTAGCCGGCGACGGCGGCGATCAGCGGCGTCTCGACCGCCGCCAGCCGGCTCCAGAAGGCGGCGCCGCTGGGGTCGCCGGGGACGCCGATCTCCTGCGCCGCCATCGCCCTGATGTCAGCCCCGGCGGCGAAGAACTTCTCGCTGCCGGCGATCACCAGGCAGCGCACCTCGGGGTCGGCGTCGAGCCGCTCCAGCTCGGCGATCAGCCGTTCCTTCAGCTCCGCCGAGAGGGCGTTTCGCGCCTCCGGCCGGTTGAGGCGCAGCAGGGCGACGCCGGGCTCGTCGAGGGAGGTCTCGACCAGCTCCGCCACGAACGGCCTCAGCTCTCCTCGAACGGCAGCATCGCGTTGATCCCGGTCGCGGCGCGGCCGATGATCAGCTTCTGGATCTGAGAGGTCCCCTCATACAGCGTCGTCACCCGGGCGTCGCGCAGATAGCGCTCGACCGGGTAGTCGTCGACGTAGCCGGCGCCGCCATGGACCTGGATCGCCAGATTGGCGCACTCGACCGCCGACTCGGTCGCGTAGAGCTTGGCCACTGAGGTCTCCAGCGTGTTCGGCTTGCCTTCGTCCTTCAGCGCCCCGGCGCGGTAGACCAGCATTCGGCTGGCGTCGCGCTTGAGGATCATGTCGGCGATCATCTCCTGCACCAGCTGGAAGCGGGCGAGGGGGACGCCGAACTGCTTGCGCTCCTTGGCGTAGGCGACCGAGGCTTCGACGCAGCCGTCGCAGATGCCGACGCAGCCGGCGGCGACGCTGTAGCGGCCGTTGTCGAGGGCGCTCATCGCGACCTTGAAGCCGTCGCCGACCTCGCCGAGCAGGGCGTCGTCGCCGACCTCGACCGAGTCGAGCGAGAGCTCGGCGGTGTCGGAGGAGCGCAGCCCGAGCTTGCCGTGGATCTCCTGGCTGGTGAAGCCCTCGCTGGCGGTGGGGACGAGGAAGCAGGCGAGCCCGCGGTGCTTCTTGGCCGGGTCGGTCTGGGCAAAGATCAGCGCCACCTCGGAGTAGTTGCCGAGCGAGATCCACATCTTCTGGCCGCTGATCGACCAGCCGGAGTCGGTCCTGGTGGCCCGGGTGCGGAGGTTGGCGGCGTCGGAGCCGGTGTCGGGCTCGGTCAGCCCGAAGCAGCCGAGCCACTCGCCGCTGCAGAGCTTCGGCAGCCAGCGCTGTTTCTGCTCTTCGGTCCCCCAGCGCTCGATCGAGCCGGCGACCAGCGAGGTCTGGACCGAGACCACGGTGCGGGCGGAGGAGTCTCCGCGGCCGACCTGCTCGACGATCAGCCCGTAGCCGATGTAGTCGAGGCCGCGGCCGCCGTACTGCTCGGAGACGGGGGCGCCGAGGTAGCCGACCTCGCCCAGCTTGCTGGCCAGCTCGCGGTCGAAGCGGGCGGCGCGGTCGTTCTCCTTGACCCGCGGGATGATCTCCCTGTCGGCGAACTCGCGCGCCGTTTCCGAGATCAGCCTCTGCTCGTCGCTCAGCTGGAAGTCCATCGTGTCCTCTCTCCCCCCTGGTTGACCGCGGTCATCGCAGCTCGCGCTCGAGTGTGGCGGCGAAGGCCTCCTGGGCCTCGCGGGTGCGGGGGCCTGGGGCGTCCGGCAGCTCCGTCCCGTCGATCGCCGAGACGGCCTGGATCTCGCGCGTGGTCGAGGCGAGGAACGCCTCGCCGGCGCCGCGCAGGTCCTCGACCGACCAGGTCCCCTCCTCGACGTCGAGCGCCTTGACGAGGCGGTCGCGGGTGATCGACTCCAGCACGCCGTCGCTGAGCGCCGACGTCCGCAGCGCGCCGTCGGGCGAGGCCCAGAAGATCGAGGAGGTGGGCGGCTCCAGCACGGTTCCGTCGGGCCGCACCAGCACCGCCTCGTCGGCGCCGCGGCTTTTGGCGATCCGCGTCGCCTGCATGTTGGCGGCGTAAGAGAGCGACTTGACGCCCTCGAGGATGATCGTCGTCGAGTAGGTGACGGTGGCGACGGTGACCGTTTCGGCGTGGGCGGGGATCGGCTCGGTGGCGGCGATCCGGCGACCGCCGCGGGTGACGATCAGCCGCAGCTGGCCTTCGACGGGGCCGGCTCGCTCCAACAGCGCCGCCACCTCGGCCTCCAGCGCCGGGCGGTCGAACCCGAGCTCGATCGCGGCGGCCGAGCGGCCGAGCCGATCGACGTGGTCGCTTAGGGCGAAGGGGCGGCCGGCGTAGAGGCGGATCACCTCGAAGGCGCCGTCGCCGCGGTAGATCCCGTCGTCCTTGAGGGGGACCACCGCCTCGGCGGTGGCCGAGATCCTCCCGTCGACGCTCGCCAGTTCTTCGAAGCCCGCGCTCACCGCCAGCGAGGCTACCGGTGTTTGCTGTGGATCTTGCAGCTCTTGCGGTTGCCGCTGTGGAACCAGCAGCGATCGTTGACCCACTGGATCGTGTAGCGGGCGTTCCAGACCACCGAGTTGCGGCGGATCGCGTAGTAGACGGTGACGGTGCCGAAGTAGTCGTTGGGGCCGAACCACCAGGTGACCCCGCACTTGAACTTCTCGCGCTCGATCCGTTCGCAGGCGAGCCGCTTCTGGTGGCCGGCACGGAAGCGGCGACCGAAGTCATAGCCCATCGCCAGCGCCACCAGTTCTCTGGCTTCCGGCTTGGTCATGCGCGGCAGCTCCGCCTTCGGGACCTTGACCACCGGCGGCGGCGCGCCCGTTTCGACCGCGGCGACCCATTCCGCCGCCCAGGCCGAGACCCGGTCGACCCGGGTGAAGATGTTCGGCTGCTTGGTGTTGCAGCGGGGGCCGCCGGTGCTGACGATCCCGATCTCGACCGGGGTGCCGTCGGCGCGGGTGGCGATCACCGGGCCGCCGCTGTCGCCGAAGCAGCCGCCGCTGACATTGCTCGGCGGCGTCTTCGTGCAGAGCTGCCGACCCGGCGAGTAGAAGGGGTAGAAGCTGCGGACATGGCTCTTGCAGAAGCTCGGTTCCTGAACCACGGCGGCGGTCGTCTGCAGGAGCGGGGGAGTTTCGGCGGCCTCGAAGTTGGTCAGGCCCCAACCCGCCAGCCGCACCGGGTCGCCACCTTTGTAGAGAGCCGCGTCGGCGCCGGTGGCAAGTGAGATCGGCGGCGCCGCGGTCGGGGTGGAGAGGACCAGCAGGCCGGCGTCGCCGTGCAGGGTGCCGGGATCGAACTCCGGGTAGATCAGCGCCCGGCTGACGAGGGAGACGTTGGCGTCGGCGATCTGGCGCAGGTCGGCGATCCCGGTAGCGACCGCGTAAGCATCGGGCTTGGTGGTGCGGCCGCTTTCGATGTCGAGGATGCAGTGGCCGGCGGTGAGGATCACCCGCGGTGCGATCACGGTGCCGGTGCAGGAGGAGCCGATCTGGGGGCTTTGGCGCGCTTCGATGTAGGCGAGGGAGGGGAGATTCTCGATCGAGCCGTCTTCGCCGTTGATGATCGAGGCCGAGGCGCGCTGGCCGGCCTGGGCGGCAGGTGCCAGCAGCGCCGCCAGGGCGAGGACGAGAACGAGCGCGGTCAGCGACCGCAGCGGCCGAGTGCTCCCCAACTGCATCGCGAGGAAGCCTAGTGGGCGCTGGCCAATCAGGCGCGACAGACCGGTCTCAGGGCGCTTCGAACACGGTCGCAAGGCCCTGGCCGACGCCGACGCAGAGGGTGACGACGCCGTAGCGGCCGCCGCGCCGGCGCAGCTCGCGGACCAGGGTGCCGGCGAGGCGGGCGCCGGAGCAGCCGAGCGGGTGGCCGAGGGCGATCGCGCCGCCGTTGACGTTGAGCCGCTCCTCCTCGATCCCGAGGCCGCGGGCGCAGGCCAGCACCTGCGAGGCGAACGCCTCGTTGATCTCGGCCAGATCGACCTGGTCGAGATTGAGGCCGGCGTGGGCGAGGGCGCGGGGGACCGCCGCGAGCGGGCCGACCCCCATGTAGGCAGGGTCGACGCCGGCGACCCCGGTGGCGACGACGCGGGCCAGCGGCTCGACTCCGAGCTCCTCGGCACCGCGCTCGGAGGCGATCAGCAGGCAGGCGGCGCCGTCGTTGAGGGTCGAGGCGTTGCCGGCGGTGACGGTGCCGCCTTCGCGGAAGGCCGGCTTCAGCTTCGCCAGCGCCTCCAGCGAGGCCTCGGGTCGCGGTCCCTCGTCGGCCTCGACCAGCACGGTCTCGCGGCCCCGCGGTGCCTCGATCGGGGCGATCTCCTCGGCCAGCCAGCCGGCCTCGGCGGCGGCGACCGCGCGCTGGTGGCTGCGCAGGGCGAAGGCGTCCTGGTCCTCGCGGGAGACCCCGTAGCGCCCGGCGACGTTCTCGCCGGTCTCGCCCATCGACTCGGTCGAGACACCGAGCCCGGCCATCCGCGGGTTGACCATTCGCCAGCCGAGGGTGGTGTCGTGCATCGTCTGGGCGCCGCGCGGGAGGCCGCGCTCGGGCTTCTCGACCACCCACGGCGCCCTGCTCATCGACTCGACGCCGCCGGCGAGGTAGAGGTCGCCCTCGCCCGTTTTGACCGCGCGGGCGGCGCAGTTGACCGCCTCCAGGCCGGAGGCGCAGAGACGGTTGACGGTGGCGCCGGGGACGGTCTGCGGCAGCCCGGCCAGCAGCGCCGCCATCCGCGCCACGTCGCGATTGTCCTCGCCGGCCTGGTTGGCGGCACCGAGGTAGACGTCGGCGATCCGCTCGGGATCGACGCCGCTGCGCTGCACCACGGCAGCGATCGCGTGGGCGGCGAGATCGTCGGGACGGGCCCCGGCGAGCGAGCCGCGGTAGGCGCCCATCGGCGTCCGCGCGGTCTCCACCACGTAGGCCTCAGGCATGACGGCGATGCACGGGCTCGTTTGCGGAGTTCACCTGGTCAACCGTATCCTTGTCGGGTGTTGATTCTTCTGGGGACGCTGGCGGTGATCGCCTTCATGGTCGGGGTGCTGGTGGTCGTCGGGCACTTCTACCCGGGCTCCTCCGCCGACCTCGTCGACTGGAAGCCGACTCGCTCGCCCGAGGTCGAGGCCCAGAACGAAATCGACGACATCCGCCAGATGATGGAGGCGCAGAACGAGATGCGGCGCCGGCGCGGGGCCCCGGAGATGACCGAGGCCGACCTGCAGGCGAGCGTCGCCGAGGACGAGCGGGTGCGCCTGCGCGGCCGCGGCCCCTTCGAGGCGACCTAGCCGCGTGGAGCCGGCTTAGTGGCACGGGTGCTGATCGTCGGCTGCGGCTGTCGCGGTCGGGTGCTGGGAGAAGCGCTGCTGGAGGCCGGCTGGGCCGTGCGGGGGACGAGTCGCCGCGAGGACGGCCTGGCGGCGATCGAAGCGGCCGGGATCGAGCCGGCCCTGGCCGACCCCGACCGGCCGGGCACGCTGCTGGAGCTGGTCGGCGACGTCGCCGTGGTCGTCTACCTGCTGGGGTCGGTCACCGGCGAGCCGGAGGCGGCGGCGGCGATCCACGGGCCGCGGCTGGAGCGGCTCGCCGAACACCTCGTCGACACGCCGGTGCGAGGCTTCGCCTACGAGGCGGTGGGGGGCGTCGACGCAGCGGTGCTGGCCGGGGGGACGGAGATCCTGCGGGCTGCGGAACGCACCTGGCGGATTCCCGTGACGGTCCTGGAGGAGGGGCCGGAAGCGGCTGGCGACTGGGAGGCCTGGCGGGATTCGGCTCTGCAAGCGGTCCAGGGAGTGATCTTCCCGGCCGGCAAACCTAAATAGCTAAACTCCGATAGGAATTTAGGTAGATCAGACAAGACCTCCCGAGAGGAGCAACGAGATGGCTCTGCAGCTTGGCGACGTAGCACCGGACTTCGAGGCTGACACGACCGAGGGCCGGATCAGCTTCCACGACTGGATCGGGGACTCGTGGGCGGTGCTGTTCTCCCACCCGAAGGATTTCACCCCCGTCTGCACGACCGAGCTCGGCTACATGGCGAGGGTCGAGCCCGAGTTCGCGAAGCGCGGCGTGAAGATCATCGGTCTCTCGGTCGACCCGCTCGACAAGCACGAGGACTGGGCGAAGGACATCGAGGAGACGCAGGGGACGGCTCCCAACTACCCGATCGTCAGCGATGCCGACTACGAGGTCTCGAAGGCCTACGGAATGCTGCCGGCCGACGTCGGCGGCGACCCCGGCGACCGCACCCCGGCCGACAACCAGACCGTCCGCAACGTCTTCGTGATCGGCCCCGACAAGAAGGTCAAACTGATCCTCGTCTACCCGATGACGACCGGGCGCAATTTCGACGAGGTGCTGCGGGTGATCGACTCGCTGCAGCTGACCGCGAAGCACAAAGTCGCGACCCCGGCCCAGTGGCAGCAGGGCGACGACGTGATCATCGCCGGCTCGGTCTCCAACGACCAGGCGAAGGAGATCTACCCAGAGGGCTGGGAGGAGCCGAAGCCCTACATCCGCATCGTCCCGCAACCGTCTGAGGCGTCGTAGCCGGCGCCTGGCGGTGTCCTCGGTCGCTCGTGTGCGGAGCACACTTCGCTCCCTGCGTCCTTGCCAGGCTTGACTACGCCGCCTCAGACCCGAGCTAAGAGGTCGCCGAGGATCCGCGCGGTGGCTCCCCAGATGAAATGCCCTTCGACTTCGTAGGTCGGGGTGTGGATGGGGATGCCGCGGCGGACCAGGCGGCGCATCTCGTAGCCCTCGCGTAGGCGCTCGAGGGACAAGGTGAGGACGGTCTCGACCTCCGCCGGGCTCGGCTCGAGGCCGAGCTCGCCGGGGTGGGCGACCTGGCCGACGAACGGGTAGACCCGGTAGCCCGTGACGAAGGTCGAGACCGGCGGCAGGGCGCCGGCAACCGCCACCGCGGCTGGGTCGAGGGCGATCTCCTCGTGGGCCTCGCGCAGAGCGGTCGTCTCGAGGTCGGCATCGGCGTCGTCCCGGCGGCCGCCGGGGAAGGAGATCTCGCCAGCGTGCCGCCGCAGGTCCGCCCGCCGCTCGGTGAAGATCAACCCCGGCTCCTGCGGCCAGCCGTAGAGCGGCAGCAGGACCGCCGCCGCGGTCCCGCGCCGCGACGCCATCGACTCTGCCTCCTCGGCGGTGAGCAGGCGCTCGCTTAGATCATCCACGGCGGAGATTCATCCTTCCTCCTGTCTTTTGTCACCCACAGGGATACAAAAGACAGGAGGAGTCAGATGATGACCTGCACCGTGCCGCCGTCCACGGACCAGGCGGCGCCGCTGGTGTAGGAGGCGCGCTCGGAGCAGAGGAAGACGATCGCGGCGGCGATCTCCTCGGCCTCGGCGAGGCGGCCGATCGGGCGCTTTGCGCCGGCTTCGGCCAGCGCGGCCTCCCGGCTGACGGCGCCGGACATCGCCTGCGACTGGTCGAGCAGGCCGCCCGGCTCCATCCACATCTCCGATGCGACCGGGCCAGGGCAGATCGCGTTGACAAGGACGCCGCTGCGCGCGTAGCGGTCGGCGAACAGGCGCGAGAGCGAGAGCTCGGCCGCCTTCGCCACCGAGTACTCCGGCATCGCCGATGAGGGCCGCTTGCCGGCGGTCGAGCAGACGTTGACGATCCGGCCCCAGCCGCGCTCGGCCATCGCCGGGGCGGCTGTGCGCATCGCCCGCAGCGGCGCCATCACGTTGAGCTCGTACTGGGCGCGCCAGTCCTCGTCGGGGACGTCGTCGAGGTCGCGCCATTGCGCCTGGCCGGCATTGTTGACGAGCACGTCGAGGCTGCCGAAGTGAGTCTCGGCCGCGGCCAGCATGTGGATCCCGGCGCTGGTCTCGGTCACGTCCATGACCAGGGTCTCGGCCCGGCCGCCGGACTCGGCGCCGGCCGTCGCGACCTCCTCGGCCGCGGTCGCCAGGCGCTCCTCGTTGCGGCCGACCAGCAGCACCGCGGCGCCCTCGGCGCAGAGCATCCGCGCGGTCTCGCGGCCGATGCCGCGGCTGGCACCGGTGACGACGCAGCCGCGCCCGGCGAGCCCGAGGTCCATCAGCGCGCCCTCCGCATCAGCTCGCCTCGGTCCGCTCGGCGACGGTGACCGTCGCTCCGCCGGCGAGGGCCTTGTGGACGGGGCAGCGCTCGGCGATCTTCAGCAGCCGCCGGCGCTGCTCGTCGTCCAGGCCGGGGGGCAGCGTCAGGGCGACGGCGAAGGCGGAGGGGGCGTGGCCGTCGTACTCGGTCTCGACTTCCACTTCGACCGAGCCGACGTCCCAGCCCTTGCGCTCGGCGTACATCTCGACCGTGATCGCGGTGCAGGTGGCGAGGCTGGCGGCGAGCAGCTGGGTCGGCCGCGGGCCGGTGTCGGTGCCGCCGGCCGCCGCCGGCTCGTCGGCGACCAGGGTGTGATCGCCCTCGTCGAACTCGACCGCGTGGGCGAGGCCGTCGAGGCGGCGGGCGACGGTCCGCACGAGCTCAGCCCTTGCCGCGGCCCTCGAACAGGGCCGGGTCGTCGACGTCGGCGAAGCGGGCCAGGGCATAGGCGTAGTCGGAGGCGCGGTTGAGGAAGTGGATGACGGTCTCGCTGGCCAGCTCGCCGGCTTCGGCCAGGGCGGAGACCTCGCGCTCGGCGCGGCGGATCGCGGTGCGGGCGACGTCGAGCTGGGCGGAGAGCTGGTTGCCGCCGGGGATCACGAACTTCGGCGGCAGCTCGACCTGGGACATGTAGTGGTCGATCCGCTCCTCGAGCTCGGCGACCATCGCCTCGGTGGTGCGGCTGACCCCGTCTTCGAGCCGTTCCGCCGCCTCCGGCGCGGTCGCCAGCTCGGCCCCGGCGACGAAGATGTCGTCCTGGAGGCGAAGGACGTCGGCGGCCAGCTCGGCTTGGTCGGGACCACAGAGGGCGCGGGCGACGCCGAGCTGCGAGCAGGCCTCGTCGAGGGTGCCGTAGGCGCTGGTGCGGCCGTGGTGCTTGGGGACGCGGCCGCCGTACCAGAGCGAGGTGGTCCCGTCGTCGCCCTTCTTGGTGTAGATCTTCACCACGGGTCAGCCCACCGGGTTGAAGACGAAGCCGGTCATCACCTTGGGGAAGAAGAAGGTCGACTTCGGCGGCATGTTCTCGTCGGTCTCGCAGATCGCGCGGACCTGGTCGACCGGGATCGGGCGCAGGAAGAAGGCGACGTCGTAGCTGCCGTCCTCGACCAGGGCGAGGGTGTCGGGGACGTTCTTGGCGTAGCCGATGCCGCGCTTGGCGAGGATGTCCTCTTCGCTGAGGCCGGCCAGGTCCTTGAGCACGAGCAGCTCGAGGATCGCCGAGTCGAGCCGGCGGTAGGCCTCGGGCTTGCCCTCGAGCCGGGTGTCGAGCGCGGCGACGTCCTTCAGCCGCAGCCGGTAGGCCTGCTTGTGGTGGGAGTCGATGAAGCCGAAGACGCCGACCCCGGCCTCGCCGCGCGGGTCGAGCTCCTCGGTGGCGATCTCCTCGACGTCGAACAAGTCGCGCAGGCCGTTGCCGAGCCGCTGCTGGCGCTCCGGGTCGCCGGCGAAGCCGGAGAGCAGGCGGTGGGTGGCGAAGACGGTGAGGCCGGGGTCGGCGAGCCCGGTCAGCGCCATCAGGGTGTAGTTGTGATCGCCCTCGCCGCCGATCTCGTCGCGGTAGGCGCGCGCGGTCTCGTAGCGGTGGTGGCCGTCGGCGATCAGCAGCTCGGCGTCGCGCAGCAGCTCGATGACCGCGGCATGGATCTCGGGGTCGCCGACCCGCCAGACGCGGTTGACGGTGCCGTCGGCGTCGGTCACCTCGCCCCAGGGTTCGGTGTCGGCGATCGCCGGCTCGACCAGCGGCCAAGCGTCCTCGGTGCTGAGCGAGAAGATCGGCGAGAGGTTGTGCCTGGTGGCGCGGGTCAGGTCGAGCCGGTCCTTCAGCGGGCCGGGGAGGGTGCGCTCGTGCGGGCGGACGCTGCCGTCGTAGTCCTCGACCCGCACGCGGACGAGGATGCCGTGGCGGCTGTGGGAGGTGCCGTCGGGGGCGGTGTAGTCCTGGGTCAGCGCCCAGATCGCCGGCTCCTCGTCATCCACCAGCGCCCCGTCGGCGCGCCAGGCCTCGATCTTCGCCGCCGCTTCCGCGTAGGGGTCGCCGCCGGCCTCGACCGGGCCCGAGTGCCCGTACGGTTTCGGCAGGTCGATCGCCACCGCGTTGTAGGGCGAGCGGCCCAGCAGCTCCTCCCGCATCGTCTCGTCGATCACGTCGTAAGGCGGCGCCGCGACCTTCTCCAGCCCCCCGACCGCGTCGAGGTCGTAGTGCAGCGCCTTGAACGGCAGGACGTCGGCCATGCCGCAACGCTAGCGCGTGTGCGTCCGTGTCAACGGCCAACATCGACTCCGAGCACCCGAGGCTTCAGGCCTGGATGGATCGCCTGCGCGCCGAATGGCCCTAGAATCGATCTCTCGGGGCGTGGCGCAGCTTGGTAGCGCGTTCGGTTTGGGGCCGAAAGGTCGCTGGTTCGAATCCAGTCGCCCCGACTGAGCAGCGAGCAATAGGTTTTGCGGCATGAGGGACGCGCCGAAGCCATTATGGGCGTTTGCGGTGGCTGTCGGTGGCATTCCCTTTCGCCTACCTCCTCTTTGGCGATCTCGGGGGGCCACGGTCCTCAGCGCGCCCTTTACGGATCAGCCATGGTGGGCGATCTTGAGTGAAGGCGCTGCGTTGGCTCTCCTCCTCGTGCCACCCTCGTGGCGGTACGTGTGGTTAAAGCGCCCTTCGAGTCCGGGGCGCGCTCAAACCCGTCCGGGGCGGACTCAAACCAGCTGGGACCCCACCGAGCAGGCGGACCTGGAGCGGCCTTCGGGTTGGTACGTCGCTTCTGATTCGCCGGAACGGATGCAGTACTGGGACGCCGGTGCCGGCAGGTGGACTGGCTCGACGAAGACGCCCTACAAGGTCAAGCGGGAGTGGGAGGCCACCCGCCAGGAGTAGCTGGCGGCGTTGGGATCGCGATTGCCGACCTCGTCGGTGGCGCGGCGATGCGCGGGGGAATCGCTTCGGGGGGTCGGATCGTCGCCGGATTGGCGGTGCTCGGCTGCGCCGCGCTCACGCCCGCGCCGGGGGCCGCGATCGCCGCCCTCGCCCTCGAACCGGTCGACAGCAAGTTGCGGTTCTTGCTTCCGCCTCTATGGACACTAGGGTTCTCCGGACTTGTACACAGTGGATGAGGCGGTCGTTGGCGAAATGTCTATTCAGGTAAACCAGAGCGGCGGTTCTGCCGACAAGAGCCGGGAACGATGAACGAGAACGAACGAATCGAGCGGCGGGTCGAGCGTGCTGTATTCGAAACCGACCGACAAATCCTCGTTGGCGACGTCACGTTGCCTCCGGCCGGCTACCAGAGCCGCTTCTCGGACTCGCTCAACCGCGGCGATCTCGAATTCGTGCCGCTGACCAACGTCGAGATCACCTCGCTGATCGACGGTCGGGTCAGCGAGCGGTCCTTCGTCGTTCTCTCCAAGCGCCATGTGCGCCTTGCCTACCCGTACCCGCGCCAGCCCGCCGGTCCGGGAATGGCGCCGCCGCCCGGTCCCGGGCAGCAACTGGCTTGATCCGCGGCAAGCCGCGGCCGTCCGCCCTGGGTCGTTTTTCAGTCGCGCCCGCGCTTGCCGCCGGCGTAGGAGCCGAGGTCGATCGCGAAGGCGAGGATGACGATGAACCAGTCGAAGCCGGCGACGCGGTCGCCCGCGCTCCACATCACCGCGTAGGCGAGCGTCGTCCAGGGCAGCAGGAAAAAGCCGAGCAGCGGCACGAACCAGCTGTCGAAGGCGCGGCTGAGCAGGTCGCTGAACAGCCACAGCACGAACAGCGCCAGGCGTGGCGAGATCAGGGCGAAGAGTGCGATGAAGCAGCCGATGGCAGGGAACCTACCCGTCTGCCGGCGTCTCGAACAGGAGGCTGCGGCCACGCAGCATCGCGGCGGTGGCGGCTCGGGCGCGGGTGGCGGCGAGGTCGACGGCTCCGGGCGGCTCACCGAAGGCTCCGTCGAGGAGGAGGGTGGCATGGCCCTGGGCGAGGCCGGTGAGGGCCTGGACGAGCACTCCCGTCTCCGAGTCGGCGCCGTTCGGGGTGAGTTCACGGGCCGCTGCCTCGGCGGCCGCCAGCGCTTCGGTCGCAGCCGTTTCGAGGCGGGGGTACTTCGGCTTCTCCAGGCCGGCGCCGTGGAGGACCTCGAACATCGGCCGCCGCTCGGCGGCGAAGCGAACGTAGGCGGCGGCGATCGCGGCGAGGCGGCCGGCGGGCGTCGGCTCGACCTCGAGCTCGACGTCGAAACGACGTTTCAGCTCTTCGACGGCGGCGACCGCGCAGGCAGCGAGCAGATCCTCGCGGTCGGAGAAGTGGCGGTAGGGAGCACTGATGCTGACCCCGGTGCGGCGGGCCGCCTCGGCGACCGAGAAGCCCTGGACGCCGCTCTCTTCGACCAGCTCGAAGGCCGCGGCGACGAGCGCGGCGGGGAGGTCGCCGTGGTGATAGGAGGCGCGCGGCTTGGCTTGGGCCACCGCTCGACTTTACCTGGGCGGTCGAAGTAAGAGAGATTCACATATATTCAAGGGGATGGGCGAGAAGTGGACGGCGACGGACATCCCCGATCAGGTGGGAAGGGTGGCGGTGGTGACCGGCGCCAACAGCGGCCTCGGCCTGGTCACGGCGCGAGAGCTGGCGAAGGCGGGCGCGAACGTGGTGCTCGCCTGCCGCAACTTGGAGAAGGGCGAGGCGGCGGTTCGGGCGATCCGCGCAGAGGAACCGGACGCAACGCTCGAGTTGGAGTCACTCGACCTCGCCAGCCTCGACTCGGTTCGCGCTTTCGCCGAGCGCTTCAGCGCTGGCCACGACGGCCTCGATCTGCTCGTCAACAACGCCGGGGTGATGGCCTGCTCGCCGCGGCGGGAGACCGCCGACGGCTTCGAGATGCAGCTCGGCACGAACCACCTCGGCCACTTCGCGCTGACCGGCCTGCTGCTCGGCGCGCTCGAGGGCCGCGAGGACGCCCGCGTCGTCACCGTCAGCAGCACCGCCCACAAACTCGGCCGGATCCGCTTCGACGACCTCCAGTCCGAGCGTCGCTACGGGCGCTGGCGCGCCTACTGCCAGTCGAAGCTCGCCAACGTCCTCTTCGCGCTGGAGCTGGACCGGCGCCTGCGGGCGGGTGGCTCGAAGACGAAGAGCCTCGCCGCCCATCCCGGCTACTCGGATACGAACCTCCAATCGGCAGCGCCGCCAGCGCTCGACCGGGCGTTCTTCGCTGTCACCAACCGGCTGCTGGCCCAAAGCGAGGAGATGGGGGCGCTGCCGCAGCTCTACGCCGGGACCCGTCCCCGTCTCGACGGCGGCCTCTTCATCGGTCCCGATGGCTTCGAGGAGCAGCGCGGCCATCCCAGGGTCGTGCGCCCGGTCAAGGCCGGCTGCGACGAGGACTCAGCGCGGCGGCTGTGGGAGGAGTCGGAGCGGCTGACGGGGGTGGCTGGGCGACTTACCGTCGTATAGCGACGGTAAGTCGCCCCGGCCCGCTTGCGGGCCTCGCTACCTTGGAGGCATGAGCAGGATCGGAAAGCTGATGGCGGCGATGAACCCTGAGAAGACGCAGATGGTCTCGGCGGATGAGGCGCTGCCGGGGCGCAGCGACCGCGCCTTCGAGGTGCCCGGCACCCACGCCGTGCTGGGGACGCCGCTGGAGCCGCCGTTCCCGGACGGGATCGAGGTCGCCTACTTCGCGCTCGGCTGCTTCTGGGGCGCCGAGCGGCTGTTCTGGGGGCTGGAGGGCGTCTACACGACGGCGGTCGGCTACCAGAACGGGACCACCCCGAACCCGACCTACGAGGAGGTCTGCTCGGCGCGGACCGGGCATGCCGAGTCGGTGCTGGTCGCCTTCGATCCGCAGCGGATCTCCTATGCCGACCTGCTCAAGGTCTTCTTCGAGGAGCACGACCCGACCCAGGGGATGTGCCAGGGCAACGACGTCGGCACCCAGTACCGCTCGGGGATCTACTTCGCCAGCGACGCCCAGAAGGCGACGGCGGAGATGGCGCGCGAGGCCTACGACGCCGATCTGCGCGCCGCCGGCAAGGAGCCGATCACGACCGAGGTCGAGCCCGCCGGGACCTTCTACTACGCCGAGGACTACCACCAGCAGTACCTGCACAAGGTCCCCAACGGCTACTGCGGGCTCGCCGGCACCGGCGTTTCGTGCCGAATCCCCAGCGCAGCCTCCTGAAATAGCATCCCGCGCCCGTGGCACCCTCCTTCGGCTCCTACATAGTCGGCTGCCTCTCCCTGGCCGGCATCATCGCGGCGTTCGGGCTAGGCGGCTACTGGCTGCGGCGCTGGATCGTGCCCGAGTTCTCCGGGGCGCTGGCACGGCTCGCCGACATCACGATCGCCACCGGCCTGCTGATCCTCACCCTGCAGATGCTGGGGACCTTCGGGCTGCTCTACCTCGGCTGGATCGTGCTCGGCTGCATCGCCGTCGGCCTCGGCGCCGCCTACCTGGGCTGGAAGATGGCGCCGGGCGGCGATCGCGAAGTGACCGCGCCGCGGGTCTCCAACATGGCGCTGCTGATCGCGCTCGGGGTCGCCTCGTTCACCGTCGCCGAGTGGACCTTTCCCTCGCAGCTCAGCCTCGACCAGGGGATGTTCGGCGGCGACACCACCTGGTACCACATGCCGTTCTCGGCCCGGATCGCCCAGGACCACTCGATCTGGCACCTGCACTTCACCGACCCCCTGCGGCTCGCGGCCTGGTTCTACCCGGGCAGCTCGGAGCTGCTGACCGGCGCGACGATTGTCCTCTACAAGAGCGACTGGCTGGCGCCGCTGATCAACCTCGGCTTCCTCGCGATCGCGCTGCTGGCGGCCTGGTGCGTCGGCCGCCCCTACAAGGTCGGGCCGGCGACGCTGGTCGCCGCCGCGATCGTCCTCGACGCCGGGGTGATGATCGAGACGCAGCCGGGGGAGGGGCGCAACGACATCATGGGGCTGGCCTTCCTGCTCGCCTTCGCCGCCTTCCTGATCAACGGGCACCAGCGCCGGGCGCCGGCCACCGGCGCGGTGCAGGACACGCCCGAGCGCGACGCGCCGCTGCTCGACAAGGGACCGCTGGTGGTGGCCGGGATCGCCGCTGGGCTGGCCGCCTCGGTCAAGCTCACCTTCCTGATCCCGGTGGCGGCGATCACGATCGGCGTCGTCGTCTTCAGCGGCCGCGGCCGGCGCCTGACCACGGCCTGGGTGCTGGGCCTCTCGACCCTGGTGGTCGGTGGCTACTGGTACCTGCGGGCGGCGATCAAGACCGGCGGCAACCCGATCCCGCAGTCCGGCTGGGGACCGCTGCACTTGCCGACGCCGGACCAGATGCCGCTCGATCCGCGGCCGCGCTTCGCGGTCGCCCACTACCTCGGCGAGCCGACGATCTACCGCAAGTGGTTCTTCCCCCAGCTCGAGAACGCCTTCGGGCCGCTCTGGCCGCTGATCCTGATCGTCGCCGTGGCCGCCGCGGTCTTCCTCGTCGTCCGCTCGCGCAACCGGATCGTCCAGGTGCTGGCGGCGGCGGCGCTGGCGACCGCGGTCGTCTACCTGTTC
>DATHUE010000203.1:0-2067 GCA_035462545.1 Solirubrobacterales bacterium
GCCGGCATCGACAACGACCTCTTCTACGAACCGAACACCTCGATGCTGTTCGCCGACGCCAAACAGGCCGCCGCGGACATCGCCGCCGAGATCCAGAACCTCTAGCTAGTTGCGGCCTTCCCGGCCGCGGACGGGGGAGAGTTCGCCGCCGCTGGAGCTTGGCTCTCCGTGCGGGAGAGCGAGCGCGGTCAGTCGACGGTCGAGTGGGTGGCGCTGCTGGCGCTGGTCGCCCTGCTGCTGGTCGCCCTGCTGGCGGCGGGGGTGCGGGTGCCGGGGCTGGAGCTGGCGCGGCTGCTGGGTGCGCGGATCCTCTGTGCGGCCTCGCTGGCCGACGGCTGCGGCGACCAACCCCGCCTGATTGCCGCCTACGGAAGCGAGGTCGCCGAGCTGGTGCGAAAGAAGATGCCGGCGATCGGGCTCGAGCGCGGCTCGCGGGCCCTGCCGGCCGACTTTCGCCGCTGCCGGGCGAGTGAGTGCAGCGACGGCAGCGAGCGCGGCCTCGTCCACCGCAGCGACGCAGGCCTGCCGGTGACCGCCTTCGTCCACGTCGTCGATTGCCGTTCCGGTCATGAGACCGAGGGCGCCGATTGTTCCGGCAGCCGCGCCGGCAACCTCTACCTGCAGTACTGGCTCTACTACGCCGACAGCGGCGCCACCCTGCGCGGCGTCCCGATCGCGGGGGAGAAGGGCTACCACCGCGACGACTGGGAGTCGGTCCACTTGCGGATCGGGCCCGACGGCGAGGTAGCCCAGCGCGCCTCCTCGCACCATGGCTACAACCACGGCGGCGGCGCCGTCAACTGGGGCTCGGACGCCGGCATCGACTCTCTGAACGAGATGGCGCAGGTCGTCGGCGCCCGCGAGCGCGGCGGTTGGGGGCCGGAGACCGGCCTGCTGCTCGTCTCCGGCGGCAGCCACGCCGGCAGCGTCAGCGGCTGGCCCGACATCGACCGGCTGATCTGGGGCCGCCAAGTCCACCTGATCCCACTCGAGCCGATCGGCGCCGAAACCAGCGCCCGCGTCGCCGTCACTCCGCCCTGGCAGAAGCGAGTCTGGCTCGACCCCGAGGCCGAGGGCACGAACTAGGTGGGCTACTTCGGCGGCATTCGCAGGGCGCCGTCGAGGCGGATCGTCTCCCCGTTCAGCATCGGGTTGGCGACGATCTGGGAGACCAGGCGGGCGTACTCCTCGGGGCGGCCGAGGCGTGAGGGGAAGGGGATGCCGGCGCCGAGCGCGGTGCGGGCCTCCTCCGGAAGGGCGGCCAGCAGGGGGGTGTCGAAGAGGCCGGGGGCGACGGTGACGACGCGGACGCCGCGGCCTGCCATGTCACGCGCGGCCGGCAGGGTCATGCCGACGATGCCGCCCATCGAGGCGGCGTAGGCGAACTGGCCGATCTGGCCGTCGTAGGCGGCGATCGAGGCGGTGTTGACGCAGAGGCCGCGCTCGCCCTCGGCGTCGGGATCGTTCTCGCTCATCGCCGTCGCGGCGAGGCGGAGGACGTTGAAGGTCCCGATCAGGTTGACCTCGATCACCTTCGTGAACAGCTCCAGGTTGTGGGGGCCGCCCTTGTGGGCGACCCGCTCGGCCCAGCCGATTCCCGCGCAGCAGACCGAGATCCGCAGGCCGCCCTCGGCCTGCTTGGCCTGCTCGACCGCGGCGCCGATCGCCTCGGCGTCGGTGACGTCGGCGGCGACGAACTCGGCTCCGAGCTCGCTCGCCAGCGCCTCGCCCTTCTCCTCGTTGAGATCCGCGATCACGACCTCGGCCCCGGCGACTGCCAGCATCCGCGCCGTAGCCTCGCCAAGACCAGATGCCCCGCCCGCAACCAGTGCCCCTGCCCCCTCGGCCGTCATCGGCGCGCAGCCTACAGGCGAGTGGCGAATTGATGACCCTAGGGCCGCCTCAATTCGCCACTCGCCTCTTCACATGGCGGTTCGTGGATCCCGCTAGGGTCTCGCCATCGCCACCGAGGTGACGGCAAGCCCCAAGGCAGCGATCGCGACCCGGCTCGCCGCGGCGCGCGAGCGGACGCTCGCCCTCGTCGAGCCGCTCGACGACGAGCAGCTG
>DATHUE010000204.1:0-2855 GCA_035462545.1 Solirubrobacterales bacterium
GCATGTGCGCCTGCCGGCCGGTCTCGAAGCCGATCCCGCGGGCACCGCCGGTCACCAGGACGACCTTGCCGGTGAGGTCGTAGGCGGGCATCGGCGCAGCGTATAGCGCTCCGGGCCCGCGGCTAGGCTGGCGCCGTGGCCGACCTCGACGCGACCTACTCCGCCTTCGCCGCCGAGCACGGACTCGAGGCCCTGAGCGGCGTCGCCGCCGGGCCGCTGACGCCGCTGCTGGTCGAGGCCGGCAACGGCAGCCTCGCCCCGGCCGTCCGTGGCCGCCTTCCCGGCGGCGTCAGCGGCACCGCCGGGCACCTCGCCTACACGCGCAACGCCACCTTCCGCTTCAGCGTCGCCCTGACCGAGGTCGAAGGCAGCACCGAGTTCGTGCCGCGGCTGTTCTGCGTGCGCCGCGGCCGCCGCACCCGCGACGACGAGTTCTACGGCTTCGAGGCGCGCCACTCGAAGCTCTGGACCGAGAGCACGAAGCTGAACGAGCGCTACGCGGTCAGCACCAGCCCCTTCCAGGACCCGGTTTGGCTGCGGCAGCTGTTCTCGCCCGCCTTCGTCGACTGGCTGGCGACCGTGCCGCCCGGGGACTTCTCCTTCGAGCTCGCCTACGGGACCCTGCTCGGCAGCGTCGAGGAGGACTACCCGGACGCGGCCGCTCTCGGGGCGCTCTGCGAGGCGACCGCCTACGTCGCCGAGCGGATCCGCAAGGAGTGCGAGGAGTAGCGATGCAGGTCAACCGCGTCGGCATAGTCCTGATCGGCTTCTTCGGCCTGATCGGCCTGGCGATGCTCGTCGCCCCGATTCCCGGCGAGGCGGGCTGGATCCTCAAATCGATCGGGATCATCTGGTTCGCCGTCGCCGGCGGCCTCGTCCTCTTCGGCCGCAGCCAGAAGCGCAAGGGCGAACACAAGGACTGGGTCTTCAAGAACGGGATCCGCGGCCGCGCCACCGTCGTCAAGGCCGGCAGCAACACCACCGTCAACGAGATGCCGCTGATGAAGCTGACCCTGGAGCTCGACGTCCCCGGCCAGGCGAAGCGCGAGATTCGCAAGCGCGAGCTGATGCCCGTCTTCGCTGCGCTGCGGATGGAGCCCGGCGTCGTCCTCCCGGTCTACGTCAGTCCAGAGGACCCCGACGACCTCGTGCTCGTCTGGTGAGCTGACCGCCACTTAGAATCGCCCGTCCATGCCGGGCTTCCAGCCAGTCGACGCCAAGCAGTCCTTCCCCGAGCTCGAGGAGCGGGTGCTGGCGCGCTGGCGCGAGACCGACCTCTTCGGCCGCTCGCTGGCCAACCGCGAGGGGGCCGAGACCTGGAGCTTCTACGAGGGGCCGCCGACCGCCAACGGCCGGCCCGGCTCCCACCACGTCCTCGCCCGCGTCTTCAAGGACGTCTACCCGCGCTACCGCACGATGTGCGGCTACCGGGTGCCGCGCAAGGCCGGCTGGGACTGCCACGGGCTGCCGGTCGAGCTCGAGGTGGAAAAGCAGCTGGGGATCTCCTCCAAGCAGGAGATCGAGGAGTTCGGGGTCGCCGAGTTCAACGCCCGCTGCCGCGCCTCGGTCTTCGAGTACGTCGAGGAGTGGGAGCAGCTGACCGAGCGGATCGGCTTCTGGGTCGACATGAAGGACCCCTACGTCACCCTCGAGGACGACTACATCGAGTCGGTCTGGTGGTCGCTGCGCCAGCTCTGGGACAAGGATCGTCTCTACGAGGGCCACAAGGTCGTCCCCTACTGCCCGCGCTGCGGCACGGCGCTCTCCTCGCACGAGGTCGCGCAGGGCTACGCCGACGTCGAGGACCCCTCCATATACGTGCGCTTCCCGCTGCTGGGCGACGACGGCGCCGAGAGCGGCGAGTCGCTGCTGGTCTGGACGACGACCCCGTGGACCCTGCCCGGCAACGTCGCCGTCGCCGTCGCGCCGGAGGTCACCTATGTGCGGGCCCGGGTCGAGGCCGAGACGGTGGTCCTCGCCGAGCCGCTGGCCGAGAAGGTGCTCGGCGAGGGCGTCGAGATCCTCGGTCGCCTCCCTGGCTCGGAGCTGGTCGGCCGCCGCTACCGCGGCCCGGTCTTCGCCCTGGAGGACGGCGGCCCGGCGGGCGGTGACGGCGGCCCGTCGTTCCAGGTCCTCGCCGGCGACTTCGTCACCACCGAGGACGGCACCGGCCTCGTCCACATCGCCCCCGCCTTCGGCGAGGACGACTACCGGGTCGCCGCCGAGAACGGGATCTTCGACCCGACCTCGCACGGCACCCTCTACAACCCGGTCGGCCTCGACGGCAAGTTCGACGGCCGGGTGACGGGCTTCGAGGGGAAGTTCGTCAAGGCCCCGGAGGTGACTGCGGCGCTGATCGCCGACCTCGACTCCCGCGGCCTGCTGTTCCGCGAGCAGGTCTACGAGCACGCCTACCCGCACTGCTGGCGCTGCGGCACGCCGCTGCTCTACTACGCGAAGTCGAGCTGGTACGTCGCCACCTCGCAGGCCCGCGACGAGCTGCTCGCCAACAACGAGACGATCGGCTGGCACCCGGAGCACATCAAGGAGGGCCGCTTCGGCAACTGGCTGGAGAACAACGTCGACTGGGCGCTCTCGCGCGACCGCTACTGGGGGACGCCGCTGCCGATCTGGGAGTGCACGGGCGAGGACTGCGACGGCCGCTTCTGCGCCGGCTCGGTCGCCGAGCTGCGCGAGCGCTCCGGCGGCGAGGTCCCCGGCGACCTCCACCGCCCCTACATCGACGAGGTCGTCCTCGACTGCGCCGAGTGCGGCGACGGGGAGATGCGCAGGGTCGAGTCGGTGATCGACACCTGGTACGACAGCGGCGCGATGCCCTTCGCCCAGTTCCACTA
>DATHUE010000205.1:0-7830 GCA_035462545.1 Solirubrobacterales bacterium
AGCACGACGTCGTGCTCCGTCACCTCGAAGCTGATGCTGTCGCTGAGCTCGTGAATCGCCCGCTCGAGGGTCTCGTCCTCGAACGGGACCATGCGGCCGCAGTCGCGGCAGATCGCGTGGTGGTGATGGTGGCCGCCGGGCTCGGTGCGCTCGTAGCTGGCGGTGCCGCGGGACACCTCCAGCCGCCGCACCAAGCCGAGCTGCTCGAGCTGCTCCAGCGCTCGGTAGACGCTGGCCCGCCCCACTCGCGCCTGCCGCTTGCGCAGCTCGTCCTCGAGCTCCAGCGCCGTCACCGCGCAGTCGTGCGAGGCGAGAGCCTCGACCACCGCCCGGCGGGCGGAGCTCTTGCGCAGGCCGGCGCCGCGCAGCTTCGTCAGCGCGTGCTCAGTCCAGGCGGAAGCGGTCTTCGTCGGCATCGCTCACCATCGTAGCTTCGATTGCCGACACCTAAATGAGAATCAGTTTCATTATGTGTTAGGGTGCCGGCCGTGCCCGAGGTCGCGATACCCCTCTCCGTCGCCGTCGCCCTGGCGATCATGTCCGGCGGCTGGATCGCCCTGCGGCTCGCACACACCCTGCCGACGGTGATCGCGCTCAGCGGCGGCATCGTCGTCGCCGTCGCCCTGCTCGAGGTGCTGCCGGAGGCGATCGAGAACATCGGCGAGCCCCACGACGCCGTGCCGCTGGTCGCCGCCGGATTCCTCGCTTTCTTCCTGCTGGAGCGGGTGCTCGTACTCCACCATCGCGACGAGCCGGACGAGGCGCGCTCGCACGAGCGGGTCGGCGTGCTCGGTGCCCTGGGTCTCTCCCTCCATACCTTCACCGACGGGGTCGGGATCGGCCTCGCCTTCAGCGTCAATGCGGAGACCGGCCTGCTCGTCTTTCTCGCCGTGATCAGCCACGGCTTCGCCGACGGCCTCAACACGGTCAGCTTCGTGCTCAGCCAGGACGGCGACCGGCGCCGGGCCTTGCGCTGGCTGCGAATCGACGCGATCGCTCCGGTCGCCGGGGCCGTGGTCGGCTCGCTGATCTCGGTCTCCGATCAGACGCTCGGCTACTTCCTTGCGGTCTACGCCGGCTTCTTCCTCTACATGGGGGCCACCGACCTCCTGCCCGAGGCGCACGCCCATGAGCACGACAGCCACGGGTCATGGCGACGGGTGGCGCTGACCTTCGCCGGGTTCGCGGCGATCTACGCGATCACCCTGATCGGTCACCCTCACTGAGACGACCTACGCAAAGGAGCCGAACCGATGGCATGGATCCTGCTGTTCACGGCGGGGGCACTGGAGACGGTGTGGGCACTGGCGCTGAAGAAGAGCGACGGCTTCAGCGAGGCCGGACCGACCGCCATCTTCGCGGCGGCGCTGGTGGGCAGCATGGTCCTCCTGGCCCTGGCCCTGCGCGAGCTCGACCTCAGCGTCGGCTACGCGGTCTGGACCGGAACCGGTGCGGTCGGTGCAGCGGCGGCCGGCATGCTCCTCCTCGGTGAGCCAGCGGTCGCCGGTCGGATCGTGCCCGTCGCCTTGATCGCCACCGGAATCGTCTGGCTGGCGCTCGGCGATTGAGCTGGAGCCGACAGAGGGCGATTTCGGGCGATGGCGGTGATTTGAAACTTCTCAACTAATGAGATGGTCTAGTTAACGGTTGTAAATGGGAGAACCGACCGGGAGAGAGATCACCTTGAGTGCACTTGACAGAAGGCAGTCCATCGACCCTCGACTGGTGCGGGCACTTGCCCACCCGCTACGAGTCCAGATCCTCGAAATCCTCAGCGAGCGGGTAGCGAGCCCCAGCCTGCTTTCCGAGCAGCTCGACGCGGGCCTCACCCACGTCGCCTACCACACGCGCACGCTGAGCGACTGTGCCTGCCTGGAACTGGTCGGGACCGCGCCGCGCCGCGGCGCCACCGAGCACTTCTACAAGGCGGCGCCACGCTCCTTCGTCGGCGACCGGGCCTGGCGCAGCGTGCCGCGCTCCGTCTTGGGCGGCGTCTCCGGCGCCGCTCTGCAGACCTTCATGGACAAGGCGGTGGCGGCGCTCGAGGCCGGCACCCTCGACGACCGCGACGGCACCACCCTCAACTGGGTCCCGGTCGAGCTCGACCAGCGCGGCTGGGAGGAGGTGGCGACGGTCATGGCACGGGCGCTGGAGGAAGCGCTGGAGGCCGAGAAGCGCAGCCGCAAGCGGCTGGCGCGGCGCAAAGGGGAGCGCGAGACGGTCTCGGCCGTGGTCGGCGTCGCCAACTTCGAGACCGGTGGCTCGCGCGGTACCTAGCGAGCGACTACTCCCACTCGATCGTCGCGGGAGGCTTCGAGGAGATGTCGAGGGCGACGCGGTTGACGTCGCGGATCTCGTTGATGATCCGGTTGGAGACCCGCTCCAGCAGGTCGTATGGGAGACGGGCCCAGTCGGCGGTCATCGCGTCGTCGGAGGTGACAGCCCGGATCACGATCGGGTAGGCGTAGGTGCGGCCGTCGCCCTGGACCCCCACCGAACGCACGACCGGCAGCACGCAGAACGACTGCCAGAGCTGGCGGTAGAGCTCGGCGGCGCGGATCTCCTCCTGCAGGATCGCGTCGGCGGCGCGGAGGATGTCCAGCCGCTCGCGGTTGACCTCGCCACCGACGATCCGGATCGCCAGGCCCGGGCCCGGGAAGGGCTGGCGCCAGACCATCCGCTCCGGCAGCCCCAGCTCGGCGCCGACCGCCCGTACCTCGTCCTTGAACAGCATCCGCAGTGGCTCGACCAGCTCGAACTCGAGGTCCTCAGGCAGGCCGCCGACGTTGTGGTGGGACTTGATCGTCGCCGCGTGGTCGGAGCCGCCCGACTCGATCACGTCGGAGTAGAGCGTGCCCTGAACCAGATAGGTGGCGTCTTCGAGCTTCGCCGCCTCCTCCTCGAAGACGCGGATGAACTCGGTGCCGATGATCTTGCGCTTCGTCTCGGGGTCGTCCTGGCCGGCCAGCTTCGCGAGGAAGCGCTGCTCGGCTTCGACGTGGACCAGCGGGATCCCGAACTGGCCGAAGGCCTCGACCACCTGCTCGGCCTCGTTCAGCCGCATCAGGCCGTGGTCGACGAAGACGCAGGTCAGCTGCGCGCCGATCGCTTTGTGGACGAGCAGCGCCGCGACCGAGGAGTCGACGCCGCCGGAGAGGCCGCAGATCACCCGCCCCTCCCCCACCTGGGCCCGGATCTTCGCCACCTGCTCGGCGATCACCGACTCCGGCGACCACTGCTGCTCGCAGCCGGCGACGTCGCGCAGGAAACGGGTGAGGATCTCGGTCCCGTAGGGGGTGTGGACGACCTCGGGGTGGAACTGGATCGCGTAGAGGCCGCGGTCGGGCATCTCGCAGGCGGCGACCGGCGAGCTCGGGCTCGAAGCCAGGGGCGTGAATCCGGCCGGGGCCTCGAAGACGGCGTCGCGGTGGCTCATCCAGCAGCTCTGCTCCTGCGGCAGCCCACCCAGCAGGCGGCCGCCGCCGCCGCGCAGCTCCAACTCGGTGCGGCCGAACTCGCCCGCCTCGGCCCCCTCGACCCGACCGCCGAGCGCTTTCACCATCGCCTGCATCCCGTAACAGATCCCCAGCATCGGAATCCCGAGATCGAGCAGCTGCGTAGGGAAGGGCGGAGCCCCAGGCTCGTAGACGGAAGCGGGGCCCCCGGAAAGGATCAAGGCCTTCGGCTTGCGCGCCGCGATCCTCTCGACCGACGCGGTGGCCGGCAGCATCTCCGCAAAGACCCCACATTCGCGGATGCGCCTAGCGATCAGCTGCGAATACTGCCCCCCGAAGTCGAGGACGAGGACCTCCTCGACGGCCTCGTCCCGCGGGTGGCGTGCAGACCCCTCCCCTGACGGGTGAGTCAGGGGAGGGGTCTGTGCGACAGGCCCCGCGGGCGGAGGGCTACCGGACGTCAATCGTCCGCGACTCCGACCCCGGCTGATACCGCGGCCCTTCCGTTGGAGCCCATCCCGACCGCCTGATCCGTTTGCAGCTTCTTGCCCTCGGTCATCAGCGCCGGCGCGACCATCACCTCGGCCCGCTGGAAGGAGCGAATGTCCTCGTAGCCGCAGGTCGCCATCGAGGTTTTCAGCGCCCCCATCAGGTTGAAGGTGCCGTCGTTCTCTTTGGCCGGGCCGAGGAGGATCTCCTCCAGGGTGCCGTCCTGCTTGGTCGAGACACGGGTGCCGCGGGGCAGCGAGGAATGGAAGGTCGCCATCCCCCAGTGGAAGCCTCGTCCAGGCGCCTCCTTGGCGCGAGCCAGCGGCGAGCCGATCATCACCGAGTCGGCCCCGACGGCGATCGCCTTCGAGATGTCGCCACCGGTCCGCATGCCGCCGTCGGCGATCACGTTGACGTACTCGCCGGTCTCCAGCATGTGCTGGGAGCGGGCGGCGGCGACGTCGGCGATCGCGGTCGCCTGCGGGACGCCGATCCCGAGCACGCCGCGCGTCGTGCAGGCAGCGCCTGGGCCGACGCCGACGAGAACGCCGACCGCCCCGGTCCGCATCAGGTGCAGCCCGGTCGAGTAGGAGGCGCAGCCGCCGACCACGGTCGGCACCGGCACCTCGGCGATGAACTCCTTCAGGTTCAGCGGCTCGACGGTGGTCGAGACGTGTTCGGCGGAGATCACCGTGCCCTGGATGACGAGGATGTCGAGACCGGCCTCGACCGCCACCTCGTAGTGCTCGCGCACTTTCTGCGGCGTCAGGGAGCCGCAGACGACGGCGCCGCTGGCCTTGATCTCGGCCACCCGCTTGCCGATCAGCTCCGGCTTGACCGGGGCGGTGTAGATCTCCTGCATCAGGCGCGTCGCCTCGTGCTTGGGAGCGGCGGCGATCGCCTCGAGCTTCTCCTCGGCGTCCTCGAACCGGGTCCAGATCCCCTCCAGGTTGAGAACTCCGAGGCCGCCGAGCTGGTTGACGAGGACGGCGGTCTCGGGGCTGACCACCCCGTCCATCGCCGACGCCACCAGGGGCAGGTCGAAGCGGTAGGGACCGAGGGTCCAGCTGATGTCTATGTCGTCGGGATCACGGGTGCGGCGCGACGGAACGATCGCGATGTCATCGAATCCGTAGGCGCGCCGCCCTTTCTTGCCTCGACCGATGTCGATTTCCAAGTGAGTCCTCCAGGGCTGGCGTTGAAAAGCCAGCCTACACTTCCGCGGGGACCTCCAATTCGTGGACCGCAACCTCGCCGAGCAGGCGCTCGACCTGGTTGCGATCGACGACCCCGGCGCCGAAGTGCTGGGTCGACTCGGCGCCGCAGGCAACTCCATAGGCGAGGCACTCCTCGGGCGAGCCGCCCTCGTAGCGGGCGGCGACGTAGCCGGCGACGAAAGCGTCCCCGGAACCGACGGTGGAGACTGGCTCCAGCGACTCGGTGCGGGCTTCGAGCAGTCGCCGTTCCGGCCCCTCGCCGACGACCCCGACGCAGCCGTCATGGCGGGTGATCGCCGCCTCTTCGGCACCGAGCCGGGTCAGCTCCCCGAGCCCGGTCGCGAGGTCGGAGCGGTCGGCGAACTCCTGCCCGACCAGCTCCTCGGCCTCGCGCTCGTTGGGGGTGATCATCGCCGCCCCGGCGCGGACGCCGGCCAGCATCGCCTCGCCCTCCGCGTCGAGGACGACGGGGACGCCGCGTTGGCCGAGATCGTTGATCAGCCTCGCGTAGAGGTCGTCGCCGGCCCCGGGCGGCAGCGAACCCGCCAGGACGCAGATCCGAGCGCCGCCGGCGAGGTAGGAGATCCGCTCGAACAGCCTCTTCACCTCCTCGGGGCTGACCGCGGGACCGCGCTCGTTGATCTCGGTCTGCTCGCCGGAGGTGGGATCGATCACGGCGAGGTTGATCCGGGTCTCGGAGGCGATCCGGGTGAAGTCGGTCAGCACCGACTCTCCGCGCAACCCTTCCAGCACCCGCGTTCCGGTCGGGCCGCCGACGAAGCCGGTCGCGATCACCGGCCGGCCGAGCAGGCTCAGCGCCCGCGCGACGTTGACCCCCTTGCCACCGGCGACGGTGCGGCTCTCGACGGCGCGGTGGCGCCGGCCGAGGCGAAAGTTGGGAACTGCCACCGTGCGGTCGATTGCCGCGTTGAGGGTGACGGTGAGGATCACTGAATCAGCTCGCGATCTCGGTCGTGCCTACGGTGCATGCGGCGGTACAGCAGCACTGCGCCAATCAGTATCACGAACAGGGCACCCGCGATAGGGAACAGGTTGTTGCCGAGGAAGTCGCGGATGCGGTCGAAAGCGCTCGCCTCGGGGATCGCCCGGCCGGCCCGCAGCGATACCTCACCCGCGCGACGACCGTCGACGAAGACGGTGGCTCTGCCGAGCACGGCGCCGCGCCGGATCGGCCCCTCGACCTCGGCCGGTGCTCGCACCTGCAGCTCCAGCTCCTGGCCGCGACGGACGCCGACCGCGATCGTCCGCGCCGCCCGCAGCGGCAGCGAGCCGCCGGAGTAGCGGATCGCCGGAGCGGCCAGGTCCTCCCCGGCTCGGATCGGCAGCCGCCGGTCGTACTGGGAGAAGCCGTATTCGAGCAGGGCGAGGCTGTCGTAATAGCGCGCTTCCTCGGTCGGCGCGCCGATCACGGCGGAGATCAGCTCCACCCCCTTGCGGCGGCCGGATCCGACGAGGACGTAGCCGGCGCCGTAGGTGTGGCCGGTCTTCACCCCGGTCGCCCACGGCGCCATGAACAACAGTTCGTTGATCGTCTCGATCGTGCGCGGCGGCCGCAGGCTGCGCAGCCGGGCGCTGCGGGCAGCGGCGATCCTGGCGAAGACCGGCAGCTCCAACAGCTCGCGCGAGAGCGTCGTCAGGTCGAGGGCGCTGGAGTAGTTGCCGCGCTGGTCGAGCCCGATCGGGTTGGCGTAGTGGGTGTCGGCGAGGCCCAGCGCCGCGGCGCGGCGGTTCATCTCGGCGACGAACGCGGCGGTCGAGCCACTGGTCGCGATCGCCAGGGCGTGGGCCGCGTCGTTGCCGCTCAGCATGTTCAGGCCGTAGAGCAGGTCGCGAACGCTGACGCGCTCGCCGGGACGCAGCTCCATCAGCGACTCGCCGAGCTCCGCCTCGTAGGGGGCCGCTCGCACCACCTCGTTCAGCGGCAGCTCGTGCATCGCGACCCAGGCGGTCATCAGCTTCGTCGTGCTCGCCACCGGCAGCCGTTCGCGACCCGCGCGGGCGACGAGCACTTCGCCCGTGCGGGCGTCCACCAGGGCCCAGGCGCGCGCGTCGAAGACCGGCGGCTGCGGCACCGCGGCGCCGGCGGTGGGAGTGGCGAACGCGGCCGCCAGCAGAGCCGGCAGCAAGGCGGCGCCGAGGCGGCGCCTCACTTCAGCTTCAGCTTCTCGCCGGTTTCCAGGATCTGCGGGTCGACTTCCGGGTTGAGGGCGATGATCTCGGCGACCGGGATGCCGGTCTGGCGCGCGATCGAGATCAGGGTGTCGCCGCTCTCGACCACGTAAAAAGCTGCCTTGGTCCGCGGTTTCTTCTTCTCCTCCTTGCCGTGCTGGGACTTCGGCGCGGAGTCGCCGTCGGTGGCGCCGGAGATCACAGCGCCGACCGCAATCGCGGCGCCGATCAGGGCGACGACGGCGAGCAGACGGGCGGGGGCTTTGGTGCGCTTCTTCTTCATGAATGGATCTCCGGGGTGAGCCGCAGCGGATCGTATAGCCGCTCAGGGCGGTATCAGGCGGTCGAGATCTCCCAGACCGCGGCGCGCAGCCGTTCGGCGGCCGAGGCGGGATCGGGATCGGCGGCAATCCCCCGCGAGACCGGTACCAGCGCCGCCGCCCGGCCGGCGCTGAAAGCCGCGCCGAGCAGCTCTGGCT
>DATHUE010000206.1:0-10283 GCA_035462545.1 Solirubrobacterales bacterium
CCCCGGCGCCGACGGGGCCGCCGTCTTCAGAGCATGAGCGCCCACGCCGAGAAGGAGCTGCTGCGGATGGGGGAGCTGGCCGAGGCCTCCGGCGTCCCGGCGCCGACGATCAAGCACTACCTGCGCGAGGGGCTGCTGCCGGAGCCGGTGAAGACGAGCCGCAACATGGCCTACTACCCGCCCGAGTTCGTCGACCGCATCCGCCTGATCAAGCGCCTGCAGGAGGAGCGGTTCATGCCGCTGAAGGCGATCAAGGCGGTGCTCGAGGAGGACCCGGGCCGGGCGGAGGCGATGCTGGAGCTGGAGGACCGGATCCTCGACCGCGCCCTCTCCGCCGAGCGCTCCCGCACCAGCGCCGCCGAGGCCCGCAAGCGATACGGCGTCCCGAAAGAGGTGCTGGACCGGCTCGAGGAGCTGGAGGTGCTCAGCCCCAACAGCCGCGGCTACTCGCCCTCGGACGTGAAGATCATCGAGGCGATCAGCCGCTTCCGCGCCGGCGGCTACGACGAGCAGATCGGCTTCACCGTCTACGACACCCTCCGCTACAAGACCACCCTCGAAGACCTCGTCCGCCAGGAGGTCGACGTGGTCATGAACCGCCTCGCCGGCGAAGTGCCGCCCGAGCGCGTCGTCGAGATGCTCGAATCCGGCGCCCAGCCCCTCCAGGACCTGATCGCGGCGCTGCACACGAAGCTGCTGGTGGCGGAGCTGGAGCGGCGCCGGGGCTAGGCCTGCATCGCGGCAAGGCCCTGCTCGTGCGAGACGAGCGGCTGGTAGCCGAGCTCGGTCTTGGCCTTGGCGATGTCGATCGTGCACTCCTGGGTCAGGAGCCAGGAGCGGAAGTTGGTCATCGGCGGCTCGCCGGAGAGGGGGAGGAGCTTCCAGGCGGCCTCGCAGACGCGGGCCAGCGGCGCCGCGGTCCAGGCGGGGAGGCTGCGGGTGGGGGGCTCGACTCCCTGGGTGCGGAGCATCGCGGTGATGAAGTCGCGGAAGACGACCGGCTCGTCGTCGGTGATGAAGTAGGACTCGCCGGGGCGGCCCTTCTCGGCGCCGAGGACGAGGCCCTCGACGACGTTGTCGACGTGGGCGGTGTCGGTGACGTTCCGGCCGCCGCCGACCCAGGCCCACTTGCCCGCCTCGACGGTCTCGATCATCTCCGGCAGCAGGGTCGTGTCGCCCTTGCCCCAGACGAAGCGCGGCCGCACCGCCACGGTCTCGAAGCCGTCGCGGTTCGCCGCCTTCACCGCCAGCTCGGCTTTCGCCTTGGTCGCCGGGTAGGGCGCCCGCGAGTCGGGCCGCAGCGGCGCCGTCTCGTCGACGCCGACCAGCGGCTCACCGGCCATCAGCGCCGCCTCGGTGCCGCAGTGGACGAAGCGCCGCACCCCTGCCTCGGCACAGGCGTCGAGCGTGTTCTGGGTGCCCTCGACGTTGCCGCGCTCGAAGTCCTCCCAGGCGCCGTACTCGCCGAGGTGGGCGGCGAGGTGGAAGGCGACGGCGGTTCCCGCCGCCCCGGCCGCCATCGCGGGCCGGTCGCCGAGATCGCCTCGCACCGCCTCGGCACCCAGCGCCTCGACCTTTGCCGCGGCAGCGTCGGAGCGCGCCAGCGCCCGTACCGGCCGGCCTTCGCCGACCAGGCGCTCGATCAACCTGCCGCCGATGAATCCGGACCCGCCGGTAACGAAAGCCGCCTCCGCCATGCCGCTAGCTTGTCATCCCGCAACGCGGTTTGCGGACTGCTCAGGTCAGCGCCGAGCGGTCGGCCTCGATCCGGGCCTGAGCGAGGCCGTGGCCGAGTCGGCGACTGACCTCGATTCCCTCGTCGAGCGCCTCCTCCACCCCCGGCAGACCCGCCGCGGCGCGGGCCTGGGCCAGGAGGTGCAAGGCGTGAGGCAGCTGCCAGAACATCCCCCGCGAGCGCGCGGTCTCGACCGTCCACTCCGCTTCGGCGACTGCCTCCTCGAGCCGGTCCAGCGCCAGCAATGCCTGTGCTTTGAGGGTCGAGCGCCACGCCTCGGTCTCGCCGCCGACCCCCATCGCCTCGCGGTAGAGCCGGTCGGCGAGCTCGATCGAGGCCAGCGCCGCCTCGGCCTCGCCGCAGGCGTGCTCGGCGTAGGAGACGCTGCAGAGCGCCAGCGAGCGCGAGAAGACGTCGCCGAGCTGCTCGGTCAGCTCGCAGTTGCGACGGGCCAGGTCCAGCCCTGCCTCCGCCTCACCGCGATCGCAGAGCAGCGAGGACTTGGCGCCCCGGCTCCAGCTCGCCGTCTCCGGGTCGCCGTGGTCCTCGGCGAGGCGCAGCGCCTCGTCAGCGCAGGCCTCGGCCTCCTCGACGCGGCCCATTTCCCGCAGCGCCAGGGACTTCGCCATCGGCCCCCAGGCGAGCGGCGAGCCGATCACGATTCCGGCCCCGACCGCCGTGTCGCCGGCGGCCAGGGCGAGCATCTCGTCGGCCGTCTCCAGCACCGCCTCCAGCTCGCCGCCGCACATCAGCGTGTAGCAGGCAGCGCAGCGCACGGCGACGCGCAGGTCGCGGTCGCCGGCCTCGTCGGCCAGCGCCATCGTCGCCCGCGCTGCCTCGATCCACTCAGAAGAGTGGCCGTCGACTCCCGGCCGCACCGCGGTCAGCAGTTGCAGCAGCACCTGCGAGCGCAGGTCGCCGGTCCGTGTGGCGATCGCCCCCGCCTCCGCCGCCAGCGACTCGGCCCGCTCACGCTCCATACCCAGGCGCCAGGCGTAGTCGAGCTGCAGCAACCGCGAGACCAGCGCCAGTCCCTCGCTCTCCGCATCCGGCTCCAGCCCGTCGGCGAGCTCGGTCACCCGCTGCCAGAGCCGCAGCGCGTCCTGGGGGCGGCTGTGCCCGGCCCAGTGGGCGGCGCGGGCGTACCAGTGCGCCGCCTGCAGCCGCTCGTCGCCCTCCTCCCAGTGGTGCGCGACCAGGGCCGCCAGCTCGTCGAGCCGCTGCGCCTCGAGCTCGATGGTCGCCCGCGCCACCGCGGCGTGGGTCGCTCGCCGCCGCTCCGCCAGCTGACTGCCGTAGGCGACCTCGCGGGTAAGCGGATGGCGGAAGGCGAGCACCCGTTCCGGATACAGCTCCGCCTCGTAGAGGAAGCCGGCGTCGGCCAGCGCCGCCAGGGAGTCGCCCAGCTCCTCCGTCTCGGCGCCGGCGCTGAGTTGCAGGGCCCGCTCGCCGAACTCCCTGCCGATCACAGAGGCGACCTGCAGCAGCGCCTTCTGCGCCGGCTCCAGGCGGTCGATGCGGGCGGCGAGGATCGCCTGCACGCTGGCCGGCACCCCGCCGTCCTCGATCGGTCCGGCCAGGCGGTAGGCGCCGCGCTCCCCCTCCAGCAGACCGGTCTCGGCCAGCTCGCGGACGATCTCCTCGACGAAGAACGGGTTGCCGGCGGCGCGCTCGTGGACCGGCTCCTCGAGCCCGTCCAGCGACGGGTCCTCGCCGGCGATGTCGCGCAGCAGCTCGCGCGTGTCGGCCGGCTCCAGCGGACCCAGCGAGAGCTGGCGGTGGGAGGGGAGGGAGGGCCACGGGGGGGTGTACTCGGGTCGGAAGTTGACGACGACGAGGGTCTGGGTGCCGTCGATCGCCCCGGCCAGCGCCGCCAGCATCGACTCGCTGCCCTCGTCGATCCAGTGCAGGTCCTCGACCACGATCACGATCGTGTGGCGCCGGGCGGGGGAGCCCGCCAGCCGGCAGACGATCCCGCGCAGGGCCCGCTGCTTCGCCTCGCCGCTGATCTGGGGAGGCGGCCGGTCCGGGTCGGGAATCCCGAGGAAGTCGAACAGCAACGGCAGGTCCTCGGCGAAGCCGGGGTCGAGCAACAGCGTCCGGCCGGCGATCTTCTCGCGGCTCGCCCGCCCCGGTTCGCGGTCGGCGATCCCGAAGTAGGCGCGCAGCATCTGCAGCACCGGCATGAACGGGATCGAGGTCCCGTGCGCCTGGGCCTGCGCCTCGAAGACCTCGAGCCCGCGCTCGCGGCAGCGCTGGGCGAACTCGTGACAGAGCCTGCTCTTGCCGGCGCCGGGCTCGGCGGCGATCGCGACCAGGCCGCCCTCGCCGCCATCGGCCGCCGCCAGGGCCTGATCCAGCGCCTCCATCTCGCGGACGCGGCCGACGAAGCGGGAGAAGCCGCGCTGGCGCGAGAGGTCGAGTCGCGAGCGGGCCGAGCCGATCCCGGCCAGCTCGAACACCCGGACCGGCTGGCTCGCTCCCTTGATCCCGAACTCACCCAGGTCCTCGAGCTCGAGGAAGCCCTCGGCGAGCGCCGCGGTGTGCTCGGTCAGATATGCCTTGCCGGGCTCGGCCAGGGCCTCCATCCGCTGCGCCAAGCCGACCGTGTGGCCGATCGCCGTGTAGTCGCCGCCAGCCGCCTCGGCGATCGCCCCCGCCACCACCTCGCCGGAGCTGGCCCCGACCCGAACCGAGAAGTTGAGCCCCTCCGCGCGACGCAGCTCGGCCGCGTACTCGGCGACGTCGGCGAGCATCCGCAGCGCCGCGTAGCAGGCGCGCTGCGCGTGATCCTCGTGGGCGACCGGCGCCCCGAACACGGCCATGATCCCGTCGCCGGTGAACTTGTCGACGGTGCCCTCGAACTCGGTCACCGCATCGGCGAGGATCGAGAAGAAGCGCTGCATGATCGCCCGCCACTCCTCGGGGTCGTGCTGCTCGGCGAGGTCCATCGACCCCATCACATCGGCGAACAGCACCGTCACCTGCTTGCGCTCGGCGTCGTCGGTCACGACCAGTCAAGGTTACGCCGCTCGGGCCGGGGTAGCCTGGGGCGATGCGCTCCGCCCTCGTAACCGGCGCCTCGACCGGGATCGGCCGCGCCACCGCCGAGCGGCTCGACCGGGCCGGCTGGCGGGTGTTCGCCGGCGTGCGGAAGCAGGAGGACGCCGGAGCGATCGCCGCGACCGGCTCCGAGCGCGTCGTGCCGTTGATCCTCGACGTCACCAGGCAAGACCAGATCGAGGCCGCCGCCAAACGGGTCGCGGAGGAGGCCGGCGCCCTGCACGGACTCGTCAACAACGCCGGCATCGCCGTCCCGGGACCTCTCGAGACGCTGCCGATCGACGACTTCCGCCGCCAGATCGAGGTCAACCTGACCGGCCAGGTCGCGGTCACCCAGGCGATGCTGCCGCTGATCCGCCGCGCTCCTGGGGACGGGCAGGGTCGCGGGCGCATCGTCTTCGTCAGCTCGATTGGAGGCCGTGTGGCCTTCCCGCTTGCCGGCGCCTATCACGCCGCCAAGTTCGGGATCGAGGCGGTCGGCGACGTCTTCCGTCAGGAGCTGATGCCGTGGGACATCTCGGTCTCGATCGTCGAGCCGGGCTCGATCGAGACCCCGATCTGGGAGCGTGGGGAGCGTGAGGCCGACGCGATCGACGAGCGTGCCTCCGACGCGCAGGAGCAGCTCTACGGGCAGGCGATCGACGGCTTCCGCCGAGTCGTGCGGCGGACCGCCGAGCGCGGCATCTCTGCGGAGAAGGTCGCCGAGGCGATCGAGCACGCCCTCGCCGCGCAGCGCCCTCGTACCCGCTACCTGGTCGGGGCCGACGCCAAGCTCCAGGCCCGGCTCGGGCCGGTGGTTCCGACCCGGCTCCTGGACCGTCTCGTCGGCTACCTGATGGGACGCTGAGGGCGCACCTATACTGCGACGGGTCGATTGACTGGTCAGTCAGCCGCTGGCCGGCCGATCGCAGGACCGAGAGGAACCGTTGCGCGCAGCCGTAGTACAGCTCAACTCGACCGCAGACAAGCCCAGGAACCTGGCCGCGGCCGAGCGCCTGGTGCGCGCCGCGGCAGCCGACGGCGCCGAGCTGATCGCCCTGCCCGAGAAGTGGAACCTGCTCGCCGCCGGCGAGGAGCTGCTGGCCGGGGCGGAGCCGCTCGACGGCCCCAGTCTCGCCGCCGCCCGCGACTGGGCACGCGAGCTCGGCGTCCACCTGCTCGCCGGCAGCGTCTCCGAGCGCCCCGCGTCGGGCACCGAGAAGGCCTTCAACACCTCGGTCCTGATCGGGCCTGGCGGCGAGGACCTCGCGGTCTACCGCAAGCTGCACATGTTCGACGTCGACGTCGAGGGCGTCGCCTACCGCGAGTCGGCGCACGAGCAGCCCGGCGAGGAGATCGTCACCGCCAGCGTCGACGGCCCCCAGCTCGGACTCAGCGTCTGCTACGACCTGCGCTTCCCGGAGCTGTTCCGGATCCTCACCCTGCGCGGCGCCCGGCTGATCGCGCTGCCCTCGGCCTTCACCGCGGCCACCGGCCGCGACCACTGGGAGGTCCTGCTGCGGGCGCGGGCGATCGAGAACCAGGTCTTCGTGCTGGCTCCCAACCAGTTCGGGGCGGCGCCGCCGCACTACGCCTCCTACGGCCGCTCGGCGATCGTCGACCCCTGGGGCATCGTTCTCGCCACCGCCCCCGACGAGGAGTGCTTCGTCGCCGCCGAGCTCGACCTGGCGGCGCAGGAGCGCATCCGCGAGGCGCTGCCCGCGCTCGCCAACCGCCGTCCCTCCGTCTACGAGGTGCATGCCTGATGGCCAAAGCGCCGCCGGTCGACAAGCGCCGCCAGATCCTCGACGCGGCGATTCGGGTCTTCGCCCGCCAGGGCTTCCACGCCACCCGCGTCTCCGACATCGCCGACGAGGCGGGGGTCGCCTACGGGCTCGTCTACCACTACTTCAAATCGAAGGACGAGGTGCTCGACGAGCTGTTCGTCGAGCGCTGGTCGCTGCTGCTGGCGGCAATCGACGAGGCCGACCGCACCGGGGAGAGCCCGCGGGCGAAACTGGCCGCCGTCGCCTCCTTCATCGTCGACTCCTACCACCATGACCCGGAGCTGATGAAGGTGATCATCGTCGAGGTCACGCGCGCCGCCAACTCGTTCGGGCGCACCCACCTGGAGCAGATTCGCCGCGCCTACGAGTCGATCGCGAAGATCGTCGCCGACGGCCAGGAGGCGGGCGCCTTTCGCCGCGACGTCGACCCGACCTTCGCCTCGATGTCCTTCTACGGCGCGATCGAGCAGCTGCTCTCCGGCTGGATCTTCGAAGTCATCCCCGGCTCCGACGGCAGCTTCGAGCAGGCAAAGGAACTTGTCGTGACGATGATCTGCGACGGGCTCGAGCCCCGATAGATAGGGTCGGAACTGGGTATGGACAACGAAATGGTTCGAAAGCTGATCTGGAGCGGGATGCTCGCCGCCACCGGCGCGCTGGCCAGCATCGCCGCCGCCAAAGTCTCGGGGATCCTCTACCGCCGCATCTTCGACGAGGACCCGCCGGAGTAATCGTGCCGCAGCCACCGCAGACTCCCCCCACCCAACGGACCGGCGTCGATCCGCCGCCACCGCCGCCTGCGGGTCCTTCCGATCCGCCCTCGGTCTCCGATCTCGTCTTCGACGTATCCCAGCGCGCCTCGACCCTCGTTCGCGAGGAGATCGAGCTGGCCAAGGCCGAGATCTCCGAGAAAGTCTCGAAGCTGACGCGCGGGGCGGGGGTCGGCCTCGCCGCGGGCGTCTTCGCCTTCCTCGCCCTGATCTTGATCATGCACGGGATCGCCTGGCTGCTGGCCGAAGAGGTCTTCGGCGGCACCGTCTGGGCCGGCTTTCTGATCGAGGCCGCGATCTTCCTGCTGGTAGCCGCCGGCGCCGGCTTCTTCGCCTACCGCTCGCTGCAGGCCGGCTCGCCGCCGGTGCCCGAGCAGGCGATCGAAGAGGCGAAGCTGACCAAGGAGATGCTGACCAAGGAGGAGGGGCCGAGATGAGCGCTCAGCCGCCCCACCCGGCCGCGCCGGCGCCCCGCCCAGGTCGCAGCGCCGCTGAGATTCGCCGCGACATCGATGCCCAGCGCCTCGAGCTCGGCCGCTCGGTCGAGCTGCTCCGCACCCGCGTCGGCGAGCTCACCGACTGGCGCCGCCAGGTCGAGGAGCACAAGCGGGAGCTGGTGATAGGCGCAGCGGTTGTCGGTTTCGCGATCGGCGGCCTGTCGATGCTCCGCCGCCGCCGCGGCTAGCGTTCGACTAGGTCTTTGCGCACCGAGCCGACGCCGATCAGGCCGGGGCCCACGTGGGCGCCGAGGACGGCGCCGATTTCGGAGATGAAAACCGGCTCGCAGCCGAAGATCTCGCGGCAATCGTCGGCGAGGGCCGCCGCCGTTTCCGGATCCTGGATGTGCTGGACGGCCCAGCCGTCGAAGCCCGACTCGTGGCGCTGGCGGGCGTAGTCGCGCAGCCGCTCCAGCGACCGGGCGCGGGTCCGGACCCGCTCGACCGGGGTGATCTCCTCCTCGAGCGTGAGGATCGGCTTGATCTTCAGGGCGCCGCCGATCCAGGCGCGGGCGCCGCCGATCCGGCCGCCGCGCCGCAGGTACTCGAGGGTGTCGATCGCGAACCACATCTTCAGGCTTTCCCGGGTCTCTTCCGCTCGGGCGGCGACCCGCTCGCTGTCGTCCCCGGCCGCCGCCGCGGCGGCGGCGGCGAGCACGCAGAGGCCGAGGCCGCCAGCCGAGGAGCGTGAGTCGAGGACATGGACCCGCTCGCCGCCCTTCCCCTCGTCGATCAGCCGCTGTCGCGCCTGCTCGGCGGCTTCGAAGGTGCCCGAGATGCCGGCGGAGATGTGCAGGGAGACGACGTTCTTGCCTTCGTCGAGCAGTGGTTCGTAGGCGGCGGAGAAGTCGCCGATCGAGGGGTGTGAGGTGATGGCGCCGTTCTCGGAGGCACGGAGGCGCTCGTAGAACTCGACGTAGTCGGTGATCTCCCCATCGCGCTCCAGATGGCCGTCGACGGAAACGTAGAGGCTGACTGTCTCGATGCCGAGCTCGGCGGTCAGCTCGGACGGGAGGTAGGCGGTCGTGTCGCAGACGACCGCGGTCTGGGAGCTGAGGCTCACGGCCGGCGATTCTCGCAGACCGGAAGCGAAGCTCTCGCTACACTTTCTGAAGTGACCGAGACTCCGAACGCAGCGATCACCCTCACCGACAAGGCAGCGGCCAAGATCGGCGAGCTGCTCGGCGGCCAGGGCGAGGCCGGCGAGCAGGCGCTTCGCGTCGCCGTCCGCGGCGGTGGCTGCTCGGGCTTTCAGTACGCGCTCGCCTTCGACAAGGCAAAGGACGACGACAACGTCTTCGAGGTCGACGGGGTCGCCGTCGTCGTCGACAAAGTCAGCATGCAGTTCGTCTTCGGCTCCGAGGTCGACTACGTGGAAGGCCTGCAGGGCGCTGGCTTCCAGGTCAACAACCCGAACGTCGTCGCCGCCTGCGGCTGCGGATCCTCGTTTCAAGTGAAAGAGGACGCGGCCGAGCAGGCAGCAGCGGTCTAGCGACCGGCTGCTATTCGATCTGCAGCGGGGGCGACTGCGCCGGAGGGGCGCCAGGCGCCGGGGCCTCGGGCTGCTCGACGCCTAGCGTCTCGGCCAGTTCGCCGGACTCGAACATCTCCTCGACGATGTCGGCGCCGCCGACCAGCTCGCCGTTGGCGTAGAGCTGGGGGAAGGTCTGCCAGTCGGCGATCTCCGCCGTCACTTCGCGCAGCGGCTGCAGCGCCGGCAGCACGTCGATCGCGCCGTACTCGACGTCCATCGAGTCCAGCACCTGCACGACGCGCATCGAGAACCCGCAGCGCGGCATGTCGGGCGTGCCTTTCATGAACAGCAGGACCGGGTTGGCCCCGATCAGCTCTTCGACTTTCGACTTCAGCTCAGGATCTGCCATAACGAGAAGACTAGCTGGCGATCAGTCTCGGCTCAGGCCGAGGTCTTGACGCTGAGCGCGTGGATCGTGCCGTCGTCGAAGCGCTCCTTGACCGCGGCCTTGACCAGCCGGTGCTGGTCGATCCGCGAGAGCCCCTCGAACTGCGGCGCCTTCACCGTCGCCCGCAGGTGGTCACCGGTCCCGGTTTCGTCGATCACCTCGACCTCGGCCCCCGGCAGCGCCGCGGCGATCATCCCCTCGAGCTCCGTCAGGTCGGCCGCCATGGCGGGCATTCTACGGGCGGCGGCACCGTTTTTTCGACGCGGCCGTGTGCGAACATATGTTCGATGCGCTGGGACGAGCAGAAGGTCGAGAACGACCCGCGGCTGCCGGGGGTCGGCGACGGCACCGTCGTCCGCACCTTCGACGCCCCGGAGGCGATGGGGATCAACTTCCACGTGGTCCGCGCCGGCTCGGCGCTCAACCCCGTTGCCGGCGACCGCTACGGGTTCAGTTGGACGCTAAATCCTTACCGGGGATGTACTCATGCCTGCACTTTTTGCTTCGCTCGAAAAAGTCATACCTTTCTC
>DATHUE010000207.1:0-3367 GCA_035462545.1 Solirubrobacterales bacterium
GAGGTCCGGGGTGCGCCGTACTTCGAACTCGATCAGGCCGGCCCGCCGGGCTTTGGCGCGGACCTCGCTGTTGCAGCCATCAGGGGCGGCCGCCTGGGCGGCCTCCCCGGCGCGCTCGCGGCGGCAGGAGAGGCAGAATTCGCCCTCCGCGCAGGCCTCCCAGCTCTCGGGCAGGGAGACCTGCGTGCCGTCGATCCGCCCGACCGCGACGCCGCAGCGGCTGCAGGTCCAGCGACGGGCGGCGGCGCTCATCGCGCCGCCTTGGCGCGGCGGCGCTGGCGCGGGCGGGAGCGCCGTTGCTGGCCGCCGCCGCCCTGCTTGCGCTGCTCCTGCGAGCGGGTCGCCGGGGTCCAGGTGCCGGTGGCGCCGTCGAACTCGCGGCTGAGGCCGAGGGCGCGGGCCATCCGGCGTACCTCCTCGGCCTGATCGGAGAGGACGAAGCTGATCCCGGTGCCGCTGCGCCCGGCCCGGCCCGTGCGGCCGACCCGGTGGGTGTAGGAGTCGCGGTCCTCGGCGGCGTCGAAGTTGATCACGTGGGTGACGCCGGCGACGTCGATGCCGCGGGCGGCGACGTCGGTGGCGAGCAGCGCCGCCACGTCGCCGGCCTCGCAGCGGGCCAGAGCCCGTTCGCGCTGGCGCTGGCTCTTGTCGCCGTGCATCGCCACCGCCTCGAGGTCATGGGTGCGCAGCCGTTTCGCCAGCCGGTCGGCGCCGCGCTTGGTGCGGACGAAGACCAGGGTGCTGCCAGCCTCGGCGTCGCGCAGCTGCTCGACCAGGTGGCCGAGCTTGGCGCTCTGCGAGTCGACGTGCATGAAGCGGTGCTCGATGTCCGCCTTGGCGTTGCTGTCGGCCGCCTGGGTGTGGCGGCGGGCGTCGCGGGTGTAGGCGGTGGCGATCTGGCCGGTAGCCCCCTCGAGGGTGGCGGAGAAGAACAGAGTCTGGCGATCGGCGGGGGTCTGCCCGACGATCCGGCTGACGGCCGGCTTGAACCCCATGTCGAGCATCCGGTCGGCCTCGTCGAGGACGAGGATTCGCACCTGCGCCAGCGAGACCGCGCCGCGGGCGATCAGGTCCTCGAGCCGCCCGGGGGTGGCGACGAGGACGTGGGCGTTGCGCGCCGCTTTGATCTGCGGCCCGAAGCCGACGCCGCCGTAGACGGCGGCGATCTTCAGATCGAGGGCGTCGGCGACGGAGCGCAGCTCCTCGACGATCTGACCCGCGAGCTCGCGGGTCGGGGCGAGGACGAGAGCGGCGGTACCGCTGCCCTGGGGCTCGATGCCCTCGAGCATCGGGATGCCGAAGGCGAGCGTCTTGCCCGAACCGGTCGGCGACTGGACGAGCAGGTCGTGGCCGTCGAGGGCGTCGCTGAGGACGAGCTCCTGGACGGGGAAAGGCTTGGTGATGTCGCGACGCGCGAGCGCGCGCACCACCGGCTTGGAGATGCCGAGATCGGCAAACGAAGTGATTTGTGAACTCCTTCTTGAACGTCTGAGGGAGATCCGGTGGCCCCTAAGCGCCAGTTGCGCACGGGGGAAACAGAACCTCTCGGGTGGCGAATCGGCCAAACCCGACCTACCCACCGTAGCAGCAGGTGGCCGGCCGGCTGCGTTCCCGATTCCGCCTGGGCGCAAACGGGTAGCGCCTGGAGATGACGCTCAACCGGGCATTGCTCCTCCTGCTGATCCTTCCCGTCCTCGCCTTGGCGGCCTGCGGCGACGACGACTCGGAGACCACCGCGACCAGTGGCGGCGATGCCACCGCGCCTGCCGAAGGCACGGCGGAAGAAGAGGCCGCCCCCGGCGAAGGCGAAGCGGAAACCGCGCCCAGCGGCGAGGCGGTGCGCTCGGCCAAAGTCGAGATCGTCGACTTCGCCTACGACCCGGACCCGGTGACGATCCAGGCCGGCGGCAAGGTCACCTGGATCAACCGCGACTCGGCGCCGCACACGGCGACCGCCGACGACGGCAGCTTCGACACCGGCGACCTCGAGGAAGGCAAGCTCGGCTCGCAGTCCTTCAAGAACCCGGGCACCTACTCCTACTTCTGCGAGATCCACCCCGACATGAAGGGCACGGTCGAGGTGGTGGAATAGGGCCGCCGGGCCGGCTTCGGTAGGTTCTGCGCCGATGTCGGTCACCAAGTTCCGCTGGATCGCGCTGCTGGAGGCGACGAGCTTCCTCGCCCTGCTGGCCGCCTCGGTCGTCAAACGAACCGGCGGCGGCGAGCTCGGCGTCACCATCCTCGGCTCGATCCACGGCGCGCTCTTCATCCTCTACGTGATCTTCGCCCTCGCCCTGCGCGCCGAGCTGGGCTGGTCGGCGAAGACGACCTTCTGGGTCCTGGTCGGCGCCGTGCTGCCGTTCGGCGGCTACGTGGTCGACTGGTGGCTGGTGCGCGAGCAGCGCCGCGGCGAGCTCGGCCGCGAGCCGGCCTGAGCATGCGCAGGGCGCTGGCGGCGGCGCTGACGAGCGTCGCGCTGGCTGGCCTTGTTCCACCGGCCCTCGCCGGTGCCGACCGCGCCGCGCTGCCTTTCCGCGGCAGCGCCGAGCGTCTCGACCCGGCGACGCGGGAGCGGATGACCGGAGTCTCCTGGCGGCCCGGCTGCCCGGTCGGTCTCGGCCAGCTGCGGCTGCTGAAGGTCAGCCACTGGGGCTTCGACGGCGAGTCGCACCGCGGCCGGCTCGTCGTCCACGGGGATCTCGCCCGCGGGATGGTCGGGGTAATGCGGCGGCTCTACGAGCTGCGATTTCCGATCCGGCGGATGCGCCTCGTCGACGCCTACGGGGCCGACGACCACCGCAGCATGGACGCCGACAACACCTCCGCCTTCAACTGCCGCTTCGTCGCCGGCACCGAACGCTGGTCCGAGCACGCCTACGGGCGGGCGATCGACGTCAACCCGGTCGAGAACCCCTACGTCACCGCCTCGGGCCACGTCTCGCCCCCGGCCGGCGCCCGCTTCGCCGACCGCTCGCAGCGCGTCGAGGGCCTGATCCACCGCCGCGGCCCGGTCGTCGCCGCCTTCGCCAGGGCCGGCTGGAAGTGGGCGGGCAACTGGACCGGGACCAAGGACTACCAGCACTTCTCGACCAGCGGCCACTGAGCCGCCGGGGGCGCACCCGCCCTCAGCGCAGCGAGATCACGTGGGCGCTGCCGGGGCCGACGCGGCCCTCCAGCACATCGAGGTAGGCGTCGCGGAGCGCCTCGAAGCCGTCGCCGCGGACGACCTCCAACCAGCCTTCGACCCACTCGCAGAACGGGTGCCAGGCATCGGCGACCGCCGTCTCGAGCCCGGCCCGGCCCCAGTCCTTGGCGCGCTTGCCGACCCGGGTCGGGGCGAAGAAGAAGACCGGCTGGGGCCCTGGCA
>DATHUE010000208.1:0-4579 GCA_035462545.1 Solirubrobacterales bacterium
GCTACTCAGCCGAGGTGCTTCCAGATCTGCTCGGCGGGGCGCGGGACGGATAGCTAGCCTGTCCGCGGTGCGCCACCGAGCCGCGAAAATCCGACGTTGAAGTTGCTCATCACCGGCGCCGCCGGGATGCTCGGCCGCGACCTGCTGCTGGCCGCCGGCAACGCCGGCCACGACGTGGTCGGGTTCGGCCGTGCCGAGCTCGACGTCACCAAGGCCGAGCAGGTGGGGCGGCGGATCGAGCTCGAGCGGCCCGACGTGGTGATCAACAGCGCTGCCTGGACCGACGTCGACGGGGCCGAGGCGGCCGAGCAGGAGGCCTTCGCGGTCAACGGCACCGGCGCCGGCAACGTCGCCGCCGCGGCCGCCGCGGTCGGCGCCAGCGTCGTCTACGTCTCCACCGACTACGTCTTCGACGGGGCCAAGGGCGAGCCCTACGTGGAGAGCGACCAGCCGGCGCCGCTCTCGGCCTACGGTCGCACCAAGCTGGCCGGCGAGGAGGCGACCGCCGCCGCCAACAAGCGCCACTTCATCGTCCGCTCGGCCGGCATCTTCGGGATCGGCGGCAACAACTTCGTGGAGACGATGCTGCGGCTCGCCGAGGGCCAGAGCGAGGTGCTCGTGGTCCGCGACCAGGTCGGCTCGCCGACCTACACCTGGCACCTCGCCTACGGGATCGTGCGGCTGATCGAGGGGCTGGAGTTCGGCATCCACCACATGGCCGCCGCCGGCCAGTGCTCGTGGTACGAATTCGCCCGTGAGATCTTCGAGCAGGCGAAGGTCGACTGCAAAGTGCTCTCGGTCTCCACCGAGGAATTCGGCCGGCCGGCGGCGCGTCCGCCGTTCTCGGCCCTGACCAGCCAGCGCGAGCACGCGATCCGCCTGCCCTCCTGGCAGGACGGGCTGGCCGGCTACTTGGCCCAACGCGAAGCGGAGGAAAACTAGACATGAAGCTCCTGGTCACCGGCGCCGCCGGGTTCATCGGCTCGACCTACGTGCGCCTGGCCGGCGCCGAGCACGAGATCGTCGTGCTCGACAAGCTCACCTACGCGGGGCGGCCGGAGAACCTGCCCGCGGGCACGCCGCTGATCGAGGGCGCGATCGAGGACGCGACGGTCGTGCGCGAAGCGATGGAGGGGGTCGACGCGGTCGTCAACTTCGCCGCCGAGTCCCACGTCGACCGCTCGATCGACGACCAGGACGCCTTCGCCCGCACCCATGTGATCGGCACCGGCACCCTGCTCGACGCGGCCCGCGAGCTCGGCGTCTCCCGCTACCTGCAGGTCTCCACCGACGAGGTCTACGGCTCGATCGAGTCCGGATCCTTCACCGAGACCTCGCCGCTGGACCCCTCCTCGCCCTACTCGGCGACCAAGGCGGCCGGCGACCTGCTGGTCTCCGCCCACGTCCACACCTACGGGATCGAGGCCTCGATCGTCCGCGGCTCCAACAACTACGGGCCGCGCCAGTACCCCGAGAAGCTGATCCCGCTGATGGTCCTCAACGCGATCCACGGCGACTCGCTGCCGGTCTACGGCGACGGTAAGCAGGTCCGCAACTGGCTCTACGTCGAGGACTTCTGCCGTGGCATCCACACGGTGCTGATGGGCGGCCGCCCCGGCGAGGCCTACAACGTCGGCGGCCCCGACGAGTGCGAGAACATCGAGGTGGTGAAGCGGGTGATCGAGCTGACCGGCGGCGACGAGTCGCTGATCGAGTACGTCAAGGACCGCCCCGGCCACGACCGCCGCTACTCGCTCGCCTCCGACAAGCTGCGCGAGGAGCTCGGCTGGGAGGCCCAGGTCCACTTCGCCGAGGGGCTGGAGAAGACGGTCCAGTGGTACCGCGACAACGAGGACTGGTGGGGCCCGATTCGCTCCGGCGAGTACCGCGAGTACTACGAAAAGCATTACGGCAAGGCGCTCGGCTGATGCCGGAGGTGCTGGAAACGAAGCTGGACGGCGTCGTCCTGCTCGAGCCGCAGGTGTTCGGCGACGAGCGCGGCTTCATGGTCGAGACCTATCGCCGCGAGGAGTGGCGCCGTCTCGGGGTCGAGGCGGAGTTCGTCCAGCAGAACCACTCGCGGTCCAGCAAGGGCACCCTGAGGGGGGTTCATTTCCAGACCGAGCCGGGCCAGGCGAAGCTGGTCCGGTGCCCGCGGGGAGCGATCCTCGACGTCGCCGTCGACCTGCGCCACTCCTCGCCGACCTTCGGCCAGTGGGAGGCGCACGTGCTCGACGACGAGCGCCATCGCCAACTCTACGTCCCGGTCGGGTTCGGCCACGGCTTCGCGGTGCTGAGCGACGTCGCCGACGTCGCCTACCAGCTCTCCAGCCTCTACGACCCGGCGACCGAGTCCGGGATCGCCTGGGACGACCCCGACGTCGGTATCGACTGGCGCGTCTCCGATCCGCTCCTCAGCGAGCGCGACAAGACCGCGCCGGGGTTGGCCGATATCCGCGACACGCTTCCCTTCTAGGCATCCGGCCTCGATGCGGGCAAAGGCGATCTACCTGGCGAAGGCGCTGGCCCGGCGGCTGCGCTACGGGCCCGGCGACCTGCTGCACCGTCGCCGCGGTGGCGCCGGGGTGCCGCTGCCGCCGCGCCACCTCTCCTTCGTCGGCGACAGCGACTTCGAGCAGACGGGCCGCGAGTTCCTCGGCCACTTCACCGAGCTCGGCGGCCTGCGCCCCGAGGACCGCGTGCTAGACATCGGCTGCGGCATCGGCCGCATGGCGCTGCCGCTGACTGGCTACCTGCAGGGCGGCTCCTACGCCGGCTTCGACGTCGGCCGCGAGATGGTGCGCTGGTGCAGCCGCAACATCACCCCTCGCCACCCGGAGTTCGTCTTCACCTGGGCGCCGATCCACAACCGCAAGTACAACCCCTTCGGCGACGTCTCGGCGGCGGAGTTCCGCTTCCCCTACCCGGACTCGTCCTTCGACTTCGCCTTCGCCACCTCGCTCTTCACCCACCTGAAGCGCGAGGAGACGGCCCACTACCTGGCCGAGACGGCGCGGGTCCTGCGCCCGGGCGGTACCTGCCTGCTGACCTTTTTCCTGCTGACGCCGGAATCCGAGGCCGAGATCGCCGCCGGCCGCGCCGGTTTCGACTTCCGCTACCCGGTCGACGGCGGCCTGACGACCGACCCCCGCCAGCCCGAGGAGGCGATCGCCTTCGAGCTCGATGTCCTGCGCGAGCTGCTCGGCGAGGCGGGCCTGCGGCTGCGCGAGCCGATCCACTTCGGCAGCTGGGCTCACGCCCCCGGCGCGCCGAGCATGCAGGACATCGTCGTCGCCGAACGCGTCTAGCGTCCCTTCAGCGCCGTGATCGTCAGGCTGGTGGCTAGCTTGGCGCCGATGCCGGCGTAGACGGCGGCGTTCAGCAGGGGGCTGTGGCCAGGGGCGTCGAAGCGGCGGTAGAAGCGGCCCATGCCGCGGTGGAAGGCGATCTCCTGGCGCGGGGCGCGGCGGCCGCCGCTGGAGCCGCCCTTGACGTGCAGCGCGACCCCGGCCGGCTCGTAGAAGACCTTCCAGCCGGCGTCCCAGAAGCGGTGGCACCAGTCGAGGTCCTCCATGTAGAGCCAGTAGCCCTCGTCGAGCAGCCCGACCTCGCGCACTGCCTCGGCCCGGCAGAGCATGAAGGCGCCGTTGACGGCGTCGACCTCGCCCGGCTCGTCGTCGCCGAGGTGGGTCGCCCGGTACTGGCTCAAAGCCCCGGTGGCGCTCTCGCCGCGGCCGACCCCGGTGAAGTGGGCGAGGGCCGAGAGCGGGGTCGGGAAGGAGCGCTTGCAGGCGTGGTCGAGCTCGCCGCCCTCGGTCACCAGCTTGATCCCGACCATCCCGATCCGCGGCTCGGAGCGCAGCCGCTCCAGCGCCGCGTCGAGCGCTCCCGCCCGGACCTCGGTGTCGGGGTTGAGCAGCAGGACCGCCCCCGCATCGCTCTCTCGCAGGACGAGGTTGTTGGCGGCCGAGAAGCCGATGTTTCGCTCGCGCAGCAGGCGAACCTCCGGGAACTCGCCGGCGACCATCTCCGGCGTGGCGTCGGGGCTGCCGCTGTCGACCACGGTGACCCGGCTCGGCACGCCCGCCGGGTGCTCCCGCAGCGAGGTCAGGCAACGCCGCAGCAGCGCTTCGGCGCCGTGGCTGACGACAACGATCTCCAGCTCCATCGGCAGCGCACTGTAGTCGGGCGCGGGCCGGCCGCTCTGTAAGCTGCCGCTCGCATTGGACCCTGCACTGAAGAACAAAGCCAGGCACGGCGCCGCCCGCCTCGCCGCAGCCGGCCGCGCGCTCAGGGGTCATCAGCCACCCGCGTCCCCGCCTCCCTCGCCACCTCCGCTGCCCACGGCCGAGCCGACCCTCGACGAGGCGATCGCCGTGTTGCGCGAGGCCCCTATTACGGAGATCCAGGGACGCGGTTATCACTTCCAGGCCCGCGACTACTACAGCGCTCTGAACGATCTCGAGTTCCTCGCGGAGAACCCCGACCTATGGCATGACCGGCCGATGCCGGCCGGGGTCGAGTGGGACCTGGACGCACAGCTGGCGCGGGTCGAACGCCTCGTCCCCTACTGCCTGGA
>DATHUE010000209.1:0-8845 GCA_035462545.1 Solirubrobacterales bacterium
AAGAGTCGCGTCGGGCGGCGCGCACCGCGGAAGCGGCGATGAACGCGGCGCTGGAGGCGAAGGAAGCGAAGGGCGTGCCGGGCCCTCAGGGTCCCCCGGGCCCGCCGGGGCCGGCCGGTTCCAGCGGCGCGATCCTCAGCAGCTTCGCCGCCGCCTCGGTAACCACCGAATCCGAATCCTTCGAGCAGCTCTCCGGTGGTCCCCAGGTCACGGTGGAGGTGCCTGCTTCGGGCCTGATCGAAGTCTGGGCTCAGGTCCGGTTCGAGACCGAAGGCGCAGTCGCCCTCTTCGAGGACGGCAAAAAGATGCCGGGCCAGGCTCAGTTCTGCGGTTTCGAAGAAGAAACCGCCGCCCTGCTCTCGTCGGCATTCCCGATCGAACCGATCACCCTCGCCACCCCCAGCACGCCGCCCTTCGCGAGTCCGTTCTGCGGCGTCTCCGGAGCGCCCGCCGGAGTCCTCTTCCAGGCCACCCCTGGCCCACACACCTATGAACTGCGCTATCAGATCGGCTGCGGCTGCGAACCGGAAGCGACCTTCTCCAACCGCCTCCTTCGCGTCGCCCCGCGCCTCTAGCGGGCGCTGCTCTTCATGAAGGCGATCCAGATCGAGGAGTTCGGCGGGCCGGAGGTGCTGCGCCACGTCGAGCTGCCCGACCCCGTACCGGGCGAGGGCGAGGTCCTGGTCGAGGTCGCCCGCAGCGGCATCAACTTCGCCGACACCCACGCGACCCGCAACGACTACCTGGCCGAGCAGCAACTGCCGCTGGTGCCCGGCGCCGAGGTCAGCGGCCGCACGGCGGACGGCCGCCGGGTCGCCGCCCTGCTCGGCAGCGGCGGCTACGCCGAGAAGGTCGCCGTCCACGAGGCGATGCTGGTCCCGCTCCCCGACGAGGTCGACGACGACACCGCGGCGGCGCTGCTGCTGCAGGGCCTGACCGCGCAGGCGCTGGTCCACCGCTGCGCCCGGATCGAGCCGGGCGAGACGATCGTCGTCGAGGCCGCCGCCGGCGGCACCGGCACCCTCTCGGTGCAGATCGCCAAGCGGGCCGGGGCGAAGGTGATCGGGCTCGCCTCCAGCGAGGAGAAGCGGGCCCTGGTCGAGCGGCTCGGCGCCGATGCCACCGTCGACTCCCGCGCCGAGGACCTCGGCGCCGCGATCCGCGAGGCCAACGGCGGCGAGCGCGTCGACGCCGTCCTGCACATGAGCGGCGGCGCCGCCTTCGACGCCGAGATGGACGTCCTGGCGCCGCTCGGCCGGATGGTCGTCTTCGGGATCGCCTCCCGCGAACAGCGCGAGGTCTCCACGGCGGCGCTGCTGCGCGGCTCGAAGGCCGTGATCGGCTTCTGGCTCGCTCACCTGCTCGCCCGCCCGCAGCTGCTGGTGCCGATGATCGGCGAGCTGCTGCAGGCCGCGGCCGGCGGCGAGCTCGAGACCACGATCGGCGGCGTCTACCCGCTCTCCGAGGCCGGCCGCGCCCACGAAGACCTGATCGCCCGCACCACCACCGGCAAGCTCCTCCTGGACCCGGCGCGATGAAGAACTTCAAGGAGCTGGGCCTCTCGCCCGACATCCAGCAGGCCCTCGACGAGCTCGGCTTCGAGGAGCCGACGCCGATCCAGGAACAGGCGATCCCGGAGCTGCTCGGCGGCCACGACGTGATCGGCCAGGCCCAGACCGGGACCGGCAAGACCGCTGCTTTCGGACTGCCGCTGCTGCAGTACCTCGATCCCGACAACGACGAGGTGCAGGCGGTCGTCCTCACCCCGACCCGCGAGCTCTGCATCCAGGTGACGCAGGCGCTGCGCACCTTCGCCGAGCACCTCGACATCGAGATCGTCGCCGTCTTCGGCGGCGCCCCGATCCGCTCGCAGCAGTCGCAGCTGCGCTCCGGCGCCCACGTCGTCGTCGCCACCGTGGGCCGGATGATGGACCTGATGTCGCGCCGCTCGCTGGTCCTGACCGCGGCCCGCTTCGTCGTCCTCGACGAGGCCGACGAGATGCTCGACCTCGGCTTCATCGAGGACGTCGAGAAGATCCTGCGGATGTGCCCGAGCGGCCGCCAGACGGCGCTCTTCTCGGCGACGATGCCGCCGCCGATCCAGAAGCTCGCCGAGGGCTACATGTACGACCCGACGACGATCAAAATCACCCCGAAGCAGTTGACCGTCGACAAGATCTCCCAGGCCTACGTCGAGGTTCCGGCGAAGGAGAAGGCGGCGCGCCTGGTCGAGCTGCTGAAGACCGAAGAGCCCGAGCAGGCGATCATCTTCTGCCGCACCAAAATCGGCGCCACGCGGCTGGAGCGGACGCTGAAGGACAAAGGCCTCGACGTCAAGGCGCTGCACGGCGACCTCAGCCAGGGCGTCCGCGACGGGGTGATGATCTCCTTCAAGAACCACCGCGTGAAGCTCCTGGTGGCGACCGACATCGCCGCCCGCGGGCTCGACGTCGAGCACGTCACCCACGTCATCAACTACGACGTGCCGAACTCCTCGGAGACCTACGTGCACCGCATCGGCCGCACCGGCCGGGTCGGCCGCACCGGCCGCGCGATCACCTTCGTCACCCCGGCCGAGCGCGACGAGATCGGCCGCATCGAGCGCGACGTCAAGACCTCGATCGGCGAGTGGGAGACCCCGGAGGAGCGGCTCGAGCACGCGCCCCGGCCCCGCCGCCGCGAGCGCCGCCCGCGCGAGGAGCGCGAGCGGGCGGAGGTGGAGGCGAGCGAGACCGCGACCGAGAACGGAGACGGCGTCGCGCCGCAGGAGGCCGACGAAGCCACGCCCGGTGACGGTGGCTCGGTCAAGCTCTTCGTCAACCGCGGCGAGCGCAGCGGCATCGCCGAGGAGGATCTGCGCTGGGCGCTGCGCGAGGGCGCCGTCCTCCCCGAGGAGGCGATCCACGACGTCCGCGTCCTGCACCGCTTCTCGTTCGTCGAGGTCGACGCCGATCAGGCCGAGCGTGCCGTCGAGTTCCTCGACGGCACCAAGCTCAAAGGCAAAGAGATCCGCCTGGAGATCGCTAAGAAGTAGCCGGGGCGCCTGCCCCTATTCTCAGGGTATGGCGGTTGCCGAAACCGACGCGCTGCTCCGGCGGGGTCTCCACAGCGCTGCGCTGGCTGAGCGCGAGCGCCGGGTGGTAGCTGGAGTCGTCGCGATCCTGCGCGAGCGTTTGGACGAGCGGCTGCTCGCCGTCTGGCTCTACGGCTCCCGCGCCCGCAACGAAGCCGACCCGGCCGAGGTGCACCCGGACCGCCGCTCCGACGTAGACCTGATGGTCGTGGTCGAGCCGGGGCAGGATTCCGGCCAGATCGGTTGGGAGATGCAGCCGCTGATCGAAGGCATTGCCGAGGAGGAGGGGGACAGCCCGGTCTGGTACTCGGTCCTCTTCTACGATGCCGACCGGCTTCGCGAGCGACGCCGGATCGAGTCCTTCTTCCTGCGCGAGGTCGATCGCGACAAGCTGGTCCTCGCGGGGAGCGCGCTGGAGGGGGATCGGTACCGATGAGCCCGCGCTCGCTCGAGTTCATGGACCAAGCCCGCGACCGAGCCGCCGCGGCGGCCGAGCTGTTGGCGGCCGACCATCTGGAGGCGGCGGTCAGCGCTGCTTACTACGCGATGCTCTACGCGGCTCGGGCCGCCCTCTCCGAGGACGACGAGCACGCCCGCACTCACCGCGGCAGCTGGCACCTGTTTCGCACGCGCTACGTGACCACGGAAGCCTTCGACGCGGCCCTCTTCACCCTCGCGCAGCACGCCCAGGCCGCGAGGGAGGGAGGCGACTACGAGGCGGTCCGGCCGAGTCGGGAAGAGGCCGAGCGCTACGTAGTGGGGGCTGACCGGTTCATCGCGGCCGTGGCCCAGATGCTGGGCGCCTGACGCTGCTCAGGAGATCGCCAAGAAGTAGCGTCAGCGCCGCGTTATCGGGCGCCCTCCTCCATGTAGCGTGGAGGCCGTCATATCTGTAGTGTAAAAGCCGTCATTCTGGTAGCCTAAGGCAATGGAGCCGGGAATGCCGGAGTACAGGCAGCGAGTGGTGGACCGGGAGCTGGACGAACTGCTCTTCGGGTTGCCCGCGGTCGCCATGGTGGGAGCGAAGGGGGTCGGCAAGACCGAGACGGCCTCGCGGCGGGTGAAGACCGTCCACGCCATGGACGATCCCGCACAGCGCCAGCGCGCACTCGCCGATCCTCAGCGGCTTCTCGACTCTCCGCCCGTGCTCATCGACGAGTGGCAGTACGTGCCAGAGGCTTGGGATCTCGTTCGCAGGAAGGTCGACGCAGGCGCCGGCCCCGGCGACTACCTGCTGGCTGGTTCGGCCTCCCCGGCCGGCCTGGGAACTCACTCCGGGGCGGGGCGGATCGTCGACGTGAGGATGCGGCCGCTCTCGCTCGCCGAGCGTGACGGTGGCGCCACGGTCAGTCTGCGGCACCTGCTCGACGGCGCGCGTGGGCCGGTCGACGGCCGCACGGCGCTGCGGCTCGATCGCTACGTCGCGGAGATAGTCCGCTCCGGCTTTCCCGGGCTGCGCGACCTTCCGGAGCGGGCGCTCCGCGCACAGCTGGACAGCTACCTGCAGCGGGTCGTCGACCGTGACTTCCCGGAGTTGGGGCACTCGCTGCGCAACCCGGCAGCGCTCCGGCGCTGGATGACCGCCTATGCCGCGGCATCCTCCACGACGGCCTCGTTCGAGAAGATTCGGGATGCGGCCACCGGCGGGCAGGGTGAGAAGCCGGCCCGGACCGCGACCCAGCCTTACCGGGACGTCCTCGAACGGCTGTGGCTGCTCGACCCGGTACCGGCCTGGGCGCCGACGCGCAGCCGGATTCGCCGCCTGGCGATGCCGCCCAAGCACCAGCTTGCCGATCCCGCGCTGGCGGCTCGCCTGCTGGGGGTCGGCGCTGAGACCCTGTTGCGAGGAGAGGGCCCGGCTGTCGTCGGAGCCGACGGCGTCTTGCTGGGGAACCTGTTCGAGTCGCTGGTCACGCTCAGCGTTCGTGTGTACGCACAGGCCGCGGAGGCGCGGGTCTTCCATCTGCGCACGAGCGCCGGCGAGCACGAGATCGACCTGATCGTCGAGCGCGCCGACGGTCGGGTGCTCGCCCTCGAGGTAAAGCTGTCCCGCAACGTCGGCGACGAGGACGGCCGCCATCTCCGCTGGCTGGCCGATCGCCTCGGAGACGATCTGCTTGACAGGGTTCTCATCACGACCGGTCCGGAGGCCTACCGGCGCAAGGACGGGATCGCCGTGGTCCCCGCGGCCTTGCTCGGGCCTTGAGCAGAGACCGCCGCTCCCGGCGCCGGCCAGTTGCCGAAAGCGCCGACATCCGCCCTGACGCTGCTCAGCTCGTCAGCTCGGCGATCAGGGCGAGCAGGCGGTCGAAGTCGATCGGCTTCGTCAGGTAGCCGCCGACTTCGAGATCGGGTGGGGTGCTGGCGTCGGCGGCGTTCTGGTGGGCGCTGACGATCAGGGCGGGGATCTCGACTCCCTCGGCTCGCAGCTCGCGCAGGGCGTCGATCCCGGACTTGCGCGGCATCATCGCGTCGAGCAGGAGCAGGTCGGGCTGCTGCTCGCGTTCCCGGCCGCGGACGATCTCGGTCACCTCCTGGCCGTCGCAGGCGGTCTCGACCTCGTAGCCGGCCAGCTCCAGCCGCGTCCTCATCAGCAGCAGGATCGTCTCCGAGTCGTCGGCGACCAGGATCTTCGTCATCGGTCGCTCTCCGCCGCCGCCGGATCGGCCGGGGCGGCGATTCGACCCTCGGCCAGGGCCGGCAGGCGGATGCGAAAGGTCGAGCCGACGCCGACGGTCGAGTCGACCGCGATCGAGCCGCCGTGCAGCTCGACCAGGGACTTCGAGATCGCCAGGCCGAGGCCGGTGCCGCCGACGCGCTGGGTCAGCCCCGCGTCGCCGCGCGTGAAGCGCTCGAAGATGTGCGCCACCTGTTCCTCGGGGATGCCCGGTCCGTTGTCTTTCACGGCGATTTCCACGTCGGTTCCGTTGCGCCTCGCCCGCACCTCGATCGACGCTCCCTCGGGCGAGTACTCGTGCGCGTTGGTGACCAGATTCACCAGGATCTGGCGAAGCCGGCCGGGCTCCGACTCTACCCGCGGCAGGTCCGGGTCGACCTCCTGGGTGAGGCGCTGGCCGCTGCGCTCGGTCTGGCCCCGCATCGTCCGCACCACGTCGTCGATCAGCGGTGCCAACTCGGTCGGCTCCGGCCTGATCGCGAGCCGGCCGGCGTCGCTGCGGGCGAGGTCGAGCAGGTCGTTCAGCAGCCGCACCAGGTGACGGCAGTTGTCGAGGATGATCTCGACCGTCTCGGCCTGCTTCTCGGTCAGGTTGTCGCGGTCGAGCATCAGCAGCTCGGCGAAGCCCTGGACCGAGGTCAGCGGGCTGCGCAGCTCGTGCGAAGCGGTCAGCACGAACTCGTCTTTGAGGCGGTCGAGCTGATCGCGCTGGCTCGCCTCGCGCTCGAGTTCGTCTGCCATTTCGTTGAAGGCGGCGGCCAGGGTCGCGGTCTCGGGCAGGCCGCTGACCTCGACGCGGGCGCTGCGATCGCCGACGGCGAGCCGGCCGGAAGCCTCGACCAGCTCCTCCAGCGGCCGCCGCATCGAGGTGAGCAGGCCGCTGAAGATCAGCAGCGCTCCGGTCAGTCCGGCGATCAGCCCGGCGGCGACGAGCAGGGCGGTGTCACGGGTGTCGCTGGAGATTTCCTCGCGCAGCCGCTCCCGCCGTTCTCCCTGGGTTTGCACGGTCGCCCGCGCCGCGGCCGGGTCTTCGCCCCGCGCGAGCTTCACCCGCGCGTCCATCTCCACCTGGTAGGAGCGCGCGATCGCGTCCTCGAAGTCGACCCGCTGCTCGACGAAGCGGGCGACGCCGATCACCGCCATCGCGGTCAGCACCGCGAAGCCGATCGCGAAGCCGATCCTGAGCCTGTTTGCGAGCGATGGGTTCAAGCGCCTACCTCGTCGGGCATATGCTTGCGCCGCGATGGGACGCGAGGCTACAGGCAGCGCCGACAGCCCGGAGGGGATCGCCGTACCGCGGGTCGAAGCCTGGTTCGCCGAGCACGTGCCGGGGGTGGAGCTGCCACTCGGCTTCGAGCGGATCGCCGGCGGCCACTCCAACCTCACCTACCGCGTCACCGACGCCGCCGGCAGCCGCTGGGCGCTGCGCCGGCCGCCGCTCGGCAAGCGGCTCGGCTCCGCCCATGACATGGGGCGCGAGCACAAGGTCGTCTCGGCGCTCGGCGCCACCGGCGTGCCGGTGGCACCGGTCGTCGGGCTCTGCGAGGACGAGGACGTCAACGGCGCCCCCTTCTACGTGATGGAGTTCGTCGAGGGCCCGGTGCTGCGCGGGCTGGCCGAGGCCGAGGCGTTCCCCGACGAGGCCGACCGGCGGGCGATCGGCGAGCGCGTCGCCGACACCCTGGTCGCGATCCACGCCGTCGACCCCGACGCGGCCGGGCTCGGCGACCTCGGCCGCAAGCAGGACTACGTCGCCCGGCAGCTGCGCCGCTGGCACGGCCAGTGGGAGCAGTCGAAGACCCGCGAGCTGGCGGCGATCGACGCCGTCCACGAGCGCCTCTCGGCGCGGATCCCGGAGCAGGGCCCGGCGACGATCGTCCACGGCGACTACCGGCTCGACAACATGATCCTCACCCCCGCCGGCGAGGTCGCCGCGGTCGTCGACTGGGAGCTCTGCACGCTCGGCGACCCGCTCGCCGACGTCGGCCTGCTGCTGGTCTACTGGCCCGACAGCGCCGAGGACCTCGCCCTCGGCCAGCCCGCCAACCTCGCCCCCGGCTTCCCCAGCCGCGCCGAACTCGCGTCCCGCTACGCCGAGCGCAGCGGCCGCGACCTCTCGCAGATCGACTTCTACGTCGCCCTCGGCTACTGGAAGCTGGCGATCATCCTCGAGGGCGTCTACGCCCGCTACACCGCGGGCGGCTACGGCAAGGTCGATCCCGGCGTCGAGCAGTTCGCCCGCCTCGTCGAGCGCCTCGCCGAGGCAGCGGAGCAGTCCGCGAGTAACGGCTGACGCAAGTTCCTAATTTTCGGCTTGTTCAGCTGGGTTGCGGCAATTAGGGTGGGCCGACGGGAGAGAGAAATCGGTGACCGAAAGGCGAGTTGATGCATCTGAAAAAGACCCTGTGGCTTGGAATCCTCGGCGCTCTGGCAGCGCTTCTGACGTCGGCCCCCGTCGCGGCCGCTGAGACGCTGACCGCGACGCAGACGACCGATACCACGATCCCCGCGAGCGGAAACGGGAGCCCCTACCCGAACACTCTCAACCTCGAGACCGCCGACGGCAACATGACCGACGTCAACATCAGCGTCACCCTCTCCCACACCTTTCCAGGCGACATCGACCTTGCGATCGTCTCGCCCGATGGTGACTCGGAGGTTCTCATGTCCGATGCCTGCGGCGGGGCCGATCTCGCCAGCGTGACGATCAATTTCGACAGCGAGGCGGGCTCAGCGCTGCCAAACGAATCGTGCTCCGGCGGCACCTTCCAGCCGACGAACTTCGCCCCCGCCGACAGCTGGCCGGCACCCGGCCCCGGCAGCCCCACCACCACCCAGCTCAACAACTTCAACGGCGAGGACCCCAACGGCCAGTGGCAACTGTTCGTCGTCGACGACGAGCCCTTGGAAAGCGGGACGATCTTGCAATGGAGCGTCACCGTCACGACGCTGACCGCGGAGCTCGTGGTGCCCGGCGTCGGCACCTCTGGCATTGCCAGCCCCTACCCGTCGACGAAGACCTTCGATACTCCCCCCGGGACGGTCATCAGTGACCTCAACTTCCACACGCCGGACTTCAACCACCTGCACCCCGA
>DATHUE010000210.1:0-6219 GCA_035462545.1 Solirubrobacterales bacterium
TCGCCTTGCCGAGCCGCACCTTGACCTTGCGCGGGTAGATGCGCCAGCCGCGCCGCACCTTTTCGGTGCCCAGCACGGCGGTCGGGATCACCGGGGCACCGGTCTGCAGCGCCAGCCGCCCCACTCCCCGCTTCGGGGTGCCGAGGGTGCCGCGCCGGATCCGCGTGCCCTCGGGGAAGATGCAGCAGGTGCCGCCGCGCTCGACGATCAGCCGAGCGGTCTCCATCGCCTCCTCGTCGGACTCGCCGCGGCAGATCGGGAAAGCGCCGAGCCGGGAGAGGATCCAACCCTGCCAGCGGCGCTCGAACAGCTCGACCTTGGCGACGTAGTTCATCGGCCGCCGCCAGGGCAGGCAACCGCCGATCGCGAAGGGGTCGAGGAAGCTGCGGTGGTTGGCGGCGACGATCAGGCCGCCCTTGATCTGCCGGGCGTGCCCACGGCCTGTGCGCCCGTAGCGGAAGTAGACGAGGAAGAACGGCGTCAGGAAGATCCGCGCCAGCAGGTAGATCGTCCAGCTGACCCCATGCTCGCGCGTGTAGCGGTGATAGGCGGCAAGCCGCTCGGCGTCCACGCAGAGCGCTACACGAGCGGGGTCGCCGGGTTACCCGCGGCGGCCTGCGGGCCCTACCAGGCAGCCGCGATCAACTGCGCCAGATCGTCCTTTGTCAGCGGAGGACCAGGGACGAAGCCGAGCTCAGACCTGCGCAGCATCGCCTCGACGGCCTCGTCGACCCTGGAGCGGTCCGCGCCGGCGGTCCCGAGGCCGGGCGGGTTGCCGCCGAGCTCACGGATCCGGGGTTCGACGTGGTCGGGGTCGGCGGCGATCGCCGCTGCCACCCCCGCCATCCGCTCCGGGGCACGGGCGGCCAGGAAGGCCGCGGCGCCGGGCAGGATCGCGGCGTTGGTCTCGGCGTGGGGGCTGCCGCAGACGCGGACCAGGGTCTGGCAGACGACGTGGTGGAGGCCGAAGGAGCCGGAGTCGATCGCGTAGCCGCAGAGCAGCCCGCCGGTGACCAGGGCAGCGGCGTCGCGCTGCGCGCGCGGCTGGTCAAAGGCGGTCGCGATCAGCTCGGCGCCGCGCAGCGCCGCCAGGCGCGAGACGGGGTTGTCGAACGGCGTGTAGAGCGAGTCGATGCCGTGCGCGAGGGCGTTCATCGAGCTGAACCGCAGGGGGGACTCAGGCTGGCTGGTCATCGCCTCGGGGTCGGCGAGCACCAGCGCCGGCCTCACCGCCCCCCTCACCTGCCCCTCGGCGCCGGCGGGCAAGCGGTGGATGCCGGTCATCTCCGCCCCCGACATCGTCGTCGCGATCGTCGCCACCTCGGCGCCGCTCACGGCGGCGATCGCCTTGGCCGTGTCGATCACCCGACCGCCGCCGAGCGCGACCAAGCGCTGCGCGGCCGCGATCTTCAGCAGCGCCGCCGCGGTGTCCGGGACCTGTCCGGGCGGCACCTCGTGCACCGCCGCCGCCGCGGCGGCCAGGCCCGGAGCACCCGCCAGCGCCCGCGGCGTGCTCAGCAGCTCGAACGACTCGAAGCCGTGCTCGGCGAGCAGCTCGGGGGCGCTGGCGAGCGCACCGTGACGGAGCAGGACCGTGCGGCCGGCGTCGCGCCAGACGAACTCGCCGCTCACCGACCGCGCCCGTTCAGCCGGCGTCCTGGCGCGGGCTGCGGACCGGGCGCAGGTTCGGCTCGACCTCGTCGCGCAGGTGCTCGTAATCGGGCGGCAGCGAGAGCTTCTCGCCGAGGCTCTCGAGCGGCTCGTCGACGGTGAAACCGGGCCCGAGGGTCGCCAGCTCGAACAGCACGCCGCTGGGCTCGCGGAAGTAGATCGACTTGAAGTAGAAGCGGTCGATCACCGGGGTCGGCTGGGCGCCGGCGTCGAGCGCCCGTTGGCGCCACTCGAGCTGCTCGGAGGCCTCGCTCGCCCAGGCGACGTGGTGGACGCTGCCGGCTCCCTGCAGGCCGGGCTCGGCCGGCGGCTCGTCGAAGAGGTAGAGGCCGCCGCGCTTCTCGCCGCGCGCCTCCCAGTCCTCCCCAGTGCGCTCGAAGGCGAGCGCCTCCAGCAGGCCGGCGCTGGCCTCGGGAGCGCCGCTGTAGGCGCGGACAGCGTGGAAGCCCTGCAGCGCCAGCTCGGCCGGCACCTCAGGGTGATCTGCGATCAGCGGCGGGTCGGGGACCGCGACCACCGCCAGCTCGTGCTCGAGCCCCTCGGGGTCGGCGAAGACGAGGCTGCCCTCGGTCCGCTCGGTGGCGATGCCGTTGGCGCCAAGCCGGCCCTCCCAGAAAGAGAGCGAGTCTTCGGAGGCGACGCGCCAGACGATCCGGTGCACCATCCCCGCCCCAGCGCGACCGCGCGGCACCCCCGGGTACTCGAAGAAGGTGAGATCGGAGCCCGGGTCTCCCCCCTCGTCGGCGAAGAACAGGTGATAGACGGTCGGGTTGTCCTGGTTGACGGTTTTCTTGACCAGGCGGAGGCCCATCACGCCGGCGTAGAAGTCGACGTTGCTCTGGGCGTCCTCGGTGATCGCGGTTATGTGGTGAATTCCCTCTAGCTTCATAGGGCACGTATAGCATCCGGCCATGAGCCGCGGACGAGGACGCCTGGTCAAAGCCCTGGTCGCCTTTGGCTCGTTCCTCGCCTTCCTCAGCGTTTTCACGATCTGGGTCGAGCGCCAGGCGCTCGATACGGACGAGTGGGTCCACACCAGCGACCGCCTGATCGAGGACGAGACGATCCGCAAGGCGCTCTCCGATTACCTGGTCGAACAGCTCTACGAGAACGTCGACGTCGAAAAGGAAGTCGAAGACAAACTTCCCGACGACCTCAAGGACCTCTCCGGCCCGGCCTCCAGCGGGCTGCGCCAGATCGCCGGCGACGGGACGGAAAAGATTCTCGAAACCTCGACCGCGCAGAGCCTCTGGCAGGAGGCGAACCGCAACGCCCACACGCGCCTGGTCGAAGTGCTGGAGGAAGAGGGCGACGCGGTCTCGACCGAAGAAGGCGAGGTCCGGCTCAACCTCGGCAGCCTCCTCACCGACCTCGCCGATCAGGTCGGGGTCGGCCAGGACTTGGCGGAGAAACTGCCGCCGGACGCGGCCCAGATCAGGATCCTCCGCTCCGACCAGTTGCGGACCGCGCAGAACGTCACGGCCGCCGTCCAGGGGCTGGCGCTGGTCCTCTCCCTGCTGACCCTCGCCGTCTTCGCCCTGGCGATCTACCTCTCGCGCGGCAGCCGCTGGGTGACCGTGCTGTTCTGCGGGATCGGCCTGGTCGCCGCCGGCTTCGCGGTGATCGTCGCCCGCCAGGTCGCCGGCGGCATCGTCCTCGACCAGCTCGTCGAAGACGAGAGCATCAGGCCCGCCGCCGAGGCCGCCTGGGGCATCGCCACCTCGCTGATGACCAGCATCGCCACCACCGTGATCGTCATCGGGGTCCTCTTCGGGATCGCCGGCTGGCTCGGCTCGCCGACCGGCTCGGCGCGGACGGTACGGCGGGCCCTGGCGCCGGTCCTGCGCCAGCACGTGGCCTACGTCTACACGGCGCTGGCAGTGGTCTTCTGCCTCTACCTGCTGGCCGGAGGGGCGCAGGGACTGCGCTCCTTCCTGACGACGCTGGTGGTCGCGGCGATGGCCGCCTTCGGGGTCGTCGAGCTGCGCAAACAGACCGCGGCCGAGTTCCCCGACGCCGAGTACGACGAGTTCTTCGGCCGCACCCGGGACAAGGTCACCGGCGCGATCAAGGACGCGAAGATCGGCGAGCGCGTCGGCGAGCAGGCCTCGAAGCTGAGGCTGCCCGAGCGCAAAGCGGACGGCGGCAGCGAGGCCTCAACCGCCGAGACGCCGACGGTGACGTCGCCGGCCGACGACGAGAACGCTCGCCTCGACCGGCTCGAGCGACTTGCCTCGCTGCACGAGAAGGGCATCCTCAGCGAGGAGGAGTTCGCCGCCGAGAAGGCTCGCGTCCTCGCCGAGGGCAGAAGCGACTCTTGAAGCCCGCCGCCGGAATCGAACCGGCAACCTCCTAATTACAAGTTAGGTGCTCTCCCAGTTGAGCTAGGCGGGCGGGTGGCATTTTCGGAGTGGATTAACGGTGGTAAATAAGAGCGACTTGGATATTACATTCCGGTTCCTGGACCCCGGCGAGGGTCGGGTCCTGACCGAGGCAATCGAGGTCGCTTACGGCAAGACCTACGACGTTCGTTGGGTCTACGACCCCACCGAGGTCTCAGCGCGGCTGGCCGACGGGCGTTACGTCTCCTGCGTCGCCGAGACCGCGGGCGGCGAGCTGCTGTGCCACATCGGGATGAGCCTGGCTGCCGCCGGCGACGCGGTCGCGCACTCCGGGCAGGCAGTGACGCTGCCGGCTGCGCGCGGGCAGCACCTCTTCACCCGCACCAAGGCGCACCTGATGGCGTGGGCGCGAGAGCAGGGGCTGGCCGGGATGTACAGCGAGGCAACCGCCGCCCATCCCTACAGCCAGCGCGCCAACATCGAGCTCGGCGCCCACGAGACCGGCTTCCTGCTCGGCTGGATCCCGGCTTCGGTCAGCAACGACGCGGCCGGGGGGACCCGGCCTCAGCGGCAGTCGGCGGCGCTCTTCTACACGAAGCTGAACGACGGCCACGAGCGCCGCGTCTACGCACCCGAGCGCCACCACGAGATCGTCGGCCAGACGCTGGCGCTATGCGAGCTGCGCGGCACGCTCTCGGTGCCGCCGCCGGACTGCGAGCTGGCGCCGCGCAGCGAGCTCGAGGTCGCGGTCGACTCCGACCACAACCTGGCGCTGATCACCGTGCGCGAGCCCGGCGCGGACCTCGAGACGGCGATCGGAGCGGAGCGCCACCACCTCTTCCACGGCGCCAACCTCGACGCGATCTACGTCGACCTGCCGCTGGAGAAGCCGGCGACCGCCCTCGTCGCCGACCACCTCGAGCGGCTCGGCGTCTCTTACGCCGGCGTCTTTCCCAACAGCCGCACGGACGGCGACGTGCTGCGGATGCAGTCGCTGCACCGGGTCCGAGTCAAGGCCGACGACATTGCCGTCGCCTCGGACCACGGGCGCGAACTGCTGGACTACGTACTCGGCGATCTGCCCTAGAGGGGGACCTCGCGGGCGCTCAGGTGGGTGCCGACCTTGCGCTTGACGCGCTGCAGGGCGTTGTCGACCGTCTTCGTGTCGCACTCCAGCCGCTCGGCGACGACCTCGTAGGAGTAGCCGTCGAGGTAGAGCGAGAGCACGCGGCTCTCGAGGTCGGAGAGGACCCCGGAGACGCCGGACAGACAGGAGACGAGGCTGGCCAGCTCTTCGGTGGCGATCACCTGGTTGACCGGGTCGTGGACGGTCGGCCCGGGCAGGATCTCGTCGAGGGTGGTGTCGGAGTCCCCCGCCGCAGCCGGGGTCTGGCTGAAGGAGACGTACTGGTTGAGCGGGGTGTGCTTGTTGCGGGTCGCCGTCTTCACCGCGGTGATGATCTGGCGGGTGATGCAGAGCTCGGCGAAGTTGCGAAAGCTCGACTCGCGGTCGGTGCGGTAGTCGCGGATCGCCTTATAGAGACCGAGCAGGCCCTCTTGGATCAGGTCGTCGGACTCTCCTCCGAGGAGGAAGTAGGACGAGGCCTTGAGACGGACGAAGCCGCGATAACGGCGGACGATCGCGTCATAAGCGTCCGGTTTGCCTTCCTTCGCGAGGGCGACCAGGTAGTGATCATCAAGCTCAGGTTGAGCGTTAGCACTGCGGGTACTGAGACTAGGCGTAGATAGAGCCACGGATCCTTCTCCTTGATGAAGGGTTCGTGGCGCCGTTACCTCCCCTGAGGCGCCCCTTGACAGGTTCATCTCAGACTCAAGCTGAGGTTCACCCTTTGTTGCGCCGCAAGTTTACGTCCGCGCGGTGTTCTGTCAACCCCGAACTGAGGTTCGTGCAACCGCCGTTGCATTTGTTAGACGGTGTATTCAGCCGCGGAGGCGCTGCCGGACTGCCTCGAAGAGCAGGGCCGTGGCAGCCGCCGAGACGTTGAGCGAGTCGACCTCGCCGCCGCTGGGAAGGGCGATCAGGCCGTCGCAGGACTTCGCCACGCGGGGGCGGATGCCCTTCCCCTCTCCCCCCAGCACCAGGACGGTCGGTCCCTTGAGGTCGACGTCCCAGGGGGCCTGCCTGGCATCTGCCTCCGCGCCCCAGATCCAGAAGCCGGCGTCTTTCGCAGCCCCAAGCCAGTCG
>DATHUE010000211.1:0-3451 GCA_035462545.1 Solirubrobacterales bacterium
GGCTGACCCCCGCCTCGCGGGCGACGTGCTCGAAGGTGGAGCCGGCGGCGCCGCGGCTGGCGACGCTGTCGCGCATCGCGTCGACGATCCGCTGCGCCTTCTCGCCGCTCAGCTCCCGCTCTTTGGTCGCCGCCTCCATGAATTCAGTCTAGGCAGCGGGCCGGGCGAAGTTACGCCCGGCCGGCGTTGCTAAGACCCGTTGATCGAAGTGGTGCTCGTGTACTCGAATTCCTCTTCGGCGCCGAACAGGGCGTCGAGCACGGCCTTGCGGGCGCCCTCGCTGACGACCAGGGCGATGCCGGCACCGACGATCGCGATCAGCAGCAGCTTCCCGAACCCGCCCTTGCGCTTGCGCTTCGGCTCACGCAGGCGGTCGGCCGCCTCGCGCAGGTTCTCAGCCGCCTCGCGCAGGTCCTTCTGGACCTTCTTGTCGCTGGTCACGGCCTTGACCGGGCCCTTGCCGTGGTCGGTGGCGCGCCCGTAGGCGTCCTTGGCCGCTTCGAACGCGTCGCGCAGGCTGTCACGCAGGTCGTCGTCCTCCATCAGCCTCTGCACGTACTGGTTCTCGCGGGCCGACGAGTAAAGGTCGGCGGCCTTGTCCGCGGTCTGAGCCTTCTTGGTCTTGGCCATTCCCTCTCTCCTCGTCGAAATTCCTTGGGGACGGAGGATAACTACCCAGGATCACCCCGGTCCTATCCCGTCGAGCAAGACCCCGTTGGTGCGGAAGTTGAGATCGGCCTCGCGCATCCGTTTCAGCCGCAGCGGCGCCAGGCCGGGACCGGGCACCTCGTAGCGGCGAATCTGCAGCCGGCCGGTGTCGATCAGGCCGGCCTGGACGAACTCGGGGCCGAGCAGGCCTTCGGGCGGGGGCGGCACCGGGCCGTCGGAGATGAAGTCGATCTCGCCCACCAGCCATTCGTGCTCTTCGACCGGGAAGGCCTGGAAGGAGCCGGTCGAGAGGTAGTAGCGCAGCGGGGCCGAGCCGATCACCCAGCCGACCATCGCCCGCGGCTCCTGCGGTTCGCCGAGGCGGTCCGCCACCGCCTCCCAGTCGGGGCGCTGCAGGGCCGGCGAGACGCTCGCCCAGACCGAGAATGCGAGCGAGTAGGCGAGCAGGGCGGCGCCGATCGCGATCCCGGCGCGGCGGGCACGGTTCAGGGTCAGCGCCACCGCCACGCCGGCCAGGAGCGGCAGCAGGGCGGGGATCAGGTTGCGGCCGATCACGAAGTCCTTGCCGCCCGGCAGGACCGCCAGCAGCAGCGGCACCCCGAAGGCGACGCCGGCGATCGCCAGCGGCACCGCCGCCGTCCGTCGCTCCGCGCGTTCGCCGCGGAGCGCCAGCAGCGCCAGCGCCGCCAGCATCAAGGCCAGCGGCGCGACGGCCAGCAGCGGCCGCTCGGGCCGGGCGATGATGTCGCTGGTCTCGCCGACGGCGAAGGCGGCGAAGGTCTCCCAGAGCCGGTGGCCGAGGCTGAAGTTGCTGATCCATTCGGCGTGCCCGTAGGACATCTGGCGGTAGGCGAGCGGCGCCAGCCCGATCGCGAAGAGGCCGAGGACCGCCATTCCCCGCGCGCTCGCCCGGCGCCGCCTCCACAGCAGCCAGAGCGCCTCGGCGGCGATCGGAAAGATCGCGAAGTAGTGGGTGGCGAGGGCGAGCCCCGAGGCCAGCCCCCAGAAGACGAAGTCGCGACGCGAGCCGCCGTCGAGGGCGCGCAGGAAGTAGAGCAGCGAGATCCCGCCGAGCAGGACCAGCAGCGCGTAGCCGCGCGCCTCCTGCGAGTACCAGAGCAGCATCGGGTTGACCGCGACCAGGGCGGCGGCGGCGATCCCGGCGCGGTGGTCGCGCAGCTCACGACCGATCAGGTAGGCGACCGGGACCGTCGCCACACCCGCGACCGCCGAGAGCGAGCGCAACCCCACCTCCCCGGTTCCGGTCAGCTGGGTCCAGAACCAGGCGAGCGCGTAGTAGAGGGGCGGCGCCGACTCGCTGAACTCGACCGCGCTCATCGCGTGCCAGAAGCTGCCGCGCAGGATCCGGCTGGCGGTGACGATCTCGTCGTGGTGGTAGGCCTGCAGGCCGAGGGTGGCGAAGCGCAGCAGCGCCGCCAGCGCGGTCAGCCCGGCGACGATCCAGAACACGCGCGAGCGCGAGCGCACCAGCTCGCGCGCGACCGCCGCGCGAGTGGAAAAACGTGACCTGCCGGGAACGGTCGCTGCCTCCATCGAGCTAGAAAAGCGTGTCCTCGACTGACGAGCCGGAGCCTTCGCGATTCCTGACATGACGCCGGCTGGCCTCGACGCGCCGAACTAGATAGTCCCGGAAGCGTGGCGCCGTGTAGTCGTACTCGCCTTTGCGAAGACGGTAGAGAACGCCCGCCTCCACCAAACGCCCCAACAGGACATTGACGTTGGCGGGAGTCTTATTGATCGCGTCATTAAGCGTGGAGACGACTAAGGGCGGGTACTCCGCATCTGCCGTTCCCAAGAGAACGTCCTGCTCCGCTGGCGTCAAAGTCTCGACGCGAGGGTCGTAGAAGTCGAGATCCAGACGGCGATAGATATCGGGGCGGGCGACATTCAGGAGATCGCTCGTGAGGCTGTCTACGCCTGCGATCTCAGCCGCGTCCCAAAGCTCCGCCCCCCAAAGCTGGATGAAATAGGGATACCCCTCAACCTCATCGATGACCTGGCTTACGAGATCGGGCTCGGCGGCGACGACTGCTTCCGCTCCGGAGAGAGGCTCTTCGAATGCCTCTCGGGCATCTTTTTCCTCCAGCGAATCGATGTGCTCTCCTCGGAACATGCGCTCCGTATAGGACCGAGCCTTGAGGAGATTTCCAGTGAGGGTTGGCAGCCCACATAGGACCAGACCCAGAGGTATCTCCCTCCTCTGCAGGGCGACAATGGACGAGATCAGCAGGGAGAGAGGATGCTCGCCTGCACGCTTCGTCTCATCGCGAATGACCTGCGCCTCGTCGAGCAAGAGCACAAATCCGGTTCGGCCCTTCTCGACTGCCATCTCGACAACCTCAAACAGTGCTTTCGTGATGTCTTCACGTTGCTGTTCGACGAGCGGGTCATAGGTCACTTGGAATTCGCTCCAACCAATGCCGAGAGTCCCTGCGTTTCTGACCGCGCCCCCCACCGCCTTCTTGAGCCTCTCGACGCGCGAAAGCCGAAGCTTCGAATCCTGGGCTATGTGGAGAAGGGCGCTGACCATCGCGTCCTCTCGGTTGTGGCCAGGCTGGAACTCCAGGACAGCGCTCGCCCATCCGGTTTTCTCGGCAATCGCTTGGAACTCACCGAGCAGAACCGTCTTGCCGACACCCCGTAGCCCAGTAAGGCGCATATTGGCTGGCTGCTCGGGGGCCGCTCGCAACATCGCGGCGAAGCGGCGCATCGGCTGATCTCGCCCGGCTAAGTGGAGCGGCCGGGTTCCGACCCCCGGACG
>DATHUE010000212.1:0-18198 GCA_035462545.1 Solirubrobacterales bacterium
GTCGAGGTGTGGCCCTGCGGGACCGGGGCCCAGACGTAGATCGTGCCCTTCGGGGCGCTGACCTCGACCCCGATCTCGCGCAGCGCCGCCACGACCAGGTCGCGGCGTCGGGCGTAGGTCTCGTTCATCCGCTCCAGCGGCTCGCTCGGCCCAGCCAGGGCGGCGGCGCCGGCCAGCTGGATCGCCTCGAAGAGGCCGGAGTCGATGTTGGTCTTCAGCTTCCAGTAGGTCTGGACGGCGTCGGCGTGGCCGAGGATCGCCGCGCAGCGCCAGCCGGTCATGTTGTAGCCCTTGGAGAGGGAGAAGACCTCGACGCCGACCTCCTTGGCGCCGGGGGTGGCGAGGAAGCTGGGCGCCTCGTAGCCGTCGTAGGTCGTCTCTGAGTAGGCGTTGTCGTGAACGACGAGGATCTCGTGCTCGCGGGCGAAGGAGACGACCATCTCGAAGAAGCCGTCGGGGACGACCGCGCCGGTCGGGTTGTTCGGGTAGTTGAGGAACATCAGCTTCGCCTTGGCGGCGACCTCGGAGGGGATCGCGGTCAGGTCAGGGACGAAGCCGAGCTCGGGGACCAGCGGCATCACGTGCCCGGTCGCTTCCGCCAGCAACGGCCCGCCGGTGTAGACCGGGTAGCCGGGATCGGCGGCGAGGGCGACGTCGCCCGGGTTGAGGAAGGCGAAGCAGAGGTTGTAGATGCACTCCTTGGCGCCGATCGCCGGGATCACCTCCCTGCCCGGATCGATCTCGACCCCGAAGCGGCGCTGGTAAAAATCGGCGAGGCCCTGGCGGAAGTCCTCGCGGCCGCGGTTGCTGGGGTACTGGTGGGTCGAGGGGTCGGCGACGGCGGCCTGCATCGCCTTGACGACGTACTCGTAGGTCGGTTCGTCGGGGTCGCCGATCCCGAGGCTGATCACGTCGATGCCGGCGGCGCGCTTCTCGGCGATGCGCCGCTCGAGCTCGGCGAACAGGTAGGGCGGCATCGCCTCCAGGCGCTTGGACGGTTGAGCGATCGGCACGGGCGCGGAAATCTATTCGTCGGCACGGCGGGGCGCTTGCCCAGCGGTCAGGACTCCAGGCCGGCGAGCGCCTCCAGCAGCTCCGGCGAGAGCTCGCCGGCGTAGACGGGCTCGGCCCAGCCGGTCAGCCGCACCGCCAGGTCCTCGCCGATCTCGACCTCGAGCTCACCGCCGTCGAGCTCGACCGTCAGCGGGCTCGGGGCGCCGTTGAGATAGGCGGTGACGGCGGCGCCGCTGGCACCGGTGCCCGAAGAGAGCGTCTCCCCCACCCCGCGCTCGAAGATCCGCGCCCTCACCCGGCTGCCCTCGACGGAGAGAAAGGAGACGTTGGTGCGGTTCGGGAACAGCTCGTGGGCTTCGATCTCGGGGCCGATCGCGGCGACGTCGAGGTCGTCGAGGCCGGCGTCGATCAGGATCGCGCACTGGGGGTTGCCGATCGAGACGTGCTGGAAGCTCCAGTCGCGGCCGCCGGCCATCAGGGTGCCACGCCCGTCCTCGCCGCCACCCGGATAGTCCTTCGAGCGGGTGCTGGCCCTGCCCATGTCCACCGAGCAGGTCAGCTCGCCGGTGATCGTCGGCACGATCGGCCCGGCAGCGGTCTTGATCGCGAAGGTCTCGGCGTCGGTCCAGCCGTGGCGCCGCAGGTAGAGAATCGCCTCGCGGGCGCCGTTGCCGGAGAGCTCGGCCTCGGAGCCGTCGGGGTTGAAGATCCGCAGATCGGCGACGAACTCCGGATCGTCGCTGCGCGCGAGCAGCAGCACCCCGTCGGCGCCGACCCCGAAGTGCGGGTCGCAGAGCCACTCGACCCGCTGCGGCGTCAGCTCCCAGGGGAGCGCCTCGGCCTCGAGGATCAGGTAGTCGTTGCCCAGCGCCTGCCACTTCTCGAATTTCACTCGCGGCAGCCTAATGCGGCGGCGATCCCTGCGGCCACCTCGCCGTCGTCGAGGTCGGTCCGGTCGATCCGCTGGAGGTTGGGGATCTTGCGCATCCAGGTCAGCTGGCGGCGGGCGTAGTTGCGCGACCGCTTCTTCATCGCCTCGAGGTCGCCGGCCAGCAGCTCGTCGAAGCCGAGCGCCTTGCGGGCGGTGCGGCCAGGGCCGAGCGCCTCGGCACGGCGGACCTCCGCCACCGCGCCGGCGGCGACGATCGCCTCGACCCGCTCGTCGATCCGCTCGTAGAGCCGCTCGCGGTCCATGTCGAGACCGAAGATCGCGGTCGGGTGCCGGGTGTCGGGCGACCAGAGCTCCGAGTCCTCGGCTTCCGGCGGCGCCTTGACGAGGGACAGCTCGGCCAGCGCCGCTCGCAGGTAGAGGCCGGTGCCGCCGACGACGATCGGGCGCCGCCCTGCCGCCAGCGCCGCGTCGACCTCGGCATGGGCGAGCGGCATGTAGTCGCCGACCGAGAAATCGCGGCTGACCGGGACGATCCCGAGCAGCCGGTGCTCCAGCAACGCCTGCTGGGTCGGGGTTGCCGTTCCGGTCAGCGCCTCCATCCCCTCGTAGACCTGCAGCGCGTCGCAGTTGATCGCCACCGGGTTCTCGCCGCGCTCCCGCAACAGCGCCGCCAGCTCGACCGCGACCCCGGTCTTGCCGACCCCGGTCGGGCCGAATATCGCCAGGACCCGCAAGCTCAGGTGCGGCTGAGGAGCCGCTCGCTGCCGCGCAGCGTCTGCGAGGTGGCGGCCTCGACGTGCACCCGCACCATCTCCCCGGCCACCGCGGTGCCCTCGAAGTTGACCGCCTTGTTGTGGCGGGTCCGGCCCCGCAGCCGGGTCGGGTCGGTGCGGCTCGTCCCCTCGACCAACACCTCCATCTCGCGGCCGACGAAGCGCTGCGCCCGTTCGGTCGCCCGCCGCTGCACCAGCTCGACCAGGCGCTCCATCCGCTCGACCTTGACCGGGTGCGGGAGCTGACCGTCCATCGTCGCCGCCTCGGTCTCGCGCCGGGGCGAGAAGACGAAGGTGAAGGCGCCGTCGTAGCCGACCTCGTCGACCACTTCCAGGGTCTGCTCGAAGTCGGCCTCGGTCTCGCCGGGGAAGCCGACAATGATGTCGGTGGTGATCGCGCAGTCGGGGACGTGCTCGCGGATCAACGCCACCCGATCCATGTAGCGGTCGCGGTCATAGGTGCGTCGCATCCGTTTCAGCACCGGGCTGGAGCCCGACTGCAGCGGCAGGTGGATGTGCTCGCAGAGCGCCGGCAGCTCGGCATGGGCGCGGATCACGTCCTCCTTCATGTCCTTTGGGTGAGGGCTGGTGTAGCGGATTCGGTCGATCCCCCCGATCGCGTCGACCCGCCGCAACAGCTCGGCGAACGTGGTCCGCTTCTCCGGCGGCAGGCCGCGGCCGTAGCTGTTGACGTTCTGTCCCAGCAGGGTCACCTCGCGCACCCCGTCGGCAGCCAGCGCCTCCGCCTCGACCAGCAGCTCATCGGGGTCGCGGCTGACCTCCTTGCCCCTGGTCGAGGGAACGATGCAGTAGGAGCAGACGCAGTTGCACCCCTGCGAGATCTGCAGCCAGCCCTGGAACTCGCGCTCGCGCCGGGTCGGGAGGTGCCCGGCGAAGTCCTCGAACTCGAAATAGCCCTGGGCGCTGAGCGAGTCGGAGTTGAGGAACTCGGCCAGCTTGTGAATCTGACCCGGCCCGAAGGCGACGTCGACGAACGGGAAGCGCTGGAAGACCTCCTCCTTGACCGATTGCGCCCAGCAGCCGCCGACGCCGACGATCCGCGCCGGGTCTTCGGACTTGAGCCGCTTCGCCTCGCCGAGGTGGGCGATGAACCTGCTGTCGGCCGACTCGCGGATCGAGCAGGTGTTGAAGAGGATCAGGTCGGCCCCGTCACGATGGGGGGCCTCTTCGTAGCCGAGCGAAGCCAGCATCCCCCGCATCCGCTCGGAGTCGTGCACGTTCATCTGGCACCCGAAGGTGGTGACGTGGAACCGCTTGCCGCCGCTCATCGCAGCGAGGTTAGCGAGAGGGCAACGCCAAATGCCCTATTCGACTTTTAAGGTGCCTTCCATGCCGGCCTGGGCATGTCCGGGCACGGTGCAGAGGAAGGTGTACTCACCGGCTTCGAGATTGGCGCTGAGCGAGTCTTCGGCTTCGGTGATGATCTCGGTGGCGGCGATCTCCTTGCCGTCTTTGAAGACCGCGACATCGTGTGCGAGCGGCGCGGGATTGTCGAAGTCGATCGTCACCTCGCCGGCCTTCGCGGTCAGCTCGGTCGTGTCGTAGGCGATCGCGGCGGGATCGGCGGCCAACTGCAAGGTGGTCGCGCTCCCGGTCGATGCCTCCTCCTTCGCCTCTCCCTTCTTAAGCTCTTTTTCCGCTTCCTGCTGGCTTTCGGCCTCGCCGGCTTCAGGGTTTTTCTCCCCTTCGGAAGCGTCGAACGCGCCTTCCTCTTCTTCCTCGTCGTCTTCGGTCGGGGACGCCCCCGCCTCTTTGTCCTCGGCGTCTTCTTCGTAGATCTCGCTCGCGTGGGAGTCCTCGTGCGCGTGCTCCGCCTCCACGTCCTGGGCGTGGAGGACCGAGAAGGTGGCGGCACCGCCGACGAAGACGACGAACCAGATCACCACCAGCGGCGTGGCCTTGCCGGGGAACCCCTTGACTTTGAGGCCGAGGAAGGTGAACAGCACCGCCGAGACGGCGGCGCCGATTCCGAAGACGTAGAAGAGAGTCTCGTTGAGGTGCATGAGAGCGCGGGCATCCTATCCACTGCCAGCAGCGGATAGCCCCCTGCCGACGTGGCCCTAGGCGGCTTGCGCCTCTTCCACCGGTGGCGCCTCGGGCTCGGCGGCCTCGGGTGCCTCTCCGTCGATGCCGAGGGCGGCGCGGACTTTGGCTTCCAGCTCTCCCGCCAGCTCCGGATTGTCGACCAAAAACTGTTTGGCGTTGTTGCGCCCCTGTCCGAGCCGGGTCTCGCCGTAGGAGAAGAAGGAGCCGGATTTCTGGACGAAGTCGTGCTCCATCCCGAAATCGAGCAGGCCGCCCTCGCGGGAGATTCCGACGCCGTACTCGATGTCGAACTCGGCCTGGCGGAAGGGCGACGCGACCTTGTTCTTGACGACTTTGACCCGGACCCGGTTGCCGACCGCCTCGGTCCCTTCCTTGAGGGTCTCGATGCGGCGGATGTCGAGGCGCTGCGAGGAGTAGAACTTCAGCGCCCGGCCACCCGGCTGCGTCTCCGGCGAGCCGAACTGGACCCCGACTTTTTCGCGAATCTGGTTGGTGAAGATGCAGACGGTGTTGGTGCGGTTGAGGTTGCCGGCCAGTTTCCGCATCGCCTGCGACATCAGTCGCGCCTGCAGGCCGACCGTGGTGTCGCCGATCTGGCCGTCGAGCTCCGCTTTCGGGGTCAGCGCCGCAACCGAGTCGATCGCGACCACGTCGACGGCGCCGGAGGCGATCAGCCGATCGGCGATCTGCAGCGCCTGCTCGCCGTAATCGGGCTGGGAGACCAGCAGCTCGTCGGTGTCGACGCCGATCGCCCGCGAGTAGACGGGGTCGATCGCGTGCTCGGTGTCGATGAAGGCGCAAACGCCGCCGCGGGCCTGGGCCTGGGCGATGATGTGGTTGACCAGGGTCGTCTTACCCGACGACTCCGGGCCGAAGATCTCGACGATCCGGCCGCGTGGCACGCCGCCGATCCCCAGCGCCAGGTCGAGCGCCAGCGAACCGGTTGGGATCGACTCGACCTTGACCGTTCCCTTGTCGCCGAGCCGCATCAGGGCACCCTCGCCGAACTCCTTTTTGATGCCGCTGACCGTGCTCTCCAGCGCCGCGTCCTTGGCCTTTGCCTCCTTGGCGGAGACGTCGTTCAGGCTGCTCAGTTTCTTCTCTGCCATCTTTCTCACCTCACTGCTGCCCGCCTCCGGGCAGCTCGACTTGGGCCAAGGGGACATAGTGCGCACCCTGAGGCTGGAGTTCAGAACGGTAAAGCGTCATCCGGACGCCATAGAAGGCCTCGGTGAGGCCCGTGGAAAGCCCTCGCGGCGGTTCGCGGACGGGGCTCGGGCGGCGCGATCCGCGCCCTTCGGGACGCACCCGGGCGACCGTGATGTGCGGCCAAAATGGGCGCTTCTCCGCTTTGTAGAGCCGCTCGGCGACGAGCATCTCCGTGAGCCGGGCCTGGATCTGCTCGGCCCCGGGCGAGACGACGGGCAGCGCGAACAGCCGCGCCCTCCCCCGCTCCGGCCGCGCCACCGGGTCGAGCAGCTCGATCAGCGGCGCCGGACCGGCGCTCCCCTCGATTGCCGTGGCGATTCGCCCCACCTCCGTCTCCGCGGTCTGACCGAGAAAGGCGAGGGTGACGTGCAGCGACTCCGCCGTGACCACCCGCAGGGCGGGATCGACCAGCGCCTCCCGTCCCCATCCCGCGATCGCCGACCGCACCCCCTCGGGTATGTCCAGGGCCACGAACATCCGCGCCCGGGGACTCTTCAGCCGCTCTTCGGTCATGCCGCCCACGCTAGGGACCAAAAGCGCACGGAACAAGACTCTTCCGTGCCAACTTAGGCACGGAGGCGAGTCAACTTCGCTACAGCGAGGGCTCGGCGCCGGTGAGGAGCATCCGCAGCAGGTGCATCCCGACCAGGGCCGATCGTTCGCGGACGTCGGCGCGGCTGCCGGGGATCACCGGATCGCGAGCAAGCGCGGTGCCGTCGGCGAGGCGAGCGTTGAAGCAGACGTAGCCGACCGGCTTCTCCTCGGTGCCGCCGGTCGGGCCGGCGATACCCGTGATCGAAACGGCGACGTCGGCGTCGAACCGCTCCAGCGCGCCGATCGCCATCGCCTCCGCCACCTCGGGAGAGACGGCGCCGTGGGCCTCCAGCAGGTCGCGGTCGACCCCCAGCAGCTGCTCTTTCGCCTCGTAGGTGTAGGCGACGATGCCGCCCATGAAGTACCCCGAGGAGCCCGGCAGGTCGGTCACCCGCGAGGCCAGCAGGCCGCCGCTGCACGACTCCGCCAGCCCGAGCTTGTGCCCTTTCAGCAGCCTCGCCACCTGGGCGTCGATCGTCTCGCCGTCGAGACTGAAGAGGTGGCGCCGGTGGCGCTCGGCCAGTCCTTCGCGCACGGCGGTCGCAGTAGCGGCGGTCTCGTCCCGGTAGCGAACGTCGATCTCGATCTCACCGCGGCGCAGGCAGGTGGTGATCTCCACCGCCCCGACCTCGATCCCAGCCCCCTCGATCGCGCGCAGGCTCTGGGCGATCTCCGACTCCGGCACCCCGAACATCCGCAGCGTGTAGCCGTGCAGCGGCGTCGCCCGCTCCAGCACCGCCGCCACCGGCGCCGTCGCCAGCGCCACCGGCCACATCGGTTGCAGCTCCCGGGGCGGCCCGGGCAGCACGACCACGACCCGCTCGCCCGCGGGCACGACCAGGCCCGGGGCCGTCCCGACCGGGTCCAAGGCCGTGGCTCCCCTGGGAACCATCGCCTGCTTGCGGTTCGCCTCCCGCAGGGCCTCCACGTCGAAGCCGGCCCGTTGCGCGAACTCGCGGAGGATCTCGGCGATCTTCTCCTCCATCCCCTCGTCGAGCACCATCTCGCGACCGGCGAAACGGGCCACGATCTCGGCCGTGAGGTCGTCCGCCGTCGGCCCCAAGCCGCCGCTGGTGACGATCAGGTCCATTCCCTCGGCCGCCAGGAAGCGCAACGCCGCTTCCAGATCCTCGGGCCGGTCGCCGACGACCAGGATGTGGGCGACCTCGACCCCGCGTGCCGCCAGCTGTTCCGAGACCCAAGGCCCGTTTGCGTCGGCGATCCTCCCGGTCAGGACCTCGGTGCCCGTGACGACGATTCCGGCGCGAATCACGGCCTGAAGCTACCGGACCCGCGGTTCCTTAGACGCGCATAGCGAGACAAAGGAACCGCGCGGGGCTCAGTCCTCGTGCCGGGGCTCGGCGATGACCGCCTCCGGCTCCCCGCGGGTGCCGCCAGCGGGCTCCAGGACCCGCGCCAGGTCGGCCTGGGTGATCAGGACCTGGCGCGGTTTCGAGCCCTCGTAGCCGGAGATCACGCCACGCCGCTCGAGCATGTCGATCAGGCGGCCGGCGCGGGTGTAGCCGACCCGCAGCCGCCGCTGGATCATCGAGACCGAAGCGGTTTCGGTCTGGACCACGAGCCGGATCGCCTCGTCGAGCAGATCGTCGCTGTCGGGGTCGAACTCGCCGTCGCCGCCACCCTCTCCCTCGGCGCCCTCCGGCGTCTCCAGCAGCTCGTCCTCGAACTCGGGTTCGCCCTGCTTGGCCCAGTGGTTGGTGATGCGGGCGATCTCGTCCTCGGTGATGAAAGCGCCCTGGATCCGCTGCAGCTTCGAGCTCCCGGGGCCGCGAAACAGCATGTCGCCCTGGCCGAGCAGGGACTCGGCGCCGCCCTGGTCGAGGATCACCCGGGAATCGGTCTGCGAGGACACGGCAAAGGCGATCCGCGAGGGGATGTTGACCTTGATCGTGCCGGTGATGATGTCGGTCGACGGGCGCTGGGTCGCCAGCACCAGGTGGATCCCCGTGGCGCGCGACTTCTGGGCGAGCCTGATGATCGAGTCCTCGACTTCGGCCGGAGCGACCATCATCAGGTCCGCGAGCTCGTCGATCACGCAGAGGATGTGGGGTAAGGGCGCCTCGCCCTGCTTGCGCCGCACCCGGTTCAGCTCGTCGAGGTTGCGGGTCCGCGCCTGGCTCATGATCCCGTAGCGGCTCTCCATCTCGCCGATCAGGTTGGAGAGGACGTTGGCGGCGAGCCGCGGCGAGGTCACCACCGGAGTCAGCAGGTGCGGGACGTGCTCGTAGTGGTTGAGCTCGACCTGCTTGGGGTCGACCAGGACCAGGCGCACCTCGTTGGGCGAGGCCTGCATCAGGATCGAGGAGAGGATCGCGTTGACGCAGCCGCTCTTGCCCGAGCCGGTGGTGCCGGCAACCAGGACGTGCGGCATCTTCGAGAGGTCGGTCCAGACCGGGTTGCCGTCGATCCCCTTGCCCAGCCAGGCGACCAGCGGCGAGGTCTTCTCCGGGCGGCCGGCGTAGATGTCGCCGAGCCGGACCATGCGGCGACGGCTGTTCGGGACCTCGACCCCGACCGCCTGCTTGCCGGGAATCGGGGCAAGGATGCGAATGTCGGTCGAGGCCAAGGCGTAGGCGAGGTCGTTGGCCAGCTCGGTGACTTTCTTGACTTTGATCCCTGGCGCCAGCCGCAGTTCGTAGAGCGAGACGTGCGGGCCGCTGACCACGCCGACGATCTTCGCCGCGACCCCGAAGTGACCGAGCGTCTCGATCAGTTTGCGGCCGATCGCTTCCTGGTCGCGCGGGTCGGGCCCCTTGTCGCCTTTACCGCGCTCGAGGGCTTTGCCCGGCGGCGGGCGGTAGTCGATCTCTTCCGACATCGTCACCCCGCGCTTGTTGCCCAGCGGGGTCAGGCCGGCGTGGGCACGGTCGCCCTCGTCGACCACGGCGACGGCGTCCTCGGGGTCGTAGTTGCGCAGCTCTGGCGCCGGCTCGTCTTCCGCAGGCTTCTCCTCGGGCTCAGCGGTCCCTGCCTCGGCCTCGACCGCGAAGACCCCTGGATCGAAGGCGGCGTCATCCTCCTCGCCGAGGGCGACGGTGGGGGCAAACTCGTCGTTGTCCTCGTCGGGGTAGGAGCTCATCACGTCGGTGGGACCGGCCTCGGTCTCCCCGGCCCGCGTACGCCGCTCGTTGCGGTCCTCGAGCCATTCGGAGCGGGAGCGGGCAACGGTCTGGGCGGCGCTGTGACCACCGCGGAAGGCGCCGTGGACGCCGCGCCCCACCCCGCGGGCGAGGGCCGAAACCGAGGTCCCGGTCAGCAGCATGCCGCCGGCGAGCAGCAGCAGCACGGTGAAGATCCGCGCACCGACAGCACCGAACAGGTAGGTCAAGCCGGTTTCGACTCCATAGCCGACCTTGCCTCCCTCCCAGCCGAAGAAAAGGACGAAGACGAGGTAGACGCCGAAAGCGACCAGGCCGAGCCCGATCAAGTCGAGATGCCGCTGCTCGAGCGCGGCGGGAAGGTGCAGCCCGCCTCCCTTTCCCTTCGCGGCTTTCCGCTTTTTAGCGCCGGCTTTCCCTTTGCGCGCAGGAGCGCGCTTCTTGCGTTCGAACATGCCCCACGCTTCGACGCCGGGGCCTCGTCCCCTGCGCTCTAAATTCAGGCTAAAAGCGCAGGGACTCCCCCGGGTCGCCGGGCTAACATCGGTCGATGCTCGTCGACTCGGAATCGAGCGGTCGCGTTCTCGTCGTCGAGGACGACGCCGACATCGCCGACGTCCTCCGTCGCTCGCTGCGCAACGAGGGCTACGAGGTGCGGACTTCGGCGGACGGGGTCGAGGCGCTCGACGTCGCCACCGGCTTCGCACCCGATCTGGTCGTGCTCGACCTCGGTCTCCCCCGCCTCGACGGAATCGAGGTCTGCAGGCGGCTTCGTGAGGACGGCGACGTGCCGATCCTGATGCTGACGGCGCGCACGGAAACCGAGGATCGCGTCATCGGCCTCGACAGCGGCGCAGACGACTACCTGGACAAGCCCTTCGAGCGCCAGGAGCTGTTGGCGCGGATCCGCGCCCTGCTGCGGCGCCGGCCGCCGCGCGGCGCCGCCTCGCTGCGGGTCGGCGACCTCACCCTCAACCCCGACACCCGCGAGGTGCGTCGGGAGGAGCGCGAGATCGAGCTCACCAATCGCGAGTTCGAGCTGCTCGAGTTTCTGATGCGCAACGAGCGCCTGGTCGTCTCCCGCGAGCGCCTGCTCGACGAGGTCTGGGGCTATGACCCGATGGCGGCAACCAACACGATCGACGTCTTCATCTCCAACCTGCGACGCAAGCTCGAGGCCGGCGGCGAGACGCGGCTGCTGCACACCAAACGCGGCGCCGGCTACGTCCTCAAGGAGTAGCCGAGATGGTGGGCGACAGGACCACCGGCGGCCAGCGCCTCTTCCGCCCCGGATCCTGGCCGGTGCGCTGGCGCCTGGCGGCGGTTTCGGCCGGACTGACCCTGGCGATCCTGCTCGTCTTCGGGATCACGATCGGCCAGGTCGCAACCCAGCGCATCCGCAGCGACTTCGACGGCGAGGTGCGCAACGCGGCCCAGACCCTGGCGACTGAGTTCCGGATCGTCTACACGCCGTTCGGCAGCTACGCCGAGGAAGGACCGCGGCTCCCCGACTTCGTCCACGCCGACGACGCTCGCGCCAGGGTGCTCGACGTCGACGGGAACGTCAAGCGCCACACCACCGCCGCGGCGGACCTCGGCGACCTCAGCTCTGGGATGTCCGAGCACAACGGGATGCGCGTCGCCACGGCTGAGATCGTCTCCGAAACCGGCGAAGTGACCGGCTACGTCCAGTACGGACGCGACCTCTCTCACGTCGATGCGACCGTCGGCCGGCTCTGGCTGTTCGTCTTCGCCGGCGTTTTCGGCGGCACCCTGCTGGCGACTTTGGCGGGGATGACGATCGCCTCCCGGGCGATGCGACCGATCTCCTCGCTGACCGCGACCGCCCGCAAGATCGCCACTACCCGCGACCCCTCATTGCAGATGCCGGAGCCGGCGGTCGACGACGAGGTCGGTGAGCTCGCTCGCACCCTGGAGGAGATGCTGCGCTCGCTCGACGCCGCCCGGGCCGAGCGCGAGGGAGCGATGCAGAAGCAGCGCGAGTTCGTCGCCGACGCCTCGCACGAGCTGCGGACCCCGCTGACCAGCGTGCTCGCCAACCTCGAGCTGCTGCAGACCTCGCTGCGCGGTGCCGGCGAGGCGGAGGACCGCGAAGTGGTCGACTCGGCCCTGCGCTCCTCTCGCAGGATGAGCCGGCTCGTCGCCGATCTGCTGCTGCTCGCCCGCGCCGACGCCGGCCGCCACGGAGAGCGGCGCCGTTGCGATCTCGCCCTGGTCGCCGGGGACGCGGCCGCCGAGGTGGCGCCGATGCTGGGCGACCACGATCTGGCGATCGAGATGCCCCGTCCGACCTTCGTCCTCGGCAACCCCGACGAGCTGCACCGGCTGGCCCTCAACCTGCTCGACAACGCCGTCAATCACACTCCCGCCGGCTGCCGAATCGAGCTCAGCCTGCATGAACGCGACGGCGAGGCCGTGCTGGAGGTGGGCGACGAAGGGCCCGGCATCCCATCTGAGCTGCGCGCCCAGGTCTTCGACCGCTTCGTTCGCGGCGAGGGCCGCGCCGACGTCGCCGCCGTGCCCGGTACCGGCCTCGGCCTGGCAATCGTCCGCTCGGTCGCCGAGTCCCATGGAGGCAAAGCCGAGATCGCCGACTCCCCCTCCGGCGGCGCCCTGTTCCGCATTCGCCTTCCCCTGGCGAAGTCTGAGAAAGTCGTTACCGACCCTTTAAAGACGCTTTAGAGCCCCGTCTTAAATTCGTCCGCGGACGAGACACACCAGCCCGCCGGAGGTTCTCCCCAGACACCGCCTCCGGCGGGCTGATTTCTTTTCGGTCGTACTTCGAGGGGTCGCATGGGAAGGGCCGTGGCCCATCTGTCGGAGGCCCTTCGGCTGAGTCTCCGCCAGACGAGCCACGGCCCTCTCGACGTACAGCCTCGGAAGGACGAAGAACAACTAGCCCGGCTTTGGAGGCGCAGCTTTAACTACGGCTGACGAGGGCTGCGCCGGTGGCCGCTCGAATGCCGGCTCCTAGCTGGGGCTGTTCGTCCCGGCGGTGCGGGGGGGAGGCCGAGTGGTCCCCCGCCGGAATGTCAAAGCGAAATGCAATATGTCTATTGCGCAGCCGAAGGCTGCGCTCCAACATGCGACGCGCCAACGGCGCGGCGCTCAATTCCGCCGGGGGACCGCTCGGCCTCCCCCCACTCCCACTCCGGGCGGATCAGACCTCGACGACGACCGGCAGCACCATCGGCCGCCGCTTCAGGCGCTGGAAGACGAACTTGCCCACCGCCTCGTGCAGGTCCTCCTCGATCAGGTGCGACTCTCGCTTGCCCGACTCCGAAGCCTCTTCCAGCGCGTCTTCGACCATGTCCTTCAGCTCTTCGACCAACGCGTCGGACTGCTCGATGAAGGGGACGCCGCGGAGGATCACCTCGGGGTCGGCGACGACGCTGCCGTCGTCGGAGGAGATCGTCGCGACGACGATGAAGATGCCGTCGGCGGAGATCTCGCGGCGGTCGCGTAGTGCGGCGTCGTCGGGCTCGCCGATCGCGACGCCGTCGACGTAGATCACTCCGGCGTGGATGTCCTCGCCGAAGGCGGCGCCGTTCTCGTCGACTTCCAGCGGCAGCCCGTTGCGCCCCTGGAAGACGTTCCGAGGATCGATGCCGACCGCGGCAGCGAGCTCGGCGTGCAGGCGCAGGCGCTTGTGGTCGCCGTGGACCGGCAGCACGAAGCGCGGCTTCGTCAGGTTCAGCATCAACTTCATCTCCTCCTGCCAGCCGTGGCCGGAGGCGTGGATCGGCGCGTCCTTGGCGGTGATCACCGTGGCGCCGATCTCGTAGATGCGGTCGATCGTCTCGTTGACCGCGCGCTCGTTGCCGGGAACGGGCGTTGCCGAGAAGACGACGGTGTCGCCGGCGTGCAGCTGGACATCGCGGTGGTCGTTGTTGGCCATCCGCCGCAGCGCCGAGAGCGGCTCGCCCTGGCTGCCGGTCGAGATCACCACCACCTTCTCGTCGGGGAAGTTCTCGATCTCGCGCGGCTGGATGAACAGCCCGTCCGGCGCGTTCGAGATTCCCAGGTTGGAGGCGATGTTGAAGTTCTTGCGCATCGAGCGGCCGACCAGGGCGACCTTGCGATCCAACGCGACGGCGGCGTCGATCACCTGCTGGACGCGGTGGATGTTGGAGGCGAAGGAGGTGACGATGATCCGCCCCTCGCAGCGCGTGAACTGCTCCAGCAGCGCCGGCCCGACGCTCGACTCCGAGGGGGCCACACCGGGCCTGTCGGCATTGGTCGAATCGCCGCAGAGCAGGGTCAGCCCTTCGCTGCCGATCTCGGCGAGGCGGGCGACATCGGCTGGGCGGCCGTCGACCGGGGTCTGGTCGAACTTGTAGTCGCCGGTCATCAGGACCGAGGCGGCCGGGGTCTTGATCAGTACCGCCCGCATGTCCGGAATCGAGTGCGAGAGGTGGACCAGCTCGAGCTCGAACGGCCCGTGCTTGACCCTCTCCCCCGCCGGCAGCTCCTGCAGGTTCGTCTTGTCGCCGAGCTTGTGCTCGTCGAGCTTGGAGCGGACCATGCCGACGGTCAGCAGGCCGCCGTAGATGACCGGCGGCTGGCCGATCTCCCGCAGCACATACGGCAGTGCCCCGACGTGGTCCTCGTGCCCGTGGGTGAGCACGATCGCCTCGATGTCGTCGACCCGCTCGCGCAGGTAGGAGAAGTCGGGCAGGACCAGGTCGATCCCGTGCATCTCCGCGGTCGGGAACATCAGTCCCGTGTCGACCACGACGATCCGACCGTCGTACTCGACGACGGTCATGTTCTTGCCAATCTCGCCCAGGCCGCCGAGCGGCAGCAGGCGCAGCTTCTTTTCAGCCACTAGTGATTCACCTCTAAGTCTTGGATTTATCTAATTGACGGTGTCGATGCCGGCGCCCTCGAGCGCCGTCTTCACCGCTGCCCGCTGCTCCGCATCGGCGGGCACCAGCGGCAGCCGCATTCGGCCGGAGGCGACTCCGGTCAGCTCCAGCGCCGCCTTGACGGGGATCGGGTTGGTAGTGACCGAGAGGCCCTCGTAGACGGGGGCGAGCTCGGCGTCCAGCGCGCGGGCGCGGTCGAGGTCGCCCCCCTTGGCGGCGTCCCACATCTCGCGCATCCGGTCGCCGACCACATGGGAGGCGACGGTGATGCCGCCGGCCCCGCCGAACTCGAGCACCCGGATGAAGACGTTGTCGTTGCCGGCGAGAACCGCCAGCCCCTCGATCGGCCCCAGCTCCTCGTCGTTGGCCTGCTTGACGGCGACGATGTTGTCGACGTCGCGGCCGAGCTCGGCGAGCAGGTCGGGCGACATGTTGATCACGACCCGGGCGGGGATGTTGTACATCACCAGCGGCAGCTCCGGCACCGCTTCGGCGACCGCCTCGAAGTGGGCGCGAAGGCCTGCCCGGTTCGGCTTGTTGTAATAAGGAGCGACGACCAGCGAGGCATCGGCGCCGTTTTGCGCCGCCATCTTCGTCAGCTCGCGCGAGTGACGCGTGTCGTTGGTGCCGGTGCCGCAGATGAGCAATACCTCGTCGCCGACCTCGGCCCGCACCGCGCGCAGGAGCTCGATCTCCTCCTCGTCGGTCAGGGTCGGGCACTCGCCCGTCGTCCCGGCGATGACCAGTCCGTGCGAGCCGTGCTCGAGCAGGTGGGCGGCGAGCTTGCGCGCGGCGTCGACGTCAACCGCTCCCGAGTCGTCGAACGGGGTCGCCATCGCGGTTAACACGCCTTCGATCTGCCTCATCGCGCCAGCGTACCTCCCGCGCTCCCGGGATTCGCCGAGATCGCCATCAGAGCAACTCCTCGAGACCAACGGTGAAGCGCTGCGGCAGCTCCCGGACTTTGCGCACCGCCAACAGCACGCCGGGCATGAAGGAGCGGCGGTCGATCGAGTCGTGGCGCAGCGCCAGCGTCTGCCCCTCGCCGCCGAAGATCACTTCCTGGTGGGCGACCAGGCCCGGCAGCCGCACCGAGTGGATCGGCTCGTGGACGTTGCCGCCGGCGGCGTCGATCAGCTCGGCGGTGCGCACGGCGGTGCCCGAGGGGGCGTCGAGCTTGCGGTCGTGGTGCAGCTCGACGATCTCGCACTCGGGCATGTGCCGGGCGATCGTCTGCGCGACCTCCATCAACAGCACCGCCCCGATCGCGAAGTTGGGGGCGAAGAAGCAGTTGGCGCCGCCCGAGGCCGCCTCCGCGGCGGCGCGGGCCGCATCGAGGTCGAAGCCGGTGGTGCCGACGACGACGCTGACCCCGGCCGCCAGGCACTGCTCGACGTTGCCGAGCGCGGTGTCGGGGGTGGTGAAGTCGACGACGACGTCGGCCTCGCCGAGCACGTCGGCCAGCTCGACCCCGAGCGTGGGGTCGGCCTTGCCGCTCAGCTCGGTGTCCTCAGCGCCCTCGACCGCCTCCACCACAGCCTGGCCCATGCGGCCGGCGGCGCCGGCGACGGCGACCCGGATCACGCCGCCACCAGGGCGCCGCTGACCGGCGCCAGAGCACCGCGGAACTTCGCCTCGTCGCGGCCGACGCAGGCGGCGGAAAGGCTCTCCTCGCGGTAGAGCTCGGCCGCCAGCTCGGTCAGGTCGCCGACCTCGACCGCATCGACCTTGGCGATCATCTCGTCGAGGCTGTCGATCGGCAGCCCGAACAGAGTGGCGCGGGAGATCCGCGTCATCCGCGCCGCGGTCGACTCCGAGGAGAGAACGAGGCGCCCCTTGACGCTCTCCTTTGCCCGCGTCAGCTCCTCCGCCGATACCGGCTCGGAGCGCAGCCGCGCCAGCTCCGTGCCGATGATCTCGCAGGCCTCCTCGACGTTGTCCTCGCGGGTGCCGACATAGGTGGCGACCAGGCCGGCGTCGGTGAACTGCTCGTTGTAGGAGCCGACCGAGTAGGCGAGGCCGCGCTTCTCGCGCACCTCGCGGAACAGCCGCGAGGAGGTGGAGCCGCCGAAGATCGCGTCGAGCACGGCAAGCGCGTAGCGGCGCTCGTCGTCGCGGCGCAGGCCCGGCGCCCCGAAGCAGATGTGGTACTGCTCGGTGTCCTTGGTGTGGAAGCAGAACCGGGAGCGGCTCTCGAGCGCCTCCTCCGGCGCCGCGCCGCCGCCGTCGGGCGGCGAGACCAGCTGCTCGGCGAGAGCCACGATGCGCTCGTGCTCGAGGTGGCCGGCGGCGCCGACGACGATGTCGGCGCCGGTGTAGCGGTCGTGCCGGTAGGCCTCGATCTCGGGGACCGGGATCGAGGCGATCACCTCGCCCTCCCCCAGCACCCGCCGGCCCAGCGGGTGTGAGCCGAAGACGGCCTCGGCAAGGACGTCGTGGACACGGTCCTGGGGCTCGTCCTCGTACATCGCGATCTCCTCCAGCACCACCTGACGCTCGGAGTCGATGTCGGGATAGGTCGGGGCCAGCATCATCTCCGCCAGCAGGTCGAAGACGTCCTCGGTGTGCTCGTCGAGGAAGCGAGCATGCAGGTGCGTCGTCTCCTTGCCGGTGGCGGCGTTGACCGAAGCGCCCAGCCCGTCGAAGCGCTCGGAGATCTCGATCGCGGAGTAGCGCGCCGTTCCCTTGAACAGCAGGTGCTCGAGGAAATGCGAGACCCCGGCCTGCGCCGGGGTCTCGTCACGAGATCCAGTCCGAACCCAGAGACCGAGCGCCACCGAGCGGACCGAGGGGACCCCCTCGGTCACGACCCGGACGCCCGAGCCGAGCTCGGTTACCTGCGGTGCGCTCAACGCTTAGCCGCGGCGCTCGCGCTCACGGCGACGCCCACCGCGGCGTTCGCCGCCGCGGTCTCCGCCGTTGCGACTGCCGCCGCCACCGCTGCCGGAACCGACAGTGGCCAGCTCCTCCGGCGATTTGCCCTCGACCGAGGGGTCGCTGGAGAGGCGCAGGCCGATCCGGCCGCGCTCCTTGTCGACCTCGACCACGGTGACGTCGATCTCCTCGCCGGCGGTGAGGACGTCGTCGACCGAGTCGACCCGCTCGCCCGGCTTCACGTTGGAGATGTGGAGCAGGCCGTCGGTGCCCTTGACCAGCTCGACGAAGGCGCCGAAGGTGGTCGTCTTGACGACCTTGGCCGCGTTGTAGCGGTCGCCGATTTCGGCCTCCTTGGTCATCCCGCGGATGCGATTGGTGCAGGCCTCGACCAGTTCGCCGGTCGGCGCGTAGATCCGCACCGTGCCGTCGTCCTCGACGTCGATCTCGGCCTCGAACTCCTCGCAGAGGGCGCGGATGGTTTCCCCGCCTTTGCCGATCACGGCGCCGATCTTCTCCGGGTCGATCTTGATCGACTCGATCGCCGGGGCGTGCTTGGAGAGCTGCTCGCGCGGACCGTCGATCGCCTCGGCCATCTTGCCGAGGATGAACTGGCGACCCTTGTTCGCCTGCTCCAGCGCGTCCTCGAGGATCTCGAAGGTGACGCCGGTGATCTTGATGTCCATCTGCAGGGCGGTGATCCCGTCCTTGGTGCCGGCGACCTTGAAGTCCATGTCGCCGAGGTGGTCCTCGACGCCGGCGATGTC
>DATHUE010000213.1:0-6447 GCA_035462545.1 Solirubrobacterales bacterium
GTTTATTTTCGCGTAGCGAATCATGAGTGTTAAGGTGATTTCTCGAAGCTGAGCGGCAGGATCGAGGAATAGGGAAGTGTCGCCCGATCCAGCGAAGTCCAATGGCAACAGTTCGACCTTCGAGCAATTGCTCGAGGCGGCGCCCGACGCGATCGTCGGGGTCGGCGCCGACGGCAGGATGGTTCTGGTCAACGGTCAGGTCGAGGCACTGTTCGGCTACGTCCGGGAGGATCTGCTCGGCGAGAAGGTGGAGATCCTCGTCCCGGAGCGATTCCGCGGCGCCCACCCTGGGCACCGCAAGGAGTACTTCGCCGAGCCCCGGACTCGGCCGATGGGAGCCGAGCTCGACCTCTACGGGCTGAGGCGGGACGGGACCGAGTTTCCAGCGGAGATCTCTCTCTCCTCGATAGAAACCGAGGAGGGACGACTCGCCACCGCGGCGATTCGCGACGTCACCCATAGCCGGGCCGCGGAAAAGCGATTCGAACAGTTCCTCGAGTTCGCCCCCGATGCCATCCTTGGCGTGGCTGCGAACGGGAAGATGGTCCTCGCCAACCAGCAGGCGGAGACCGTCTTCGGCTACACCCGTGAGGAGCTGGTCGGCCAGGGGATCGAGCTCCTCATCCCAGAGCGATTCCACAAAGTTCACCCCAGCCATCGCGACGGGTACTTCGCCGAACCCCGGACCCGGCCGATGGGCGCCGGCGTGGAGCTGTTCGCCCTGCGCAAGGACGGTGCCGAGTTCCCGGCCGAGGTCAGCCTCTCCAGCATCGAGGAGGAGGACGGGAGCACCCTGGCGATGGTCGCGATCCGCGACATCAGCGATCGCGCCGAAAGCGAGCGGGAGAAGGCGCTGCAGGAACAACTCGACCAGTCACGGCGCCTGGAGAGCGTCGGTCAGCTTGCCGGCGGGATCGCCCACGACTTCAACAACATCCTCGGCGTGATCATGAATTACGCCGAGTTCGTCGGCGACGACCTGCCGCCCGACTCCAAGGCGGCCGAGGACGTCGAGGAGATCCGCCGGGCGGCCGAGCGCGCCGCCGCCTTGACCCGCCAGCTGCTGATCTTCAGCCGGCGCGAGGTCGTGCAGCCGGAGCTGCTCGACCTGCGCAAGGTCGTCTCCGAGCTGGAGAACCTGCTGCACCGGGCGCTGGGGGAGCGGGTGGAGCTGGAGACCCGCTTCGGCGACGATCTCGCGACGGTCGAAGCCGACCCGGGGCAGATCGAGCAGGTCCTGGTCAACCTCGCGGTCAACGCGCGCGACGCGATGCCCGACGGCGGCCGCCTCCTGATCGAGGTCGAGAATGCCGAGCTCGACGAGGAGTACACCTACATGCATCCGGGCACGGAGCCTGGGCCCTACGTCCGCCTCAAGGTGAGCGACACCGGCGTCGGGATGGAGGGGGAGACCGTCGAGCGCGCCTTCGAGCCCTTCTTCACCACGAAGGGAAAGGGCGAAGGGACCGGGCTCGGGCTCGCCACGGTGTACGGGATAGTCACCGGGGCGGGCGGCCGGGTCGACATCTATTCGGAGGCCGGCATGGGCACCACGATCAAGGTTCATCTGCCCGCCAGCTCGGCCGCGGTCCGCCCCGGCCGGGACCACGCCAAGGAGCGGCCGCCGGGCCACGGCGAGGTGGTGCTGGTCGTCGAGGACGAGGCCGACGTACGGCGCATGGCCGAACGCATCCTCAGCAAGGGGGGCTACTCGGTGATCGGCACCAGCGGCGGTGAGGAGGCGCTCGCGGTCTGCCGCAAGGCCGAGCAGCCGATCCACCTGCTCCTCACCGACGTGATCATGCCGGGAATGCTCGGGACCGAGCTGGTCGAGCAGGTGAAGACGATCCGGCCCGAGCTTGGGGTGATCTTCATGTCCGGGTACAGCCACGACGTCCTCGCTCCGGAAGCCCTGGCCGAGCAGGGCGGATCCGCGTTCATCGAGAAGCCCTTCAGCTCCAGCGAGCTGCTGCAGACCGTCCGCGGACTGCTCGACGCCAGGGACGTGAAGGTTTGATGAGGCTGGGTTCGGCGCAAGCGACCGCGCGAATCGGCCCGGAGGGCCGAGGTGGGCGCGAGGCGCCGCGCATTCTCGCCACCGACGACCGGCCCGAGGTGCTGCGCCTGATCGGCCGTTCGCTGAGCGAGCACTACGAGTGCGAGTTCGCCGGCAGCGTCGAGGAGGCCCGCGTGAAGCTGGCGGCCGCCGGCCCCTTCCAGCTGGCCCTCTGCGACATCCAGATGCCCGGCGAGTCCGGTCTCGTCCTGGTCGAGGAGATCGCTCGCGACCATCCCGACATGGCGGTCGTGCTGGTCACCGGGGTCGACGACTCGGACGTCGCTAGGCGGGCATTCGAGATGGGCGCCCACGGCTATCTGGTGAAGCCGTTCTGGCCCGGCCAGCTGTTGATCACGACGATGAACGCGCTGCGTCAGCGGGGGCTGGAAATCGCCCAGCGGGCCCACAACAAGGCTCTGGAGGACCGGCTGCAGACGCTGATGGACAGAGCCCCGGTCCCGATTTACATCAAGGATCGCGAGCGGCGCTACCTGCTCGCCAACCAGGTGACCCACGAATCAATGGGCATGCAGCCCAACGAACTGGTCGGCCTGCGCGACGCGGACTTCCTCTCGCCGGAGTCCGCGGGGGTGGTGACGGAGTCCGATCGCATGGTCCTCGAGGAAGGAGGCACCTTCCAGGCCGAGGAAACCCTGCAGGTGGGGGACGAGGAGCGGACCTTCTTCAGTGTCAAGTTTCCCTACGTCGACGAGGCCGGGAGCATCGCCGGCGTCTACGGGATCTCGACTGACATCACCGGGAAAAAGCAGGCGGAGCTGCTGCGCGAGGAGCTGGCCCAAGCACAGCTGCGGGCGATCGCGGAGCTGACCGCCTCGCGTCAGGAGACCGTCGAGCGCTTGGCCAAGGCTCTCGAGCTGCACGACGGGGAGACCGGCCAGCACGTCAACCGGATGGCGGCGATCGCCGCCTTCCTCGCCAGCCGGGTTGGGCTCGACGCCGATCACGTCCTGCTCCTGCGGACCGCGGCGCCGATGCACGACGTCGGCAAGGTCGCGACTCCTGACGGCATTCTCCAGAAAGAGGGGGCGCTCACTCCCGAGGAGCGCGAGGTGATGGAGCGTCATGCCACCGTCGGCTACGAGATCCTCGCCGACTCCGAGAGCGAGCTGTTGCAGCTGGCGGCGACGATCGCGCTCACCCACCACGAGCGCTGGGACGGCGGCGGCTACCCGCGTGGATTGGCTGGCGAGGAAATACCGATCGAGGGACGCATCACCGCGGTCGCCGACGTCTTCGACGCGCTGCTCAGCGACCGCTGTTACCGGTCTGCGCTCTCGGTCGACGACGCGGTGCAAGTGATTCGGGAGGGGCGGGGCTCCCATTTCGACCCCCAGGTCGTCGACGCCCTGCTCGACAACCTCGACGAGGCGCTTTCCCTTCGTGACTGATTCACGGGATGGGGTCGCGGCCCCGGGAGTGGAACGGCGCCCCCCGACCAGGACATCCCAGCGCCGGACATGGCGACCGGCGAACGTGAGATGTCGTGGTTCATGGACACCTACTCCCAGCACATCGGCCACGCGGCGCCCGGGATCGTCACCGGCAAGCCCGTCGTGCTCGGCGGTACCGAGAGCCGTAAGGCGGCGACCGGGCTCGATGGACAGGATCGCCGAGGTGGCCGACCGCTTCGGCGTCCGCTGGCGCGAGGCGGGCCAAGCGGTCGCAATCGCCCGGGTTGCCGAAGCCGCCCGGTTGCGGTCGGTCTATCCGTAGGCAGGCTGCGAGAGGCCAGAGACACCGACCCACCGACCCCGCGAGGCGTTAGCCGCCGCGGACGTGGTGGGACGGTGCTCTTACCGGGTGCCGCCGGAGGGGAAGGCGGCGGGTTCGGGATGGGAGGAGGGGGGCCGCATCGCCGAAGAGAAGGAGGTCATGCGACAGAGATCGTCGCCGGCTGTTGGGACCTAAAGCGAAAACGGCGATCTTGAGGCGACCTGGAGGTAAGGTCCGCCCCGTGGAGACCCTGACCTACGAGACCGCCGACCGGGTCGCTCGAATCACCCTGAACCGGCCGGAGCGCGGCAACGGGATCACGCCGCTGATGCCGGTGGAGATCGCCGCCTCCGTCGAGCAGGCGAACCTCGATCCCGAGGTTCACGTCATCGCCCTGGCCGGGAACGGCAGCGGTTTCTGCGGCGGCTACGACCTGGTCGCCTCGGCCGAGGAGATGGGGGAGATGGAGGGGGTCGGCGCTCCTCCCGGCTCGCCGCTCGACCCGGCGACGATCGCCGCCAACCACGCGCCGGAGTCGAACTGGGACGCGGTCACCGACTACCAGTTCATGTCGCGCAACGTACGCGGCTTCATGAGCCTGTTCGACTCGGAGAAGCCGGTGCTCTGCAAGGTGCACGGCTTCTGCGTCGCCGGCGGCACCGACATGGCGCTCTGCTCGGACCTCTTGGTGATCGCCGAGGACGCGAAGATCGGCTACCCGCCGGCCCGGGTCTGGGGCTCGCCGACGACGGCGCTGTGGGCGAGCCGGATCGGGCCGATGCGGGCCAAGCGGCTGCTGCTCACCGGCGACTCGCTGACCGGGGTCGAGGCGGCGGAGTGGGGCCTGGCGACCGAGGCGGCTCCCGCTGCCGAGCTCGACGCCCGCTTCGAGCGACTGGTCGAGCGAGTGGCGCGGCTGCCGGTCAACCAGCTGGTGATGATGAAGCTGCTCGTCAACGAAACGATCCACGCCCAGGGCCTGCGCCAGTCCCAAACGCTGGGCACCTTCTTCGACGGGATCGCCCGCCACACCGAGGAGGGCCACGGCTTCGTTCGCCGGGCCGCCGAGTCCGGCTTCCGCGAGGCGGTCCGGGAGCGCGACGAGCCGTTCGGCGACCACGGCCTGAAGGGCTTCGGCCTTGACTAGCCGACGCCCCTCGGTGGCGATCGTCGGCGGCGGCTTCGGCGGCGTCGGCGCCGCCGTGATGCTGCGGCGCGAGGGCTACGAGGACGTGACCGTGTTCGAGAAGGGCGAGCGGGTCGGCGGCGTCTGGCAGCACAACACCTACCCGGGGGCGGCCTGCGACATCCCCTCGCACCTCTACGAGTTCTCCTTCGCCCCCAACCGCTGGTCGCGGCGGTTCTCGCCCGGGCCGGAGATCCGCGCCTACATCGAGGGCGTCGCCCGTCGTTTCGGGGTTCTGGACAAGGTTCGCACCGGGACCGAGGTGACGAGCGCCAGCTGGGACGAGGAGCGGCGCCGCTGGCGGCTGCAGACCAGCGCCGGCCCGCACGAGGCGGACCTGCTGATCGCCGCCTGCGGTCAGCTCTCGGTCCCGCAGGTGCCACCGATCCCGGGCCTCGACCAGTTCGCCGGCCCCGCGTTCCACACCGCCGAGTGGCGCCACGACGTCGAGCTCGCCGGCAGGCGGGTGGCGGTGATCGGCACCGGCTGCAGCGCGATCCAGGTGGTGCCGGCGATCCAGCCCGAGGTCGGGCAGCTCGACGTCTACCAGCGCTCGCCCGGCTGGACCCTGCCGAAGAACGACTTCGCCTACTCCGAGCGCGCCCGCGCGCTCTTCCGCCGCCTGCCGGCGCTGCGCCGGCTCGACCGCGCCTCGATCCAGGCTTTCCAGGAGTTCGCGGCGGCGGCGATGACCAACCGGCCCTGGCTGTTGCCGCTGCTGCGAGCGATCGGCCGCCGCCAAATCAAGTCGGCGATCTCCGATCCGGAGCTGCGCCGCAAGCTGACCCCGAGCGACGAGATCGGGTGCAAGCGGATCATGCTGACCGATGACTGGTATCCGGCGCTCGCCCAGCCCAACGTCGAGCTGGTCGACGAGCGGATCGAGCGGGTAACCGCGACCGGCATCCGCAGCGCCGACGGCCGCGAGCGCGAGGCCGACGCGATCGTCCTCGCCACTGGCTTTGCCAGCCATGATTTCGTCGCCCCGATGGAGATCGCCGGCAGCGGCGGCCGCACCCTGGCCGAGGAGTGGGGGCAGGTGCCGCGGGCCTATCTCGGCCTGACCGTGCCCGGCTTCCCGAACATGTTCCTGCTCTACGGGCCCAACACCAACGGCGGCAGTGGCTCGGTCGTCAACACGCTCGAGTGCGGGATCGGCCACGTCCTGGCGGCGCTGCGCCAGATGGAAGCGGCGGGCGCCGAGCGGATCGAGCTTCGCCCCGAGGCCGCCGCCGCCTTCGACCGCGAACTGCGCGCCGCGCTGGCGGGGACGGTCTGGCACAGCGGCTGCAGCAACTGGTACGTCGACGAGGACGGCAACGATCCCAGCAACTGGCCCTGGCTCTGGAGCACCTACCGGCGCCGCACCCGCGAGCTCGAGCCCGGCGCCTACCAACTGGCCTGACTTCTCCCACGTCACCGTCGAGGGCGCCCGCGGCGGACAGCCGGCGAGTGGTCGTTTACCGTG
>DATHUE010000214.1:0-3944 GCA_035462545.1 Solirubrobacterales bacterium
CAGTGAGGCCCGAGGCGCCAGCCGGCATCCGCCTCTCTCGGCGGAAGTGCTCCGAGCAGGGGCACCCCACCCCTCCCCCGGCGCCTCTTATTTGACGTGTACCCCTGAGATCGCGCGGGAGATGACCAGGCGCTGGATCTCCGAGGTGCCCTCGAAGATCGTGTAGATCTTCGCGTCACGGTGCATCCGCTCGACCGGGTACTCGCGGGGGTAGCCGTTGCCGCCGAGGATCTGGATCGCCCGCTCGGTCGACCAGACGGCGACCTCGCCGGCCTTGAGCTTCGACATCGAGCCCTCGGCGTTCTCGAACTTGTGGCCGTTGCGGCCCATCCAGGCGGCGCGCCAGACCAGCAGCCGGGCGGCGTCGAGCTCCATCTTCATGTCGGCGAGCGCGAAGGCGATCGCCTGGTTCTCGACGATCTTCCTGCCGAACTGTTCGCGCTCCTTGGCGTAGTCGAGCGCGTACTCGTAGGCGGCGCGGGCGATGCCCAGCGCCTGGGCGCCGACCGTCGGCCGGCTCGCCTCGAAGGTCTGCATCGCCGCCTGTGATTTCGCCTTCTTGCCCTCGCGGACGCGGGCGAGGCGCTCGTCGAGCTTCTCCTTGCCGCCGAGCAGGCAGGCGCCCGGCACCCGGCAATCGTCGAGGTGGACGTCGGCGGTGTGGGAGGCGCGCAGGCCGTGCTTCTTCACCTTTGCGCCCTGCTCGCAGCCTTTGGTCCCCGGAGGAACGATGAAAGCGGCGTGGCCGCGGGAGCCGAGCTCGCGGTCGACGCTGGCGATCACGACATGAACATTCGCGATGCCGCCATTGGTCGCCCAGGCCTTCTGGCCGTTCAGCACCCATTCGTCCTTGGCCTCGTCGTACTTGGCGCTGGTGCGGATCGCCGAGACGTCGGAGCCGGCGTCGGGCTCCGAGGCGCAGAAGGCGCCGAGCTTGACGTCGTCCTCGCTGCCGAAGCACTGCGGGATCCACTCGCCCATCTGCTCCGGGGTGCCCTGGCCGAAGATAGCGGCGACGGCGAGCGAGGTGCCCATGATCGCCATCCCGATCCCGGCGTCGCCCCAGAACAGCTCCTCGTTGGCGATCGGCAGGGTGAGGCCGGTGTCGTCGGCCCAGAACTGGGCCAGGGCCTCGAATCCGTAGAGGCCGATCTTCGCCGCCTCCTGGATCACCGGCCACGGCGTCTCCTCGCGCTCGTCCCACTCGGCCGCCGCCGGGCGGACGACGCCCTCGGCAAAGCCGTGGACCCAGTCGCGGATGTCCTGCTGGTCCTGGTTCAGCTCCAGGGTGAACTTGGCACCCTCACTGGAGTCGCTGCCGGGCTCCGCCAGCGCCTGCTCGACCACGTCCGGTTCCGGCTCTGCCACTCCCGCTATCTCAGTCATAGCGAAATCCTACACGAATCGGTGTCGCCTTCTTAGATGTCGCGGAGGTCGAAAGCGCGCAGGCCCTCCGGGCCTTGGTCGTTGCAGTCGAAGAAGCGGCGGTTGACGCAGCCGTAACTCGGGCCGTCGCCCTCGTAGGCGCGCTCGACCGAGAACTGGCAGTGCGGCAGCGGCTCGCCGGTCATCTTCACGCCGCCGAATCCCCCCGGCTCCAAGACCGCGGCGAGGTCGACCTCGGCGGCAAAGACCTTCTGCAGACAGCCCACGTACTGGGCGCCGGTGAGAGCGTCGACGTGGCTGTAGAGATAGCGGCAACCGACTTCGAGGCAACCGCGCGGCTCGACCATCTTGTCGCAGAAGCTGCGGCACTGGCGGCATTCGCCGATCTCGGTGCGCGTGGCTGGCATGAAGAAAGTCTAGGGGAGCCCGCCCGCGTGAAAACAGCCGTTAATCGATCAGGCGGCGATCGCGTCGGGACCCAATATGTGTCCCAGCTCGGCGCGCAGCGTCCCCGACGGCTTGACCCGGTACTCACTGCCGAGCTTCAGCGCCAGCTCGCCGTCCTCGGTCTGCATCACCAGGTGGACGGCCGCTTCGCCTTTGTGGTGCTCGAGCACCGCCTTCAGCTCGTCGATCGTCCCCTCGCCGCACCTGGCCATGTCGACGACCAGCCGCAGCGGTCCGCTCGGGGCGGCGGCGATCTTCGGTGCGTTGGCGATCTCCTCGGCGCCGGGTTCGAAGCGCTGCGCCTCCTGAACGACCAGCTTCGTCTCGCCGCGGTCCTTGTGGTCGAGGCGGCCGCGGACGACGACGATCGCGTCGGGCTGGATCACCTGGGCGCTCTCCGCCTGGTCGGCCTTGAAGACCAGCATCTCGACCTGGCCCTCGACGTCGTCGAGGGTGGCGAACATCATCTGGTTGCCGCTCTTGGTGCGGATCTTCTTGCAATCGACGACGATGCCGCCGACCGTCACCCAGGAGCCGTCGGCCTTGCCGCCGAGCTCGGCGAGGCTGCAGTCGACCCGGGCCCGCAGCGCCCCCTTGACTTCGGTCAGCGGATGCGAGGAGAGGTAGGTGCCGAGCGTCTCCTTCTCCAGCGCCAGCAGCTCGGCCCGCTCGAACTCGACGGCGGAGATCGGCGGCCGGTGATGGGCCTGGCTCGCCGCCCCTCCCCCGCCCCCGGCGTCCTCGCCGAAGTCGAAGATCGATCCCTGGCCGAGCTGAGCGTCTTCCTGGGCCTTCTGGCCCGCCGACTGCGCCGCCGGCAGCGCTTCCAGCATCCCCTTGCGGGTGGCGTTGGTCGAGTCGAGGGCGCCGCACTTGATCAGGCATTCGATCGCCCGTTTGTTGACCGCGCGCGAGTCGACCCGCTCGCAGAAGTCCCAGATCGAGGCGATCGGGGCCTCCTCGCGGGCACGCAGAATCGCCTCGACCGCCGCATGGCCGACGTTCTTGACCGCGTCGAGGCCGAACCGGATCGCGTTCTCGGAGACGACGAAGCTGTGATCGGAGGTGTTGACGTCGGGCGGCAGCACCTCGATTCCCATTTCCTCGCAGCGGTTGACGAAGAACGGGACCTTGTCTTTGGTGTTCATCACCGAGGAGATCACCGCCGCCATGTACTCGGCCGGGTAGTTGGCCTTGAGGTAGGCGGTGCGGTAGGAGATCAGCGCGTAGCAGGCGGCGTGCGACTTGTTGAAGGAGTAGTCGGCGGCCGCCTCCATCAGCGACCACATGTCCTTGGCGACCTTGTCGGCGGTGCCGGAGGCCTTCATCCCTTCGAGGAATTTGCTCTTCATCGTCGCCATCAGGTCGCGCTTCTTCTTGCCGATCGCCTTGCGCAGGTCGTCTGCCTCGGCAGGGCTGAAGCCGGCCATCTGCTTGGCGATCTCCATCAGCTGCTCCTGGTACAGGACGCAGCCGTAGGTCGGTTCGGTGATCGGCCGCAGGCGCTCGTCCGGATAGGTCACCGAGCCGGGGTTGCGCTTGCCCTTCGCGTACTCGGGGATGTAGCGCATCGCCCCCGGCCGGTAGAGGGAGACGAGGGCGACGATGTCGTCGAACTCCGTCGGCCGCACCTTCTTCATCGCCTCGCGCATGCCCTCGGACTCAAGCTGGAAGACCCCGGTGCCGTCCCCCCTCGCGAGCATCTCGAAGGTCTTCGCGTCGTCCATCGGAATCTCGGTCATCTCCAGCTCGACGCCGCGCGATCGGCGGATGATCTCGACCGCGTCCTCGATCACGTCGAGGTTGCGCAGCCCGAGGAAGTCCATCTTCAGCAGGCCGATCTCCTCGATCGGGCCCATCGAGTACTGGGTGACGACCTTGTACTGACGCTCGGGCTTGCCGCCGCTGCCGTTGCCGCCGGCGGGCGCGCTGCGGTCCTCGGCCAGCTGCAGCGGCACGATCTCCTGCAGCGGCCGGTCGGCGATCACCACCGCCGCGGCGTGGATCGAGTTGTTGCGGATGATCCCCTCGAGTCCCTGGGCGACGTCGAGGATCCGCTTCGCGTCGGGCTCCTCGTCGTAGGTCCGTTTCAGCTCCTGCCCCGGCCGCAG
>DATHUE010000215.1:0-4531 GCA_035462545.1 Solirubrobacterales bacterium
AGATTGGACACATGAGGTGTTTATATTGGACACATGAATGAGCTTCAGCTACTGGCAAGTCAGATCGGCGCGAACGAGCGAACCCTGCGCCGCGCGTTCAACGAAGGAACGCTGCGGGCGGAACGCCCGACGCCGCGCAAGCTGAAGCTCGGCACTGCCGAGAAGCAGTACCTGCGTCGCTCCTGGAAGCTTCTTGCGGCCCTTCGAGAAGCGCTGAGGACCGAGCAGAACGTGCGGTTTGCGCTCCTGTTCGGCTCGGCCGCTCGAGGAGACGACAGCGAGCAAAGCGACATCGACTTGATCGTCGAGATGCGCGATGCCTCCTCGATCCGCATCGTCGATCTTGAGTTGAAGCTCGAAGGGCTGCTTGGGCGGCGCGTCGACGTACTCACGCTGGAGGACGCCAGGGCCAATCCGGTGCTCCTAGCGGAGGCCGTGGCCGAGGGCCGCACGATCGTCGACCGCGAGGAACGCTGGGCCCGCCTCAGCTCCGAAGCCGAGGCTGTGGAGCGCCATGCCCGGAGGCACTTGCGAGAGCGCAGCCGCCGCGCCCTCGCAGGGATCGATCGCCTGGTCAGCGAGGCCTGATGTCAAAGCGACTGCACAGCGAGATCGTCGAGCGACTGGAGAGCCTCCCCGAGGAGATCCTTGCGCTCGAAAGCGCAATGGAGGAGTTCGGCGAAGGCTTTGAGCTGAACGAGTTCAAACGAGCCTTCGAAAGGAAGGACGGGATCAAGGCGTACAACAGGGTGCAGGCCGTCGAACGCGCATTCAACCGGGTGCAGAACGACGTGGTCGAGCTTGCGGAACGCGGAACTCGGCTGGCCCAACTGGAGCTTCCCAACCTCCATGAGGCGAACTCCGCCCGGGCCTTCGACGCATTGAAGGAGGCTGGCGTGATCGACGCCACGCTCTGTCGGAACCTCAAACGCGCCCAGAGAGCGCGCTCGGACGTGGAGCACGACTATCCGGGAATGAAAGCCGGCCGGCTGCACTCCGCCATCGAGTTGGGGCTACCTTCTGCCCGCGCGTTCATCCGGCCCTATGGCGCTTGGATCGCGCCCTACTTGGAATAAGCCGCTTGCCGCAGCGGACTCGCGGCAGCCCCATGCGGGAAAGCGGCTCTGACAGCGGAGGGGGTGGGATTCGAACCCACGAGCGCCTTGCGACGCCAACAGTTTTCGAGACTGCCCCGTTCAACCACTCCGGCACCCCTCCGGGACCCAGTCGGGACCTGATTCTACGAGCTAGGCTGTCCGGGCATCCCGGAGAGGTGTCCGAGTGGCTTAAGGAGCGCGACTGGAAATCGCGTGGGCGGGGTTAACCCGCCTCGTGGGTTCGAATCCCACCCTCTCCGCTCTTTGGGGTATCCCCCAGAGATTGGGGGGTCGGTTTGGGGGTGCCCTCGATGTGCGGGCCCTTTGCGGAGCGGAAGCTGGCTGCATGAACCCGATCGCGCCGCCAGCGGCGCCCGCAAAGGAGACTCAGATGAGAAGCAGCAAGGCGCGTGCCGCCCTCGGCCACATGCGCGGAAACCTCGTCGCCTACCTGGCCCTGTTCCTGGCCCTGGGAGGCACCAGCGCCTACGCCGCCGGCGCCCTGCCGAAAGCCAGCGTCGGCACCAAGCAGCTGAAGAAAGGCGCCGTCAACTCGGCCAAGGTCAGGGACGGCAGCCTGCGCGGCGCCGACTTCGCCGCCGGCCAGCTGCCGACCGGTCCACAGGGCACCGCAGGAGTCCGGGGACCGGTCGGACCGCAGGGCGAGCGCGGGCTTCAGGGCGAGCGAGGCGCCACCGGGGAGCGGGGGCCCTCCGGCTTCACCGTCTTCGACGGACCCCTGCCCTCGGGCAAGTCGATCTACGGCTACTTCAACCTGCAGCTGCCGCTGGCCGAAGGCAAAAAGGCGAGCGGCAGCGTCTCCTTCCCGGTGCCGCTGGCGGCCAACCAGCCCGCCAGCGTGGTCTTCGCGCCGGGCTCGGGGGCAGCCCAGACCGATCCCACCTGCAACGGCAACGTCTGGGAACCGAGCGCGCCCGCCGGCAAAGTCTGCATCTACTCGCTCGGAGCGAGCGGCTCGACCGGCTTCGAAACGCACACCTCGAACCGGTTCGGCTTCGCGATCGGCTTCACGGGCTTCAGCAACCCGGACTTCGTCGGCTTCCGGGCGATCTGGGCCTACACGGCGCCCTGATGTCGCCGGAGACGAGGACCGAGATCAGGCTCGAGCTGACGCTCGACGGCGACGGCCTCAGCGGCCGCGCCGTCGGCGCCGCCGGCGAGGCCCGCGAGTTCAGCGGCCGGCTCGGGCTGATGCACGCGATCGACGACCTGCTCGCCCACCCGGCGAGCGCGGACGACAGCGCCCTCGCCAGCGGCGACGGCGCCGGAAAGGAATGAGAACGATGGCAAGACAGACCCGGATCGAAACGGCGATCGTCGCCGCGGTGGCGGCGCTGGTCGCGGCGCTGGCGCTGACGGCACCGGCGGCGAGGGCGGAGAGCCCCGTCAAGGGGTTCAAGACGGCGACCTTCAAGGTCGAGGTCAAGGGCTGGCAGAAGATGGTCCAGCAGCACACCAAGGCGGCGGCGGACGACTGCGACTACAGCGACTTCTCCTCCGGCTCGGAGAAAGTCGTCTTCGCGACGACGAAGCCGGTCTACCTGACCGCGACCTACGCGCCGGGATTCGAGAACCCGGAATTCTTCTCGAAGACGGGCCAGCTCGAGATCCCGACCAAGGCGAAGGTGAAACGCCGCTGGACCCCGCGCATCCACGCCAGCGCCGTCCCCTGCGAAGACAACGGCGGCGGCGTCGAGACCACCTACCAGCCCGACTGCGGGACGAAGACGGTGCAGCCCTACGGCGTGCGGCTGCAGTACACGCGCCATCGCAAGGGCGGCCTGCTGCTCTCCGGCAACGGCGACGACGACCCGTTCGAACGCTGCCCGGGGGCCGGCACGATGGGCTTCCCGTGGCTACTGACCGACGTCGGCAAACCCGGCAACTACCTCTACGCCGACCTCTCCCAAGCGGAGCTGTTCGATCCCGGGTTCCGCAAGTGGATCTCGATCGCCGAGGGCAGCCGCAAAAGCACCGAAGCGGAGTACTGGACGAAGACCCAGATCCACTGGGAGGTCTCCTTCACCCGTCTGCGTGAGAGGGTTGCCCGATGAACGAGCTGCGAATCGAAGGTGATGTGATCAAGCCGGGCGATGCGAGCTGGGACGAGGCGCGAGCCGCCTGGAACCTGGCGGTCGACCAGAACCCGGTCGCGGTCGCCTTCGCCGAGAGCGCCGCGGACGTCGCCGCGGTCGTCCGCTTCGCGGCCGCCGAGGGGCTGAAGGTCGCCCCCCAGGGGACCGGCCACGGCGCCGCGCCGCTGGCGCCGCTCGACGGCACGATCCTGCTGAAGACCGAGCGGATGCGCGGAGTCGAGGTCGACCCCGACGCCCGCACGGCGCGGGTCGAGGCCGGCGTGCTCTCGCTGGAGCTGGCCGAGGCGGCCGGGGCTCACGGCCTCAGCTCGCTGCCGGGCTCCTCGCCGGACGTCGGCGTCGTCGGCTACACGCTCGGCGGCGGGCTCGGCTGGCTCGGCCGGGCCCACGGCTTCGCCTGCAACAGCGTCCGCGCGATCGAGCTGGTCACCGCCGCGGGCGAGGCGCGGACGGTCGACGCCGAGAGCGAGCCGGAGCTGTTCTGGGCGCTGCGCGGCGGTGGGGGCGGCTATGCCCTCGTCACCGCCCTGCACCTGGAGCTGGTGCCGGTCGCCGAGCTCTACGCGGGGACGATGGTGCTCCCCGGCGAGCTCGGGGCCGAGGCGGTTCGCGCCTACCGAGACTGGGCAGCGCAGGTGCCGGACGAGGTGACCTCGATCGTGCGGCTGCTGCGGCCGCCGCCGATCCCCGACGTACCGGAGCCGCTGCGCGGCCGGGCGGTGATCACGATCGGCGTCGCCTGCCTCGGCGACCGCGAGAACGGCGAGCGGACGGTGGCGCCGCTGCTGGAGATCGGCGAGCCGATCATGAGCATGGTCGGCCAGATCCCGGCCGCCGGGCTCTGCCGGATCCACATGGACCCCGAGCAGCCGGTGCCGGGGATCGGTCACCACCTGACGATCTCCGAGCTGCCCGACGAGGCGATCGAGGCCTTCGTCGCCAACGGCCCCGGGCCCGAGACCGGCTCCGTGCTGCTGCTGGCGGAGCTGCGCCAGCTCGGCGGCGCCCTCGGCCGCTCGGCGGCCGGCAGCGGCGCCCTCGACAAGCTCGACGCCGGCTTCGTGCTGGAGGCGATCGGCTCGCCGATGGCGCCGGAGGCGGCGGCGAAGATCCCCGCCGACCTCGACCGGCTCGAGGCGGCGATGGAGCCCTGGCGGGCGAGCGGCGGCTACTACAACTTCGCCGACCGCCCCTGCGACGTCGATGCGATCCTCCCCGCCGCGACCTGCGCCCGCCTCGCCGAGGTGAAGCGCGCCTGGGACCCCGACGGCACGATCGTCGCCAACCACTCCGTCTCCTGACGCAGCGAGTGGTGGG
>DATHUE010000216.1:0-7305 GCA_035462545.1 Solirubrobacterales bacterium
ATCGCCACGAGGCCGTCGGCGATCGCCAGCTCGCGCGCATCCGGGTCGGGCTCGATCGCGACGATCTGGTCCGGCTTGGTCCCCTTGCTGAGCAGAGTGCGAACCGCGCTGCGGCCCTTGACTCCGTATCCGCAGACGATCGTGTGGTCCTTCAAGCGTCTCCTCCAGCGTGCGAGCCGGTAGGCCTCGCGGCTCCGCTCGGCAAGTATCTCCAGGGTGGTTCCGACCAGCAGTATGAGGAACAGCACCCGGGCGGGCGTGACGACGACGGTGGTCACCCAGCGGGCGCTGTCGGAGACCGGCCGGATGTCGCCGTAGCCGGTCGTGGTGATCGAGACCGTCGAGTAGTAGAAGGCGTCGAGGAGGCTGATCGTCCCGTCCTCGGGGTCGACGTAGCCGTCGCGGCCGGCGTAGGAGACCAGGGCGACGAGGGTGATCAGCCCCAGGGCGATCGCCAGCCGCCCGAGGATCTTCCGCAGCGGGCTCGCCTCGCCACCCGGCAGCTCGATCGCGCGGCGGGGCAGGCGCGCCTCCATACTCGCCTTCAGCTCCCTGCAGCCGAGGCGGCGAGCTGGCCGCAGGCGGCGTCGATGTCGCGACCGCGGGTGAGGCGAACCGTCGCGGTGAGGCGGTGCTCGGCGAGGATCGCCCGGAAGCGCTCGATCCGCTCCGGCGAGGAGCCGTCGTAGCTGCCGGTCGGGTTGTAGGGGATCAGGTTGACCTTGTAGACGCGGCGGTCGAGCAGGGCGGCGAGTTCGCGGGCGTGCTCCGGCTGGTCGTTGACGCCATCGAGCATCACGTACTCGACGAAGACCTTGCGCCGGCGCCGGGAGATGTAGCGCTGGCAGGCGGCCAGGACCGCCGCCAAGGGGTAGCGGTCGTTGACCGGCATCAGCTGCGAGCGCAGACCGTCGTTGGGGGCGTGCAGGGAGAGGGCGAGGGCGACCGGCAGCTCGCACTCGGCGAGGCGGTCGATTCCCGGCACCCAGCCGACCGTGGAGATCGCCGTGCGCCGCGGAGTGACGCCGAGGTCGGGCAGCCGCTCGCAGGCGGCGAGGACGTTGTCGATGTTCATCGTCGGCTCCCCCATCCCCATGAAGACGACATGATCGATCTGCTCGAGGCGGCGGAAGTGCAGGGCCTGGTCGAGGATCTCGTCGGCGCTGAGGTTGCGGCCGAACTTCATCTGCCCGGTGGCGCAGAAGGTGCAGGTCAGCGGACAGCCTGACTGCGAGGAGAGGCAGACCGAACGGCGGCCGTCCCGGTAGCGCATCAGCACCGGCTCCAGCGGGCGTCCGTCGCCGGTCTCGAACAGCGCCTTTACGCTGCCGTCCTCGGAGCGCGCCTCGGTCTTGACCGCGAGGGTGGAGAGCGGCACGTCAGCAGCCAGCCACTCGCGCAGCGCCGCCGGCAGGTTCGTCATCTCCTCGTAGGAGGCGGCGCCGCGCGCAACCCACTCCCAGATCTGGCGGGCACGGTAGGAAGGCTCACCGGCGGCGGCGAGGGCGCTGTCGAGGCGGGCGCGGTCCACCGGCGGAGTGTAGGGCCGCCCCAAACGAAGGCCTACACGCCAGTTTGCGAAAAGGTTATTGACTAACGGTCGATCGGCCGCAATTCTGAACTCTCGATCCGTTCGCTATCAGGAGGCAGCGGGATGCCAACGAAAACCATGATGCTTGTCGGGCTGGCCTGGGCGGCGCTGGCGCTGGCCGGTCCGGCGGCAGCGCAGGCAGAAGGACCGTTCTGGTGGGAAGACGACAACGAAGTCGAAAAATTCCTCGAAGAACCCAAGGAAGCTGGGCCGGGGGTGGAATTCACGTTCACGATCCCCGCCGTGAACCTCATAGTCGGCCCGTGTGAATCCGGAAAAGAAACCGTCTGGGGTGGCGTGCTCTTCAACACGTCCGAAGCAGGGGAAGGAAAATTCTTCGAAGGGGGCATCGAAGGGTCCTGTCCCACCAACGATTTTCTATGCACGATGACGGCGACGCCGGAATTCAACTGGTTCCTGAAACTCGAAGAAGGAGAACTGGGCGAACCGCTCGGCACCGTCACCGAGGTATCGATCCGCTTCGTTCCAGAGGCGGGTTGCGAAACCGTGCCGGAATTCACCATCGCGGGAGAAATGACTGGAGCCTTCGAAAACGGCGAATCGAAACTGATCTTCGAAAAAGAAGAAGAATCGGGGCTGCTGGTTAGCGGCGTTCTGCCGGCTGAAGTCGAAGGGGAAATGAGCTTCGGCACAAACATGACAGCGAAATAGCGTTCTGTGAAAGGCCGCGGCGTCGGCGAGCAGGTCCGAAGGCACCCTCAGGCCGGCAGCTCGGCGACCAGGCGGTCGAGGACGGCGCGGGCCTGCTCGAGGACCTGGCGGTCGCCGCTGAGGCGGTAGCGCGAGTTGGCGGCCATCACCACGGCGAAGACCTCGAAGGCGAAGCGGCCAGGGTCGGCGACGCCGGCAGCCTCGGCCTGGTGCTCCAGGCCCGCCACCCAGGCGTCGAGGGCGGCGGCGATCGCGTCGCGGACGGGGCCCGGGCGGTCGTCGTACTCGGCCGAGGTCGCGCCCCAGAAGCAGCCGCCGCTGTAGAGGTCGAGGTGGTCGAGATAGCCCTCGGCCATCGCCCGCAGCCGCGGCGCCCCCGAGGGCAGCGTCCGCGCCGGCTCGATCACCGCGGCGCGGAAGCGCAGCGCCGCCGCTTCGACCGTCGCCAGCTGCAGCTCCTGCTTGGAGCCGAAATGGGCGAAGAGGCCGCTCTTGCTCATCCCCAGCTCGGTCGCCAGGCGGCCGATCGTCAGCCCCTCCAGGCCCTCGACCGAAGCGAGGTCGACCGCCCGCTCGAGGATCGCCGCCCGGGTCCGGGTTCCCTTGCGTTCCTTCGTCTCCATCGACCCAGGCTACAACACGAAAAGCACGAACGTTCGTCTTATGTTTAGATGCTCGCTCAACGGCTTCCGCGGGGGAGGCCACTGCGAGGGAGAACCCAGATGAGCACCCACAGCGTGAAGAAGATCGACGAGATGGAGGCCGTCTTCCGCGGCGCCTTCAAGCGTGCCCGGGCGGAGCTGGGGGTCGAGTCGTTCGGCCTGCAGGTGATCGACCTGCCGCCGAGCTACGAGAACTACCCCGAACACGATCACGCCGAAGACGGCCAGGAGGAGGTCTTCGTGGCGCTGCGCGGCAGCGGCGAGATCGAGATCGCCGGCGAGCGCTACCCGCTCGACGCCGACCACCTGGCCCGCGTCGCCTCCGGGACGATGCGCAAGGTCTGGCCGGGACCGGACGGGCTCCGCATCCTCGTCATCGGCGGCACCCCAGGTGCCGTCTACGAGCCCTCCGAGGTGAGCAAGCTGGGCGTGCCCGATCCGATGGCGGCTGCCTAGCGGGCTGACCGCGAGGCGGGTTAGGCTGCGCCCGTGCAGCAGCGCCGACCCGCACTGCTTCCGATCGCGCTCCTGGCGCTGTTGGCGCTGGCCTCGCCGGCCAGCGCCAACGCCGGGACCCGCGGCGAGGCGGACGAGCCGATCGTCGTAGTCGTCGGCGACGTCACCGTGCCGCCGGGCAAGGTGGTCGAGGGGGTCTTCGTCGCCAGCGGCGACGCCCGCATCGCGGGCCGCGTCGACGGCGACGTCCTGGTCTTCGCCGGCGACGCCCTCGTCTCCGGAACGATCGACGGCGACCTCACCGTCCTCGAGGGGCGCGCCACCCTGACCCGCACCGCCCGCGTCAACGGCGACGTCCACTACAACAGCGAGCGCCCGGCGGTCTCGCCGCTGGCCCGAGTCAGCGGCGACGTCACCGAGGAGGACTGGACCGACAGCCTCGACTTCGACTCGGTGCTGGCCCTGGGAGGCCTCGTCGTCTGGCTCGCGGTCGGCTTCTCCTTTCTGTTGCTCGGCTGCCTGCTGCTCCTGATCGCACCCCGCACCGCCGACTACCTCGACGCCCGCGCCCGGGAACGGATCGGACCGGTGCTCGGGATCGGCTTCGCGATCGGGCTCGGGCTCCCGATCGCCGCCTTCCTCGCCGCGATCATGGTGTTCGGCATCCCGCTGGCGATCGGCATCCTGCTGGCGCTGGCACCGCTCTGGGCCGTCGCCTACTCAATCTCCGCCTACGTCCTCGGCCGCCGCCTGCTCGGGCCGCCGCGTGGCCGCATCCTCGCCTTCGTCGTCGGCCTCGCGATTCTGCGAGCGCTCGAGCTGGTGCCGGTCCTCGGAGTCCTGACCGACATCGCCGCGACGATCTTCGGACTCGGCCTGATCGGGGTCGGGATCGGCGCCGCTAGGGAGCCGAAGGAGAAGGACCCGGGCGACCCTCCCCTTCCTCCCCCGCCGGCTCAAACCCCTGGCACCTGAGCACCGGCAACCGCGGATAGCGCGGGTACTCGGGGTCCTCGCGCGAGCGACGGCAGAGCGAGAAGACCGATCCGCGCGTGTTGCGGACCAGTTGCTGGTGCAGACAACCGTCGCAAAGCCCGCTATCCATCGCCCACGGAGACGATGCTATCCCTAGCTTTAAGCAGGTGAGCGAAGCGGGGACGCTGTTCGAAACCGAGGGCGGTAGCCACGCCGCCACCGTCGAGGTGCTGCGGGTGATCTTCAAGGCCGACGACGATGGCTACGCGGTGCTGGAAGTGCGCGACACCGAGTCCCGCGACAAGCACCCGCTGGTCGGACCGGTCGCCCACCTCAACCCCGGCGAGCGGGCCGAAGTCAGCGGCGAGTGGCAGACCCACGAGACCTACGGCCGGCAGCTGCGGGCACAGCGGGCGGTGCCGATGGACCCTGAAGACCGCGAGGGCCGGATCGCCTACCTGGCGACGCTGCGCCACATCGGCCCGGCCCGGGCGCAGCGGCTGGTCGACGAGCACGGCGAGGAGGTGATGGCGAAGATCGGGGCCGACCCGGAGGCGGCGTTCGCCTCGCTCCCGGGGGTGAGCCGACGCCAGGCCGAGGCGGCGGCCGACTCCTGGCACGCCAGCCGGGCGATCCGCGACCTGCACGTGCAGCTGGCCCCGCACGGGCTCGCCCACCTGGCCGCGGCGATCCATACCCGCTTCGCCGATGACGCGATGGTCGTCCTGCACGAGGACCCGTACAGGCTGACCGAGGTGGAGGGAGTCGGGTTCGCCCGCGCCGACAAGATCGCCCTCGCCGGCGACGTACCGCCGGAGTCGCCGCGGCGGGCGCAGGCGGCGGCGGTCTACGTCCTCGCCGAGGCCGAGCAGGGCGGCAGCACCTACCTGCCCCTCGCCGAGCTGGCGCAGCGGGCCGGGACCCTGCTCGGCGTCCCGGCGGACCCGGACGTGCTGCTGGAGGCCCCCGGCCTGACCATCCTCGGCGACCACGCCTACCGCGAGCGGACGCTGGAATCGGAGGTCGCGGTGGCGAAGACCATGCTGCGCCGGCTGGCAGCGCCGGCCGAGCTCGAGTACGAAGCGCCGGAAGCGCCGCCCGCCGAGGAGGAGCACTCCAAGGGGTTGACCCCGGAACAGTGGGCGGCGGTGCTCGGCACCTTCGCCTCACGGGTCAGCGTCGTCACCGGCGGCCCGGGAGTCGGCAAGACCCTGACCACCCAGGCGATCGTCGGCGAGGCGCTGAAAGCAGAGCTGCGAATCGCCCTCTGCGCTCCCACCGGCCGGGCGGCGCGGCGACTGGCGCAGGCGACCGGCCACGAGGCGCAGACGATCCACCGCCTGCTCGAGTGGGCGCCGGGCAAGGAGCCGACCTTCAAGCCCGGCCACCCCCTGCCCGTCGACCTCGTCGTCGTCGACGAGTCCTCGATGCTGAACCTGCGGACGATGGAGGTGCTGCTGGGAGCCGTCGCCGAGGCGACCCACGTCGTCTTCGTCGGCGACGCCGACCAGCTCCCTCCGATCGGCGCCGGCAAGCCCTTCGCCGACCTGATCGAGTCCGGCGCCGCCCCGACGGTGCGGCTCACCCAGATCTTCCGCCGGGCGGCGCAGTCGATGATCACCACGGCCGCCCACGAGATCAACCGTGGGCGCCTCCCCCACCTCGAGCCCGGCGAGGACCAGCGCCACGACTTCTTCCTGATCGACCGGCCGAACCCGGAGCGGGCGCGCGACACGGCGGTCGAGGTGGTCGCCGAGCGGGCTCCGAACCGCTACGGCGTCGACCCGATCCGCGAGGTGCAGGTGCTGGCGCCGATGTACCGGGGTGCGGTCGGGATCGACGCCCTCAACGAGCGCCTGCAGCAGGAGCTGAACCCCGACGGCGAGCCGGCGCTCGAGGGCCGCTTCCGGATCGGCGACCGCCTGATCCAGACCCGCAACGCCCACGAGCTGGAACTGATGAACGGCTCGATCGTCTTCCTCGTCGCCGACGACCCCGAGGAGGAAGCGATCACGGTCGATCTCGACGAGGGCGGCAGCCTGAGGATCCCCTACGAAGAGAGCGGCGATCTCCGCCTCGCCTACGCGATCTCCGTCCACAAGGCGCAGGGCTGCGAGGTGCCCCTGGTGGTGGCGATCTGCCACCGCTCGCACGCCCGGATGCTGACCCGACCGCTGCTCTACACCGCGGTCACCCGCGCCCGCCAGGCCTGCGTGGTGATCGGCGAACGGGCCGCGCTGGAGCTGGCGGTGCGGCGCGACGACAGCGGCAACCGCTACTCGGGGCTGGCCGAACGGCTGCGGGACTGAGACGGCGAACCGCTCAGCGGCGGCGCCTGCCGGCCGTCGCCTGCTTCCCCCGGCGCTCGACCCGGAACTTGTAGACGGCCGCGGAGCGATCGACGTTGCCGATCGTGTCGCGGGCACGGACGACGATCCGGTGCCGCCCGACCTCGAAACGCCGTTTGATCCGGTGCGGGCAGTAGCGCGGCAGGTCGCGGTCGAACTTGCAGATGTAGGTGACCCCGGCCTCGTTGGAGCCGAAGGCGACGGTGGCCCAGACCTTGCGCCTCTTGGTGCGGATCACCTTGCGCGGCCGCTTGCGGAAGAAGGTCCGCGGTGCCGTCGTGTCGATCCGGAAGTCGACGACGCCGCTGCTGGCGCTCTTGCCGGCGAGATCCGTGGCCTGCACCGCGAAGCCGTGCTGGCCGTCGGCGAGCGCTGCCGGCGCCGTGAACGGGGAGGCGCAGGGCTGGGTGTGGCCGTCGAGCTGGCAGGTGAAGGCGACCGGGCGGTTGGCGCTGAACTCGAACATCGGCCGGCGCACGTTGGTCAACGGCGGCGGCGCCTTGGTGATCGTCACCGTCGGCGGCGGCACCACGGCGCCGACCGCGGCGCGGGCGTCGACCAGGCCCGCCCCGACCGCGGCGCGGGCGTCGACCAGGCCCGC
>DATHUE010000217.1:0-4257 GCA_035462545.1 Solirubrobacterales bacterium
CGAAGAACGGGTTCGGCTCGACGGCACGATCGGCCAGCTCGCGCCAGGCGCGGCGGTCAGCCTCGGTCAGCTCTGAGAGCGGCAGTAGGTCGGCCTTCATGGGGTACCTGCCTGTAATCGGCCGCCGCGCCCGGACCTGTAGTCGCGGGTGGCGATCGACGTCGAGAGAGGGCAGTTTGCCGCCTGTCGTGCCCCTAGATTGAGGGCGTGGAGGTCTCTGAGCGCGATACCACCCAGGACTGGCTGCTCTCAGACGAGGCGATGCCGCCACTTCTGAGCGAGTTGGAGGAGCGGATCGAAGAGGCGGTGGCGAGTGCGCAGGCCGCAGAGGACAGCGCCAGGGCGGCGGAGGAGGAGGCGCACGCGGTTGGCGTGGCCGCCCTCAACGCGGCCCGCCAGGCGACCAAGGCGGCGGCGACCGCCGAGCGGGCTGCGGAAGCGGCAGAGCGAGCCAGTGGCTCGGCCTTCGACGCCAGCCAGGCGGCTCTCGCCGGACCGCCCGAGGACACCGCCCTGCGCAGCTTCAGCGAGCGCGCGGACCGGGTGGTGGCCCGGCTGCGGGCACTGGAGCGATTGCCGCGGCGTCCGCGAGCCGCCAGCGGCGCTTCAGGCCGGCCGCGAGGCGACGACTGATCTCTCCAGCGGGGGGGAGAGGCTCGCCGTCGAGCGAGCCGGCCCGCTGCAGCCCCCGCACCGAGCCGGTGAGGAAGACCTCGTCGGCGGTGCGCAGGTCGTCGAGGGCAAGCCGCTGCTCGCCCACTTCGATCCCCGCCTCGACCGCGACCTCGAAGAGGGCCCCCCGGGCGGTGCCGGGGAGGATGCGGCCGTCGGTGGGCGGGGTCAGCAGTTGGCCGTCGCGCACGGCGAAGACGTTGGCGCGGCTCGCCTCGAGCACGCTGCCGTCGGCGTCGACGAGCAGGGCCACCTCGGGCTCCTGAAACCCCGCCAGGGCTGTGCGGTCGACCCACTTGTGGGCGCCGAGGCCGCCGGCGAGGCGCAGCGTGCGCAGCGCGGCGGCGCCGTGCTCGGGCGAGGGGAAGACGAGATCCGGGTCGACCGCGGCGACCGTCGCCTCGGCCCGGGGGCCCGACGGCGATGCTGTAACCGTCAGGCGCAGCCGGCCGAGCGGTATGCCGGCGGCACGCTCGCGTACCAGCTCGCCTGTTCGCGGCGGCAGCGGCGCCTCCAGCAGCTCTTCGCAGCTCGCGCCGATCCGCTCCAGGTGGGCGTCGAGCTCGACCGGCTCTCCGCCGGCGACCCGCAGCGTCTCGAACAGACCCTGGGCGACGTCGATTTCGGCGAACGGCGGCATCCACTGGGTATTTTGGCGGACCCCGGTTCCCATCCCCCAAACCGGGCCACCGATGCGGACGCTGCTGGTCGACAACTACGACTCCTTCACCTGGAACCTGTTCCAGCTGCTGGCCGAGGTGAACGGGTCCGAGCCGGTCGTCGTCCGCAACGACGAGGCGAGCTGGCGGGAGCTGGCGGGGGAGGGGTTCGAGGCCGTGGTGATCTCGGCGGGGCCCGGGCGCCCCGACCGCGAGGCCGACTTCGGCCTCTGCGCCGAGGCAATCGCCGACGGCTCGCTGCCGCTGCTCGGCGTCTGCCTCGGCCACCAGGGGATCGGGATCGCCGGCGGGGGCGCCGTCGAGCCGGCGCCGGAGCCGTTCCACGGTCGGCTCAGCCGAGTCCACCACGACGGCACACAGCTGTTCGCCGGGATCCCTCCCGGTTTCGAGGCGGTCCGCTACCACTCGCTCGCCCTCGTCCGGCCGTTACCGCACCAGCTGGAGGAGATCGCCTGGACAGCCTCGCCGGCGAACGCGTCCGCTGCTGGAGGCGAAGCGAACGCCCCCGGCCGCGGCGTGCCGATGGCGGTCGCCCACCGCACCCGCCCCCAGTGGGGCGTCCAGTTCCATCCCGAGTCGGTCGCGACCGAGCACGGCGAGCGCCTGCTGCGCAACTTCCACGACCTGGCCGAGGCCGTCTCGGCCCCGCCGTCTCGGCCCAGGTCCGACCGGATGCCTTTTGTCGCCCACAGGGCTACAAACGACATGGGGACCGATACGGAAGTGTCACGACTGGGGCTGCGCTGGCGGCGGCTCGAGCAGCGGGAGGTCGATGCCGAGGCGGCGTTCGTGGCGCTCTACGGCGGGAGCCGCGAGGCGTTCTGGCTCGACAGCGCCCTGCCGGGGGGCGATGCCCGCTTCTCGTTCATGGGCGATGCCAGTGGGCCGCATGCCCAGGTTCTCATCCACGAGGTCGGGGCGGGAGGCGAGTCGCTCTTCGGCCGCCTCGACCGCGAGCTGCGGCGCCTGCCGCCGCTCGACGCCGCGCTCCCCTTCGACTTCCAGTGCGGCCTCGCCGGCTACCTCGGCTACGAGCTGAAGGCCGAGTGCGGGGGCGAGCGGGCGCACGAGTCCCCGCACCCCGACGCCACCCTGATCTTCGCCGACAGAACGCTGGCCTTCGACCACCAGGAAGGCCACGTCTACCTGCTGTGCCTGCACGAAGCTGGGGAGGAAGGGCAGGCTGACGAATGGCTGTCAGCTGCCGAAGCGAGTCTTCTGGGCCTGCCGGAGCCGTCCCCGTCTGGGGAGATGGAGGAGGGCTCGGGCGAGCCTCCCCGCCGTTGCTCGACCGAGTCCTCCTCCATCTCCCCCCACTGGGACCGCCCCGAACACCAGTACTTGGCCGACATCGCCGAATGTCAGCGCCTGCTCCACGAAGGGGAGAGCTATGAGATTTGCCTGACGAGCTCGATGACGCTCGAGACAGACGCCGACCCCCTCGCCCTCTACCGCCGCCTGCGCCGCATCAACCCGGCCCCGCACGCCGCCTTCCTGCGCCTCGGCGAGCTCGCCGTGCTCAGCTCCTCGCCGGAGCGGTTCCTGCGGGTCGATCGCGAGGGAGCGGCGGAGGCGCGGCCGATCAAGGGCACGATCCGCCGCGGCGCCACCGTCGAGGAGGACGCCGAGCTGGCGGCGGCGCTTGCCGCTGACGAGAAGTCGCGCGCCGAGAACCTGATGATCGCCGACCTGATGCGCAACGACCTCGGCTCGGTCTGCGAGATCGGCAGCGTCGAGGTGCCGGCGCTGATGGCTGTCGAGAGCTACGCCACCGTCCACCAGCTGGTGACGACCGTGCGCGGTCGTCTGCGCCCTGACCTCACGGCCGTCGACGCGACTCGCGCCTGCTTTCCGGCTGGCTCGATGACAGGGGCGCCGAAACGGCGGACGATGGCGATCCTCGACCGGCTCGAGGGTAGGGCTCGCGGCGTCTACTCGGGCGCGATCGGGTTCTTCGGCCCCGGCGGCGCCTGCGACCTCGGCGTTGCGATCCGCACCGCCGTCCTTCGCGACGACCTCGCGACGATCGGCAGCGGCGGCGCGATCGTCGCCCAGTCCGACCCGGTCGCCGAGCACGAGGAGCTGCTGCTGAAGGCGACGACGACCCTGCGGGCGATCGACCCGGGGGCAACCGCGCCGATATCCTTGGCGCCGCCCCGGAAGGCCGCATTTCCCGCACCTCCGGCACCCGCCCAACCGACTTGACGAGCTAGGAGCCATGGCCGTAGACACCGCCGCATATCGCGAACAGACCGACGAGCAGCAGGCGATCACCGAGATGGTCCGGCAGTTCGCCGACGAGCAGATCATCCCCAACGCCGAGCACTACGACCACGAGGACTCCTTCCCGGAGCCGATCGTCGAGCAGATGAAGGAACTGGGCCTGTTCGGGGTGACGATCCCCGAGGAGTACGGCGGCATGGGGCTCGACCTGGCGACCTACGCGATGATCGTCGAAGAGCTCTCGCGCGGCTGGATCTCGATCTCCGGCGTCGTCAACACCCACTTCATCGGCTCCTACCTGCTGATGAAGTTCGGCACCGAGGAGCAGAAACAGCACTTCCTGCCGAAGATGGCGACCGGCGAGATCCGCGCCGCCTTCTCGCTCTCGGAGCCCGAGGTCGGCTCCGACGTGCAGGGCATCAAGGCCACCGCCAAGCAGGGCGAGGACGGCAACTGGGAGCTGAACGGCCAGAAGATGTGGGTCACCAACGGCCTCGGCTCGGGTGTCGTCTTCGTCCTGATGAAGAGCGACCCCGATGCGGACCCGCCCCACCGGGGAATGACCTGCTTCATCACGGAGAAGGAGCCGTGGAAGGACGTCAACGAGGGCGACTTCAAGGGCCTGACGATCCCGCCCAAGATCAAGAAGATGGGCTACAAGGGCGTCGAGTCGACCGAGCTC
>DATHUE010000218.1:0-10928 GCA_035462545.1 Solirubrobacterales bacterium
AATCGAGCTCCCGCCCCCAGGCGAGCAGCTCCGCGAATCCTGGCTTCCTTGCCGCCACGGTCAGCTCGCCGGCGAGCTGACCGCTTGCCCCATCCACCGCGGCGCAAGTGTGGGTGGCTTTGTGGGTATCCGCTCCGATCACGATCATCTGCTCTGTCCCTTCGATTGGTCTTTCTGCCTTGAAGCGGACCTCCGGCTGACGAACCTCACTCGGGGCGATGCCACGCTCCTATCAGGTCAAGCCGGGGATCCTCGGACGGCGGCGAGCGACACAACCGCATGAGGTCAGACATGGCCGACAGCGATATGCAGAGTCAGCTCGCCGCCGATCCGGGACCCAACCGGCCGGGCCGGACGTCGCCGCCGACCTCGGCTGAGGGTGACAGTGAGCGATATGCAATCTGGTTCTTGCACGGGCGCAGCCCGTGCTGTTCGATTGCGGCTAAGCCGCGAAGCGGCGTGTCGCGCAATTCCGGAGGAGGTACATCGGCCCCTCCCCTGGCGCTCTACTTCGTGTCTTTGAACCCCTGGTCGATCCAGGGCATCATGTCGCGGAGGTCTTTGCCGACCTCCTCGATCTCGTGGCCGGTGCCCTCCTCGCGCATCCGCGAGAGGTTCTCGCCGCCGGCGCGGTTCTCGCCGATCCACTCGCGGGCGAACTCGCCCGACTGGATCTCGCCGAGGATCTGCTTCATCGCCGCCCGCGACTCCTCGCCGATCACCCGTTTGCCGCGGGTCATGTCACCGTAATCGGCGGTGTTGGAGATCGAGTAGCGCATCCCCTGGATCCCCTTCTCGTACATCAGGTCGGCGATCAGCTTCAGCTCGTGCAGGCACTCGTAGTAGGCGAGGCGGGGGTCGTAGCCGGCCTCGACCAGGGTCTCGAACCCGGCCCGGACCAGCTCCGAGGCGCCGCCGCAGAGCACCGCCTGCTCGCCGAACAGGTCGGTCTCGCACTCGTCTTTGAAGGTCGTCTCGATGATCGCCGCGCGGCCGCCGCCGATCCCGGAGGCGTAGGCGAGGACGAGGTCGTGGGCGCTGCCGGTGGCGTCCTGGTGGACGGCCATCAGGCAGGGGACGCCGCTGCCTTCCTCGTACTGGCGGCGGACCAGGTGGCCGGGGCCCTTGGGCGCGACCATGCCGATGTCGACGCCCGCCGGGGGCTGGATCTGATCGAAGTGGATCGCGAAGCCGTGGGCGAACAGCAAGAGGTTGCCGGGGGCGATCCCGTCGGCGATCTCCGCCTCCCAGATCTCGGCCTGTTTCTCGTCCGGGAGCAGGATCATCACCAGGTCGCCGCGGCTGGCGGCTTCGGCGATGTCGAGCACCTCGAGCCCGGCGGCTTCCGCCTTGGCGCGGCTGGAGGAATCGGGCCGCAGGCCGACGACGACCTCGACGCCGGAGTCCTTGAGGTTGAGGGCGTGCGCGTGACCCTGGGAGCCGTAGCCGAGGATGGCGACGGTCTTGCCCTCGAGCTTGGAGAGGTCGGCGTCTGAGTCGGTGAAGATGTCGTCGGTTCGCATGCGCGGCAGGCTATCGGAGCGCTCTGCGCATCAGCTTGCCGGAGGGGGTGCGCGGCAGCGCCGCCGCCAGCTCGACTCGCTTCGGCACCTTGAACCCGGCCAGCGACTCGGCGCAATGGCGGCGCAGCTCGTCCGGGGTGGCGGCGGAGCCGGGCGTCAGCACGACCACCGCGGTCACCGCCTGCTGCCACTCGGGGTCCTCGCGGCCGACGACGGCGGCGTCGGCGACCTCGGGATGGCGCAGCAGCACCTTCTCGACCTCGGCCGGGGCGATGTTCTCGCCGCCGCTGACGATCAGGTCGTCGAGCCGGTCCTCGACGTAGAGGAAGCCTTCCTCGTCGATGCGGCCGATGTCCCCGGTGTGCAGCCAGCCGTCGGCGTCGGCGCTGCCGGGGGCGACGGTCGGGCCCTGGACGAGGATCTCGCCGTCCTGGATGCGCAGGTGGGCGCTGAGCAGGGGGCGGCCGGCCGAGCCGACCTTGCGGCGGGCGTCGGCGGGGGCCAGGGTCGTCACCTGCGAGCAGGTCTCGGTCAGGCCGTAGGTCTGGACCACGGTCGCGCCCTTGGCGAGCGCCTCTTCCAGCGGCTCCTCCGGGACCGGACCGCCGCCGACGAGGATCGCCCGCGGCCCGGAGAGATCGGCGCCCGCCTCCAGCAACCGGGTCAGCATCGTCGTCACCAGCGAGACGACGGTGATCCCGTCCTCCTCCAGGGCGGCGGCGGCGCGATCGACCTCGAAGCCGTCGTGGACGACGGCGGCGGTGCCGTAGATCACCGATTTGACGACGATCCCGAGTCCGGCGATGTGGCTGAGCGGGACGCAGCAGAGCCAGCGGTCCCGCGGCTCGACGCCGATGTTGAAGGCGGAGCCGACCGCGTTGAAGAGGAAGTTGCCGTAGCTGAGCCCGACCGGCTTCGGGGCACCGGTGCTGCCGCTGGTCAGGACCCGGCAGCAGATCGCGTCCATGTCGTGCTCGCCGAGCAGCGGCATGTCGGCCTCCGTCTGGGTCAGCTCGCCGGGGTCGTCGAGGTCGACGATCGGATCCTCGGCGGCGACGATCGCGGCGCGCTCCTCGGCGCCGAGCCTGGGACTGAGCGGCAGCAGCGCGGCGCCGACCTTCATCAGCGCGTGGGCGAGGACCACCTGCTCGCGGCGCGGGTGCATCGTCAGGGCCGCGGTCGAACCGCGGCGCACGCCGTGGGCGGCGAGGCGCCGCGCGACCCAGGTCGCCTCGGCCTCGAGCTCGGCGTAGGTCATCTCGGCTCCGTCGGCGACGAGGGCGACGCGGTCGGGGCAGCTGAGGGATCTCTGGGCGAGCCAGTCGTCGAGCTTCATCGTCCGGATATCGTCCCCATCATGCCCAAACGCCACAAGGACGCCGCATCCGAGCAGCAGCTCTACGCCCCGATCGCGTGGGAGAGAGCCGGGGAATACGAGGACATCCGCTACGAGAAGGCGGAGGGGATCGCGAAGCTGACGATCGACAGGCCCGAGGTCCACAACGCCTTCCGGCCCCAGACCCTGATCGAGGTCTCGGCGGCGATGGGGCTGGCGCGGGAGGACACCGAGATCGGGACGATCGTCCTCACCGGGGCCGGCGAGAAGGCGTTCTGCTCCGGCGGCGACCAGAAGGTCCGCGGCGACACCGGCTACGTCGCCGAGGGCGCCTCACTGGGCCGCTTCCACGTCACCGACCTGCAGGTGCAGATGAGGCGGCTGCCGAAGCCGGTGGTGGCGATGGTCGCCGGCTACGCGATCGGCGGCGGCCACATCCTCCACCTCTGCTGCGACCTGACGATCGCCGCCGACAACGCCGTCTTCGGCCAGACCGGGCCGCGGGTCGGCTCCTGGGACGGCGGCTACGGCGCCTCGCTGCTGCGCGACCTGGTCGGGACCAAGAAGGCGAAGGAGTTCTGGATGCTGTGCCGCCAGTACGACGCCGAGGAGGCGCGGGAGATGGGACTGGTCAACACCGTCGTCCCGATTGCCGAGCTGGAGCGGGAGACGGTCGCCTGGTGCCGGGAGATGCTGGCGCTGTCGCCCTTCGCGCTGCGCCTGGTCAAGGCCAGCTTCAACGCCCACGAGGACGGCTACGCCGGGATCCAGCAGCTCGCCCACGACGCCAACCTGCTCTTCTACGGCAGCGAGGAGGCCGCCGAGGGGCGCGAGGCCTTCAAGCAGAAGCGCCAGCCCGACTTCGCCCAGTTCCCGCGCCGGCCATGAGGATCTGGCTGATGGCAGCGCGGCCGCGGACGCTGCCGGCCGCGATCGCTCCCGTCCTGGTCGGCACCGCGGCGGCGGTCCAGTCGGCCGGCGAGCTGCCGCGCTGGGCCGCCTTCCTCGCCGCCCTGGTCGGCTCGATCTTCATCCAGATCGGCACCAACCTCGCCAACGACTACTCCGACGCGCGCCGGGGGGCCGACACCGCCGACCGGCTGGGCCCGGTGCGGGTCACCTCCGCCGGGCTGGTGACGCCGCGCCGGGTGCTGACCGCGACCTGGATCGCCTTCGCGGTCGCGGTCGCCTGCGGCGTCTACCTGGCGATCGTCGCCGGACCGGTGATCCTCGCCGTCGGCGCCGTCTCGATCGCCGCCGGCGTGCTCTACACGGGCGGCCCCCGCCCTTACGGCTACGCCGGCCTCGGCGAGGTCTTCGTCTTCCTCTTCTTCGGCCTGGTCGCCGTCAACGGCTCCTACTACGTCCAGGTCGAGGAGCTGCACCTGCTGCCGCTGGGCCTCTCGGTCTCGGTCGGCTTCCTCGCCACGGCGATCATCGTCGTCAACAACGTCCGCGACCTCGAGACCGACCGGCGGGCCGGCAAGAACACGCTGGCGGTGCGGATCGGACGCACGCGAGCGGTGGCCCTCTACCAGGTGCTGATGGTGGGCGCCTTCCTGCTGCTGCCGGTCTCGCTCGCCGCCGGAGGGGCAAGCGCGCTGCCGCTGATCGGGCTGCTGGCGGCGCCGCTGGCGCTGCGCCCGGCGCGGACGCTGGCGACCCGCCACGACGGCCCGGCGCTGAACGGGGTGCTGGCGGCGACCGGCGGCGTACTCGCCGTCTACAGCGTGCTCGTCTCCGCCGGGCTGCTGATCTCGGCGTGAGGATCGCGGCCGCGGAGGTCATCCCCTGCGCGCTGCCGTTCCGGCAGCCCTACGGGACCGCGAGGGGGCGGATCGAGCGGCGCGAGATGGTCCTGCTGCGACGGCGCGACGACGAGGGCGTCGTCGGGCTCGGCGAAGCGGTGCCGCTGTCGCTGCGCGGCGGCGAGACGCTCGCCGAGGTCGTCGGCGAGCTGGAAGCGCTGGCCGAGAGCGGCTGGCTGCACCAGGGGGTCGAGACGGGGTTCGACGTCACCGCCGGGCTCTCGGCGCCGGCGCGGTGCGCGGTGACGACGGCGCTGTGGGACCTCCGCGAGTGCGGCGCCGACGAGCGCGGTCGACCTTTCCCCTCCGTTTCAGGGGGTAAAGACGACCGCGGACCCGAGATGCCGTCGCAAGCGGTCATCTGCAACGCCACCCTGGTCGCGGGCGAGCCTGCGGCGGTGGCCGAGGAGGCGCTGCGCTGGGCAGCCGAGGGTTTCGGAACCTTCAAGCTGAAGCTCGGGGTCGGCGACGACGTCGCCCAGGTGCGGGCGGTGCGCGAGGCGCTGGGACCGGCGGCGCGGATCCGGGTCGACGCCAACGCCGCCTGGGATGTGGAGACCGCGGCACGGATCCTGAGGGACCTGGAGCCGCTCGACGTCGAGTTGGCCGAGCAGCCGGTGGCGACGCTGGCGGAGATGGCCGCGGTGGCGGCCGGTACCTCGATCCCGCTGGCCGCCGACGAGAGCGTGAAGAGCGTTGCCGAGGCTCGGCAGGCTGCCGAGATCGGCGCCTGCCGCTTCACCGGCATCAAGCTCGCCAAGGTCGGTGGCCCGGAGGAGGCGCTGGCGATCGCCGGGGCCCTCCCCGCCTACGTCACCAGTGCCCTCGACGGTCCCGTGGGAATTGCCGCAGCAGCGAGGGTCGCAGCGGTAGTCGATGCCGCGAACGGCCCGGGGCTCGCCCATGGGCTTGCCACCCAGCGCCTCTTTTCGGAGACGATCGCCTCCGTCGAGAGCGAACTGCGCGGCGGCGTGCTCCACCCCCCACCCGGCCCGGGACTCGGCGTTCAGATCGACGAGGACGCGCTCACCGCGCAGCGGCTCGACTAGTTTCAGGTCGTGGACACGACGAACACCAACACGGCGCTCTGCTCGGCCTTCGCCGAGGAGCTGGCGCGAGGCGGGCTGCGGCGGGCGGTCGTCTCCCCCGGCTCGCGCTCGACGCCGCTCGCGGTCGCGCTCTGGCGCCAGCCGGAGATCGAGGTGACGGTGCTGGTCGACGAGCGCTCGGCGGGGTTCTTCGCACTCGGTGCGGCACAGGCGAGCGGCGAGCCGGTGGCGCTGCTCTGCACCTCCGGCACGGCCGCCGCCAACTACCACCCGGCGGTCTGCGAGGCCGATGAGTCGGCGCTGCCGTTGCTCGTCCTCACCGCCGACCGCCCCCCGGAGCTGCGCGGAATCGGCGCCGGCCAGACGATCGACCAGATCGGGCTCTACGGCTCCGCGGTGCGCTGGTTCTGCGAGGTCGGGACGCACGCGGCCGACGACGACGGACTGCTGCACTACCGCGGCACCGCCTGCCGGGCGCTGGCGGCCGCCCGCGGCGAGCCGCGGCCCGGACCCGTCCATCTCAACCTGGCCTTCCGCGAGCCGCTCTCCCCCGTGCCCGTCGAGGGCGCGGTGACCGCTACCGACGAGCTGGCGCTGCAGGGACGACCGGGGCGGCCGCTGACGGCCGTCACCCAGATCGACCTCGAGCCTTCCGCCTTCCTGCTCGAGGAGATGGCCGCCCACATCGGCGACGCGATCGCCGGCGTGATCGTCGCCGGACGCCAGCTCGACCCCGAGCTGCGCGAGCCGCTCGCCCACCTCGCCCGCGCCGCCGGCTTCCCGATCCTCGCCGAGCCGACCTCGCAGCTGCGCTGCGGGCCGCACGACCGCGCCAGCGTGATCTCCACCTACGATCTGCTGCTGCGCGAAGAGCACTTCGCCCACTCGGTCGTCCCGGACCTCGTCCTGCGTTTCGGGGCGATGCCGACCAGCAAGCCGCTGCGCTCCTGGCTGGCGGCCAGCGGCGCCGACCAGATCGTCGTCGATCCGTACGGGGGCTGGAACGAGCCGACCCGGCGGGCGGCGGCGCTGCTGCGGGCCGATCCGACCGAGCTGGCGTCGGGCTGGGCGGCGCGGCTGGAACGGAGCGGCGAGACCCGCCCGGTGCCGGAGCGCTGGCTGGTGGCCGAGGCGGCGGCGCTGGCGGCAATCGACTCCGCGCTCTCCGGCGAGGAGATCAGCGAGCCGGCGCTGCACCTGGCGCTGGGCCGGGCGCACCGCGACGGCGACCTCGTCTACACCGCCTCCAGCATGCCGATCCGCGACCAGGAGGCGTTCCTGGCGCCGGGCCAGACCGACGCTCTGTTTCTCTCCAACCGCGGCGCCAACGGCATCGACGGCCAGCTCTCCTCCGGGATCGGGGCCGCGGCGGCGAGCGGCCGCCCGACCACGATCGTCACCGGCGACCTCGGCCTGCTCCATGACATCGGCGGCCTCGCCGCCCTGCGCGAGACCGAGACCCCGGTCCGGATCCTCGTGATCGACAACGACGGCGGCGGCATCTTCCACTTCCTCCCCCAGCAGGGGGCGCTCGACAGCGGTGAGTTCGAGGCCCTGCTCGGCACCCCCCGCGGCGTCAGCACCGAGAAGGCCGCCGCCCTCTTCGGCCTCCCCCATTGCCGCCTCGATTCGCTCGCCGACCTGCCGGCCGCCCTGGCGGCCGGCACCGGCCTGATCGAGGTCAAGACCGACCGCGAGAGGAACCTGCAGCTCCACAGGCAGCTGACCGAAAGCGTGAAGGCCGCCATCCGGGGCTGAAAGCAACGTCCAGCGGGGGGCGAGGTGGCCTTCTCCGGACACTCAACATCGAGCCATAGCGAGATGTGTCCGGAGAGGGCCACCTCGCCCCCCGCTGCTCCCCTGCTACTCGGCCAACAACGGCAAAAGCGCCTCGAGCTTGACCTCGGTCTCGGCCAGCTCGGCCTCGGGGTCGGAGCCGGCGACTACGCCGACGCCGGCGTAGAGGTGGGCCTCGCGGTCGCGGAGCAGGGCGCTGCGCAGGGCGACGCAGAACTCGCCGTCCTCGGTCGCGTCCATCCAGCCGACGGGGCCGGCGTACCAGCCGCGGTCCATCTTCTCCAGGTCGGCGATCGCGGCGACGGCGTCCGGCGGCTCGGCGCCGACCGCGGGGGTCGGGTGCAGGAGCCCGGCCAGCTCGATCGCCGACCGCGGGTCGGCGAGCTGGGCGATCACCGGCGTCCCCAGGTGCTGGATGTTCGCCACCTTGACGATCTCCGGCTCGGCCGCCGCCTCGACCCAGACCGCGTGCGGGCGCAGGGCGCGAACGATCCGCTCGGCGACGATCCGCTGCTCGCGCCGGTTCTTGTCGCTGCGCAGCAGCTGCTCGCCGAGGTGGTCGTCGACGGAGGGATCGGAGCTGCGCCGGGTCGAGCCGGCGAGGGCGACGGTGGAGACGCCGGCGCCGCTGCGCCGCACCAGCAGCTCCGGGCTGGCGCCGAGGAAAGCCGCCTCCGGAGTGCCGGCGCAGAAGCAGAAGCAGGAGGGGAACTGCTCCCGCATCGCCCCGAAGACCGCCGCCGGGTCGTGGGCCGAGGCGGCGGCGACGACCACCTCTCGGGCCAGTACCACCTTCTCCATCTCCCCCGCCCCGATCCGCGCCGTGGCGGCGGCGACCGAGCGCTCGAACTCACCAGGAGGCCGGGCGCTGCGGATCTCGGCGCGGCCGGTCGGGTGCGGGTCGAGCAGCGGCAGCGGCGCCTCGCGCAGGCCGGTGAGGCGGGCCGAGAGCGCCGCGGCGCGGGCCTCGGGATCCTCGCCCGGGGCGACGACGGCGTTGAGGGTGAGGAAGGTGCGGCCCTCGCTGCGGCAGAGCGAGAGCTCGGGCAGGGTCATCGCCGCCGGCGGCAGCGATGACCAGGTCGAGCTGCCGCCGCCGTCGGGGGCGAAGGCGAAGCCGCCGAGCCAGACCGGGCCGGCCCCGGCCGGCAGCCCGCGCGGCTGCTCGACGATCGCCTCGCCACCTGTCTCCAGGCACTGACGGGCGACCTCGGCGAAGCGCTCGCGGCCGCGCGAGGCGACCGCCTGGGCTATGCCGAGCCCGGCAAGGGCGAAATCGCGATCGGGTTGCTCCCAGCAGAACCAAGAGTCGGAGGCGAGCCGCGAGGCGAAGACCGCGGCGCAGGGATCGGCGATCTCAGTCTCGACGGTGACGCTGACCAGCGTCCGCCGTCGCCGTCGAGCGCCCTCCTCCAGTGCCGCTAAAAGGGTCTCAGTCGCTACCACGGGCGATGGCTATCTCTCCCGTGCGGACCATTTCGACCAGGCCGTGGGGGCGGATCATCCGCTCGAAGGCCTCGATCTTGTCGGCCGAGCCGGTCACCTCGATCGTCAGGGTGCGGCGGGCGACGTCGACGATCTTGGCGCGGAAGATCTCCGCGAACTGCATGATCTCGGCCCGGTTCTCGACCGCCGAGGAGACCTTGAACAGCGCCATCTCGCGCGCCACCGTCTCCTCCGGCTCCATGTCGCGGATCTTCAGCACGTTGATCAGCTTGTGCAGCTGCTTGGTCACCTGGTCGATCGGGTGGACGGCGCCGTCGAGGGTGAGGGTGATGCGGGAGACGCTCGGGTCGTCGGTCGGGCCGACCGCGAGCGTGTCGATGTTGAAGCCGCGGCGCGAGAAGAGGCCGGCGACGCGAGCCAGCACTCCCGGCTCGTTCTCGACCAGGATCGAGAGGATGTGCTTGCGGCCGCTGAGCTGCCCCGGCATCCGCAGGTCCTCGAGTTTCACCAAGTCCGGCGTGCCCGCCTCCATCAGCCGATCCCCTCTGATGGCGTGCATGACCAAGCAGATCGAGGATGCAGTGAGCGCCGTGTGCTCTGCACACAAGCGAGCGAAGACGAAGATATGCGCAGCGTCATGCGCGTCATCAGCCCACCATGTCCCTTGCGGCGGCGCCTGCGGGGATCATCGGGAAGCAGTTCTCTTCCGGCGAGACGCGGACGTCGAGCAGGACCGGGCCCGGGGTCTGCAGCGCCGTGGCCATCGTCTCCTCGAGGTCGGCGGCGTCCTCGCAGCGCAGGCCGGTGGCGCCGAAGGCCTCGGCAAGCTTCACCCAGTCGGGACTCGGGCCCATCTCGACCGAGCTGTAGCGGCGGTCCCAGAACAGCTCCTGCCACTGGCGGACCATGCCCATGTAGCCGTTGTTCATCAGGAAGACCTTGACCGGGATGTCCTGGCTGACGCAGGTCGCCAGCTCCTGCACGTTCATGATCAGGCTGCCGTCGCCGGCGAGGCAGACGACGGTCTCGTCGGGGCAGCCGACCTTGGCGCCGACCGCCGCCGGCAGCCCGAAGCCCATCGTCCCGAGGCCGCCGGAGTTGATCCAGCGCCGCGGTTTGTCGAAGCCGTAGTACTGCGCCGCCCACATCTGGTGCTGGCCGACGTCGGAGGTGACGATCGCGTCGCCCTGGGTCGCGCGGTGCATCGCCTCGATCATGAACTGCGGCTTGATCTCGCCGTCCGGGCCGGGCTCGTAGCGCAGCGGATACTCCTCCTGCCAGGCGCCGATCTTCTTCCACCAGGCCTCGAGCCGGGTCGAGTCGGTCTGCAGGGCCCGGTACTCGCGGGTCAGGTTCGGCAGCACCTGCTTGGCGTCGCCGACGATCGGGATGTGGGCCGGCACGTTCTTGGAGATCTCGGCCGGGTCGACGTCGATGTGGATGAATTTCGCGTGCGGGGCGAACTCGGAGAGCTTGCCGGTGATGCGGTCGTCGAAACGGGCGCCGATCGCGACGATCAGGTCCGCCTCGTCCATCGCGTAGTTGGCGGCGCGGGTGCCGTGCATCCCCAGCATCCCCAGCCACTGCTCGCCCGACGAGGGGAAGGCGCCGAGGCCCATCAGCGTCGAGGTGACCGGGAAGCGGTCGGAGGCGGCGAGCTCGCGCAGCTCCTCGGAGGCGTTGGCGTTGATCACGCCGCCGCCGACGTAGAGGACCGGTCGGCGGGCGTTGGCCAGCGCTTTGGCGGCGATCCGCACCTGTTTGATGTTGCCCGCGGTCGAGGGCTTGTAGCCGGGCAGCTCGACCGGCTCGGTCCGCGGCGAGTAGTCGATCTCGGCGCGCGAGAGGTCCTGCGGGATGTCGAGCAGGACCGGGCCCGGGCGGCCGGTCGAGGCGACGTGGAAGGCCTCGTGCACGTACTCGGGGATCTGGCGCGGGTCGGTGACCTGGAAGGAGTGCTTGACGAACG
>DATHUE010000219.1:0-24558 GCA_035462545.1 Solirubrobacterales bacterium
CCGTCGACGAGCGTGTCTTCGGTCTCGCCGCCGCCGAGGAAGTCGCCGCCCTCGTTCCCGAGCAGGACGACGGCGACGGTCTCCGGGAAGGCGGGAGCGAGGAGGGTGTCGCTGCCGTCCAGCCCCGCCAGGGCGATCGAATCGGGCGGCTCCGCCACCACGCAGGCGACCGTGCCTCCGCTTGGCGCGGCGCACCCGCCGGCGGCGCCCGGGCTGACGTCGAACTGACCCTCGCCGCCGGCCATCAGCGAGAAGGAGACCGTCCCGTCGCTCGGGGCGGGGGTCGCCGCGTTCGGTGCGAAGCTCGCCGTGACGCGGTCGTCTTCGTCGCTGCCGACCAGATAGAGCGCCGGTCCGGCGGCCGAGCCCGGCGCCATCGCCCCGACGGCGATCGCGCCCGGGTCGCGCAGGTCGATCTCGCCGTTGCTCGACTCGCAATCCTCGACGGCGACGTCGAGGCAGTCGTCTCCGTCGGCACCGCCGTTGGCGATGTCGCCGCCGCCGTTGCCGTCGATCAGGTCGCCGCCGCCACCGCCGTGGAAGGTCTCGGCGCCGCCGGTGCCGACGAGGTAGTCGGGGAAGGGCGTGCCGACCACGACCTCGAAGTCGCCGAAGTCGGTCGCCGGTTCGAGCGGCTCGTCGACGCCGCCGCCGGTGGGGGCGAGACCGTTGTTGGCGAAGTCGTCGCCGAGGTCGACGTAGACGCCGCGTCCCTCCGCCCCCGTCGGGAAGCCGGCGTCGGTGAAGAAGGCCCCGGCGTTGGAGAAGCCAGGCGTGGCGCCGGTGGCGAAGCTGAGGGTGTCGGTGCCACCGCCGGAGTCGCCGAGCGCGTCGATCGTCGCGTCGCCGCGGGCGAGGTCGTCGCCGGCTTCGCCGTCGAGCGAGTCGGCGCCGAACCCGCCGAACAGCCGGTCCCCGCCTGGGCCGCCGCGCAGCCGGTCGTCGCCGACCCCGCCGTAGAGCCGGTCGTTGCCTTCGCCGCCGAAGAGGCTCTCGTTGCCGCGCTGGCCGAAGAGCAGATCGTCGCCCCCTTCGCCGAAGGCAGTGGTGACGGCGCGCGGCAGCCGGATCAGGTCGGCGCACGGCGTGCCGACGACCCTCGTCCCGACGGTTTCGGGCCCTTCGGCGCAGCTCGGCGCCGCCTTCCCGGCGGTGGGCGCCAGGAGGAAGACGGCGAGCGGCAGCACCGCCGAGGCGATGAGCCGGCGAGATCCCATAGTTCTCTGCTACCCAAAAAGGCTGCGCCTACCCGTCGACGAAGCCGGCGCTGGTTTCACCGCCCCGATTGCGGGAAGGGGAGCCGCATGGTCCAGTCGAGGAGGGCCGCCGGCCTTCGAGGAGGTGTCCAGTGAACCGTTTAGGGCTTTCGATGGCGGCTGCCGTAACCGCGGTGGTGCTGTCGCTTGGCGTCGCCGCGTGCGGCGACAGCGACGACGAGACGACCGGGGGCGGTGGCGGCGGTGGGTCGCTCGACCTGACGATCGGCAACCTGGTGCCGCTGACCGGCGACCTGGCTCCTTATGGGGCGGCCGGCGAGAAGGCCGGCGACCTGGCGCTGCAGGAAATCCAGGCGGCGATCAAACAGACCGGTGCCGACCAGACGGTAGAGCTGGTCACGGAGGACGGTGCCTCCGACGACCAGGGCGGCGTCCAGGCGGCGCGCAAACTGATCGCCGACGGCGCCACCTGCATCTCCGGCGACTACGCCTCGACGGCGACGGTCTCGGTCGCGCGCTCGGTGACGATCCCCGAGGGCGTGATGCTGATCTCGCCGGCCTCAACCGCCGACGCGCTCTCCGACCTCGAGGACGACGGCCTCTTCGCCCGCACCGCCCCGCCCGACGGCCTGCAGGGCAAGGCGCTCGCCGACCGCATGGAACAGGAGCTAGGCGGCCTCAAAGGCAAGACGATCAACATCGGCGCCCGCAACGACCTCTACGGGACCGGCTTCGCCGACTCGCTCGAGGCCGAACTCGAAGAGCGTGGGGCGACGGTGGCCGAGAAGGTCGTCTACGACCCCGAACAGCCGAGCTACAACTCCGAGGCGGGGCAGCTGACCTCGGGCAGCCCGGACAACTTCGTGATCATCGACTTCCCTGAAACGTTCGCGAAGCTGGGGCCGGCGCTGGCCCGTACCGGCAACTGGAGCCCGGAGCAGACCTTCATCACCGACGGCCTCAGTTCCACCGACCTGGCCGAACTGCTCGGCAGCGAGGAGATCGAGGGGATGCTGGGCACCGCGCCCGGGACCTTCTCCGGCGGCGCCCCGGACGCCTTCGACGCGGCCTACGAAAAAGCGCCGGGGCCGAAACGCAACCTGTTCGACTCGACCACCTTCGACAACGTGATCCTCTGCTATCTGGCGGCGGTCGCGGCCGGGTCGGGCGACGGTGAGGCGATCGCCGACTCGATCGTCGACGTCACCGCCCCCGGCGGTGCCAAGTACTCCTTCGAGCAGCTGCCGCAGGCGGTCGAAGCGCTCGAGAAAGGCGAGGACATCGATTACGAAGGTGCCTCCGGCCCGGTCGACTGGGACGAGAACGGCGACCTCAGCCGCTACATCTACGACATCTCCGAATTCAAAGATTGCGACCTGGTGAACGTCGACACGGTCGAGGTGAAAGCCGAATAGCCCGGCCAGCTAGGCCGGCTCTTCGGCCGCCTCGGCGGCATCGTCGATCCGGGCGGTGCCGCCGAGGTAGAGCCGGGCGACCTCAGGGTCGTCGAGCAGCTCCCGGCCGTGCCCCTGGAAGCGGTTGCGGCCGAGGTCGAGGACGTAGCCGAGGTCCGACATCGCCAGGGCGCGGCGGGCGTTCTGCTCGACCATCACCACCGTCACCCCGGCGGCGTTGATCTTCTCGATCTGCGCGAAGGTCGACTCGACGAAGGCAGGGGCGAGGCCGGCCGAGGGCTCGTCGAGCAGCAGCACGTGCGGCTCGGGCATCAGCGCCCGGGCCATCGCCAGCATCTGCCGCTCGCCGCCGCTCATCGTCCCCGCCGCCTGCTTGCGCCGCTCGCCGAGCCGCGGGAACAGCTCGTACATCGCCTCGATCCGCTCCCGGGTGCGGGAGCGCTGCAAGGAGCCCAGCTCCAGGTTCTCCTCGACCCCGAGGCTGGGGAAGACGTTGTCGAGCTGCGGCACGTAGCTCATCCCGCGCCGGGCGATCGCGTGCGGCGCCAGTCCGGTCAGCTCCTCGCCGCGCAGGGCGATGCTGCCGCGGCGCGGCTTCAGCAGGCCGAAGATCGTCTTGATCAGGGTCGACTTGCCGGCGCCGTTGGGACCGACGACGGTGACGATCTCGCCCTCGCGGACGCGCAGCGAGACGCCGTCGAGGATGTCGACCTCCGGGACGTAGCCGGCAACCAGATCCTCGGCGACCAGCAGGGCCTCGCCATCGGCACTCATCGCGTGGTTCCTTTTGGACGTGGGCAATCCGAAAGGAACCACGCGGCTGGGTCCTCGCCGCTCATACCGTCGCCCCCAGGTAGGCGTCGATCACGGCCGGGTCTTCGCGCACCGCCTGCGGCTCGCCGGCGGCGATCGTCTTCCCCTCGGCCATCACCACCACCCGGTCGGAGTGGCTCATCACCACCTCCATGTCGTGCTCGACGTAGAGGATCGTCGTCCCGCGCTCGGCCCGCAGCCGCTGCAGGTACTCGAGCAGGCTCCGGCCGAGGCTGGGGTTGATCCCCGCCATCGGCTCGTCGAGCAGCAGCAGCCGCGGCTCGGTCATCAGCGCCCGCGCCAGCTCCAGCAGCTTGCGCTGGCCGCCGGAAAGAGTGCCGGCGTAGGCATCGGCGTGCCCGGCGAGGTGGAAGAACTCGAGCAGCTCGGCGGCGGCCTCGCGGACCTCGCGCTCGCGGCGGCGGACGGCGCGCGGGCGGAAGACGAGGTCGCGGAAGCGCTCGCCCGGCTGCTCCGGGGCCGCCAGCATCATGTTGTCGAGCACCGGCATCGCCTCCAGCGCCTTGGTGATCTGGAAGGTGCGGACCATGCCGCGCCGGGCGATCGCGTAGGCGGGCCGGTTCAGCACCTCCTCGCCGGCGAACCGGACCGAGCCGCGCTCGGCGCGCTGGAAGCCGGTGATCGCGTTGAAGAGGGTCGTCTTGCCGGCGCCGTTGGGGCCGATCAGCGCCGTCATCGAACCCTCGGCGACCTCGAAGCCGGCGCCGTCGACCGCGGCGACGCCGCCGAAGCGCTTGACCACGCCCTCGACCTCGAGCAGGGCGCTCGCTCCACCCGCCGAGCCCGGCGCTCGCTCAGTCACCGAGCACCATCTCCTCGCGCTTGCCGAGCAGGCCCTGCGGCCGGAACGCCATCAGCCCGATCAGCACCGCGCCGACGATCGCAAAGCGCAGCGCCGCCGTCTTCTCCTCGCTGATTGGCAGCTCGACGAAACGGGTCCCTTCGAGCAGCGTCCAGAGCAGGATCGCGCCGACGACGACGCCCCTGTAGCTGGCGAGGCCGCCGAGGATCAGCACCCCGAAGGCGAAGAAGGTGACGATCGGCTCGTAATCGTCGGGGTGGATGGTGGCCAGGAAGAGGGCGAGGAAGAAGCCGGCGAGGGCGCCGAGCAGGGCCGAGATCGCCAGCGACTGCAGCTTGTAGAGGAGGGTGTTCTTGCCGAGGGCGCGGGTCGCGTCCTCGTCCTCGCGAACGGCGCGCAGGACCCGCCCCCAGGGCGTCCCCTGCAGGTAGGTGAGGGCGACGACGCCGATCGCGACGGTCACCCAGATCACGATCAGCAGCGGCAGCAGCGGCTCCGGGTCGGCCCAGAAGTTCTCGACCACCCCGAGCATCCACTCGGAGACCGAGCGCCAGGCGTCGTCGAAGCAGGTCTGGTTGACGCCCTCGAACTCGCAGTAGAGGCCTTTGTTGCCGCCGGTCAGGTCGCGGGCGTTCTGGGCGACGAGCCGCACGACCTCGGCCATCGCCAGGGTGACGATCGCGAAGTAGTCGGCTCTCAGCCGCAGCGAAGGCAGGCCGATCAGCACCCCGAACGCCATCGTGATCAGCACCGCCAGCGGCAGAGCCAGCCAGAAGGAGAGGCCGGCCTCGAGCACGAGAATCGCCATCGAGTAGCCGCCCACCGCCATGAACCCGGCCTGGCCGAAGTTGACGATTCCGGTGAAGCCGACGTTGAGCTGCAGGCCGAGGGTGACGACGGCGTAGATGCCGGCGACGACCAGCACGCCGCTCCAGAAGCCGACGTCGGTGAAGGCCTCGAAGCTGACCGCGAGCGGCAGCGAGCTCATACCGCCCTCGTCGCCTGGCCGAAGATCCCCTGCGGGCGGATCACGAGGGCGATGATCAGCGCCAGGAAGCCGAAGGTGAGCTTCCAGCGCGGCTCGACGACCAGGGTCGAGAGCTCGATCACGACCCCGAGCACGAGCCCGGCCGAGAGCGCCCCGAACGGGTTGCCGATCCCGCCGAGGATCACCGCGGCGAAGATCGGCAGCAGCAGCTCGAAGCCGAGCTCCGGTCGCAGGTTGGTGAGCGCTCCCGAGAGCACTCCCGCGAGCCCGGCGAGAGCGCCGGCGAAGACCCAGGTGAGGAGGATCACGCGGCGGCTGTCGATCCCGGCGGTCTCGGCCAGGGCGATGTCGTCGGAGAGCGCCCGCATCCGCTTGCCGAGCAGGGTGAAGCGGACGACCAGGCCGACCGCGACCAGCACGGCGATGCCGAGGACGACGACCATCAGCTCGGTCTGCCCGATCCGCAGGCCGAGGAAGCTGACGCTCTCGGTGACGTTGACGTCGAGCGTGCGGATCTCGTTGCCCCAGAACCACTGGACCGCCGAGCGGATCACGAAGGCGAGCCCGATCGTCATCAGCAGCAGCTGCAGCCAGCCGGCGCCCCTGCTCCGCATCGGCCGCCACATCAGCCGCTCCGAGGCGAGGCCGAGCGCCGCCGTCGCCCCCATCGCCAGCACCACCCCCGCAGCCAGCGGCAGCCCCCAGGTGACGTTGACGAGGTAGGCGATGTAGGCGCCGAAGGTGAGGAAGTCGCCGTGGGCGAAGTTGACGAGCCGGAGGATCCCGTAGACGAGGGTCAGGCCGACCGCGCCGAGGGCGTAGATCGTCCCCAGCGTCAGCCCGTTGAGCGAGGCCTGGGCGACGTCGTGGAGGCTGTAGGAGGCGACGAGGACGAGCGCGATCGCTCCGAGCGCGGCGAACGCCACCAGCGCCGGGCGCTCGTCGAAGTAGCCCCGCAGGGCCACCGCGGCGGAGGGGGAGGACTGGCTCATCAGCACCGCAGTACCCGCCAGGGCCCTGAGCAAGCCCGGAAAGAACGGCCATTCACCGGGGGTCGCTCCTGATCTCGCTCGGGAAAAACCGTTTGCACTTCGAGCAGGCGTCCCTACCCTTTGAAGGGATGGCAATCGATGGATGCTGCATATGAGCGATGCGATTGCCTCGAGCAGGCTGCATCCGCTTGTGGGTGTAACGCGCCTGCTTTCCGACGACCGTCTCGCACGCCGGGCGGCAGCGGGGGACGAACGTGCCTTCGCGACGATCTTCAGCCGCTATCACCAGGATCTGTACCGCTACTGCCTGGCGATCGTCGGCAGCCCCGAGGACGCCCAGGACGCCCTGCAGAACACGATGGTCAAGGCGCTGCGGGCGCTGCCGGGCGAGGAGCGGCAGATTCGGTTGAAGCCATGGCTGTACCGGGTCGCCCACAACGAGTCAGTCGACCTGCTGCGCCGCCGCCGCGAGACACGCGAGCTCGACGCCACCGTGGCCGCCCCGGGGCTGGGCCTGGCCGAGGAGGCGGTGGTGAGGGAGCGATTGCGGGGGCTGATGGCCGACCTCGACGAGCTCTCCGAGCTCCAGCGCGGGGCCGTGGTCATGCGCGAGCTGTCCGGCCTCGGGCTGGCCGAGATCGGCACGGCGCTGGGCACCTCCACCGCGGTTGCGGGCCAGACCCTGTTCGAAGCCCGTCGCAGCCTGCGCCAGATGGCTGAGGGTCGGGAGATGGACTGCGAGGAGGTGAGCCGGGTGCTCTCCAGCGGCGATGGCCGCCTCACCAAGCGCCGTGACGTTCGCGCCCACCTCCGCGCCTGCGCCAGCTGCCGGGGCTTCGGCGAGGAAATCGCCAGACGCGAGCGCGACTTCGCCGCGCTCGCGGGGCTGCCGGCGGTCGCCGCGGCCAAGATCCTCCAGGGTCTGATCGGGGGCGGTGGCGGCGGCGCCGGGGGCGGCGGTCTCGCGACGGCGCTCGGCGGCGGCGCCGCAAACTCGGCCGGCGCAGCGGCGGTCCTCAAGGGCGCGGTCCTGGCCGGGGTCGTCGGGGCGATCGGTGTCGGCGCGGCGGATCGCGGCGGCTTCGTCGACCTCGGTTGGTCCCCGCAGGGAGGCGACTCCGCGACGATCCCGGCGCAGCGCGCGGCTTGGAGCATCGGCCCGGCGCAGGCGCGCCCGCATCCTTCCGAGGTTGCGGCCTCGGCCCGTGTCGATGCCCAGGCCCCCCTTGCAGACACTGGGGTGGAGGACGGTGGTCGGCTCGGGGCAGCGAACGCAGCCAGCGCTCCCGCCCCCGCCACCCCGCCGGCCGGTGGAGCCGCCGGCGTGCGAGCGGAAAGCCCGACTGCCCAGGGGGGCGGCAAGGCAGACCCCGCGACGGAAGGGACGGGAGGGAGTCCCGCCGGTGAGGACCCAGCGCCGCAGGGCTCCACCCCGCCAAGCTCCAGCGGCGAAGAATCGTCGCCCGGCCAGGGCAAGGGCCAGGAAAGGAATCAGGGCAAAGGCGCAGGCGCTCCTCCCCAGTCTTCGAATCCGCCCGAAAACGCAGGGAAAGGCGGCGGGGGAGATCCGTCGAAGCCGAGGCATCCCGAACACCCCTCAACCCCCAGCTCCGAAAACGGGCCTCCGTCCTCGCCGCCGGGGCAGGCGGTGCGCGAAGAACACTCGCAGGCGCCAGCGGTGCCGCCGGGGCAGGTCACCGCCGGAGCTCCGCCGGGCCAAGAAAGCTCTCCTGGGCAGGGGAAAGGCAAAAAACCCTAATTTTGAAGTAAGTAGGGCCTGATGGTCCGCCTTCGTTCTCGTTTCGGTACCTGTGACTGATGGGAAGACGAAGGTCACTCTGGCGCTCAGCGCACTTGCGTTGGGCCTCGTCCTCGTCTTCGCCTCTTTCGGAGCGGCGGCCCCAGCCGGCTCGGCCGACCTCGGCATTGCCAAGACGGACAGTCCCGATCCGGTCGGCCTCGGGTCCACCGCGGCCGTGAGCACCGCGAAGCTTTTGTCAGGTTCGGTGGAGGGGTATACGCCAGATGCGCCCATCTGGCGCTCTGGACAAGTGTTGCGGCTGCATCTGGCCTCCTTGATTTTCTTGACCGGTAATGTGATCGAGCGGGCTGCTGACGTAGGGGAAGCAGAAATTTGGGCGCCATATCTGTTCTTTGGCGCTCAATGAACTTCAGCCTCACGAGCAAATCCCCCTTCCGCCACCTCGGCGACGAGGATCGCCACCGTGCCCTGGTTCAGGATCGGCCGACGCTGGGGGGGCTGCCCCGAACGCGGCGTGGCCGGGGCTGGTGGCTGGCACCGGCGATCGACCTCTTCTCCGCCTGCGCCGCGCTGGCCGTGGTCGCGGCGGCGACCGGCGATTCCCTCCTCCTGGCCTGGTTCCTGGCGCCTGCGCTGTTCCTCGGCCTCAACGGTGCCCTCGGCGTTTATGCCGACCGCCCCGGCCTTGGCGGCGACGACCGGATCGCCGGTCCGGTTCTGCGCGTGGTCACGGCCGCCATGTTCGCCTGGGCGGTCTCACTGCCGATCCCGCTCGGCTCCGGAGCCCAGCTGGTGCTCTGGCTGACGCCCGTCGTCCTCGGCAGCGCCAGCCGGGCCGCCTGGGCGCCGTTGCTGCGCCGCGATGACAGGACCGAGCGCTGGATCCTGATCGGCGACGACTCCACCGCCGAGCGGCTGCGGGCGTACGAGCCGCTGCGCCAGCGGGTCAGCATCGTCTCCGTGGTCGACCCGGGGGAGGACCGGGTCAACCCGGTCGACCGGGTGGCGGCGCTGGAGCTGATCGACAGCTGCCAGGCGGACCGGGTCGTGATCGGCTCCCAGCACGCCGACGACGAGAGCTTGCTGGACCTGGTCCGGGCCTTCAAGTCGATCGGCGTGCCGATCGGCCTATTGCCTCGGCCGCTCGATCTGCTCGAAGCACCGGCGGCGACCCTGAGCCGGGTCGGCGGGGTCTCCCTGGTCGAGGTCGAGGCGATCGGCTCGAAGGCCGTCGCTCCTTATGGGGGCCCCGACCGCCGCGACAGCCGGGTGACGAGGGTCAGCGTCGTCGTCTCGGCGATGAACGAGGAGAAGAACGTAGGTGTCGTCCTGAGGGGCCTTCCGGAGGGCCTGCACGAGGTGATCCTGGTCGACGGCTGCTCCAGGGACAAGACGGTCGAGGTGGCGAGGGAGGCGCGGCCCGGCATCCGCGTTCTCACGCAGAGCGGCATCGGCAAGGGGGACGCGCTGCGGACCGGGTTTGCGGCCGTCACCGGCAACCTCGTCGTGATGCTGGACGCCGACGGCTCGGCCAACCCGGCTGAGATCCCCCGCTTCGTCGACGCCCTCGAGGCGGGTGCCGACTTCGCCAAGGGCTCCCGCTACCTGGAGGGCGGGGGAAGTGCCGACATCACCCTGGTGCGCCGGCTCGGCAACTCTTTCCTCAGCGGCACCGCCAACCTCCTGCACGGGACCAAGTTCACCGACCTCTGCTACGGCTACAACGCCTTCTGGGCGCGCTGCCTGCCGTTCATCTCGCTCGACGCCCCTGGGTTCGAGGTCGAGACCCTGATCAACCTCCGGGTCGCCGGGGCGGGGATGAAGATCGCCGAGGTGCCGAGCTACGAGGAGAACCGGCTCTCCGGTCAGAGCAACCTGAAGACGTTCCGCGACGGGTTCCGGGTGCTGGGGACGATCATCGGCGAGGCCCGGCGCCGGCGCGCCATCGAGGGTCGCCGGCGGCCGGCGGCGGGGGCCCGGGGCACAGCGCCGGCGCGGGCGTCTTGAACGGGGAGACGGGAAGCGTCTCGGTCGTCGTCCCGACCTGGGACAGTCGCCGCCGCACCGACCTCCTCGCCTGCGTCGAGGCGATCGGCCGGCAGACGGTGCGGCCCGCCCAGGTGATCGTGGTCGTCGATCACAATCCGGAGCTGCTGGCCTGGGCACGGCGGGCGCTGCCGGCCGCCCAGGTCGTCGCCAACCGTTACGAGCGCGGCGTCGTCGGGGCGAGAAATACCGGCGTCGAGGAGGCGCGGGGCGATGTCGTCGTGCTCACCGACGACGACACCGAGGCAGATCCGGAGTGGCTGGAGAGACTGGGGATCTGCTTCTCGAACCCCGCCGTGATCGGCGTCGCCGGCAACCTCGTTCCCGCCTGGGCCGGCGCCGAGCCGCGCTGGTTCCCGGCTGAGCTCTACTGGGCGGTCGGCTGCAGCTACGCCGGGCTGCCGACCGACGTCGCTCCGGTGCGCAACCCGATCGCCGCCAACATGGCGGTGCGGAGGTGGGCGCTCGAGGAAGTCGGCGGCTTCCGCCAGGGCGCCGCCCCGCGCCAGATCAGGATTCGCGGCGCGGTGATCGCCGGTGGCCACGCGCTCGAGGACACCGAGCTGGGGATCCGCATCGCCCGGCGCCGGCCGGAGATGAGCTGGCTCTACCAGCCGCGGGCGCGGGTACGGCACCGGGTCGACCCCGAGCAGGCGACGCTCGCCTATCTGCTGCGGCGCAGCTTCGAGGAGGGCGCCGCCAAGGCCGCCCTCGCCCGCCTGGTCGGCCGCGACCGCGGGCTGGATGCCGAGCGCGACTACCTGCGGGCGACGATCCCGCGTGGGATCGGTCGTGGCCTGCGCGAAGCGCTCGGCGGCGATCCCTGGGGGGCGGCGCGCGCCGGCGGCATCGTCGCCGCGTTGGCCGCGGCGGGCTGCGGCTTCGCCTTCGCCGCCCTCACCGGCAGGTTCTCGCGATGAGCGCGGTCGTCGAGGCGCCCGCCGCCGCGTCCTCGCCGGGCTTTGCCCCGCTGCGGCCGGTCGAGGTCGAGATCGGCGAGCCGCTGCCGCACCTGCGCGCCGGCGTCGGCGAGCTCGGAAACCCCTACCGCGCCGCCCTCTGCCTGGTGAGGCTGCACGGCGACCCGCTCGGCCTCGTCGAGGTCGAGCTGCCGCCAGAGGGCGTCGCCCCGGCGGTGCTGGCGACGGCGATCGAAGCCGAGCTGGAGGAGGAGATCGGCGCCCATCTCAGCCGCGACGGCCTCGGGCGGCGCCGGCTGGACGCCGACGGGATCGGCGAGGTGAGCCATCCGACCTGCCTGGCCGCTCGCGAGGATCTGCTGCGCCGAGCCCCGTTCGTCTCGGTGGCGATCCCCACCCGCGACCGGCCCGAGAGCGCCGCCGAAGCGGTGGCGGCCCTGCTGGCCTCGCGCTACCCAGCCGGCCGCTTCGAGGTCCTCGTCGTCGACAACCGGCCGGAGGGGGAGGCGGACGAAGCTGGGGAGGGGCGCACCGGCGTCCTGTCCGACCCGCGGGTGCGGGTCCTGCGCGAGCCACTTGCCGGTGGCGCCAACGCCCGCAACCGCGGCCTCGACGAGGCGCGGGGGGAGATCGTCGCCTACCTCGACGACGACGTGATCGCCGACCGCGACTGGCTTGCGGCTTTGGCCCTCGCCTTCGACAGAGGAGAAGGGGTGGGGGCGGTCTCGGGCCTGGTGATGCCGCGCGAGCTGGAGACCGAGGCCCAGGTCTGGTTCGAGGGCTACACCCGCTTCTCGCAAAGGCTGGGGCGACGCGCCTACGACCTGGGACCCAACCGGCCCCGCGACGACCCGCTCTTCCCGTTCGACGTCGGCGTCCTCGGGACCGGCGCCAACATGGCCTTCCGCGCCGCGGCGCTGCGGGAGGCCGGCGGCTTCGATCCCGCCTTCAACACCGCCGCCCTGCCGAACGGCACCGACGTCGAGGCCCTCCTGCGTGTTCTCCTGAGCGGCTGGACGGTGGTCCGCGAGCCCGGCGCGATCGTCCACCATGCCCACCAGCGCGACTACTCGCAGCTCGAGCGCCGCGTCCACGGCTACGGCCTCGGGCTGACCGCGGTCCTCACCAAGGCCCTGATCCAGCACCCCGGCCTGCTGCCGGGGCTGGTGTGGCGGCTGCCCCGCGGGCTCGCCTTCGCGCTCTCGCCGCGCTCGGCCAAGAACGGGGCCCGGCAGGCCGACTTCCCACCGGCCCTGAGCCGGCTCGAGCTGCGGGGCATGCTGCGGGGGCCGCTCGCCTACCGGCGCGGCCGCCGCGAGGCCCGGCGGGCGAGGGAGCGGGCGGGACCGGCGCGCCAGCGGCTGCGGGTGCTGCTCGTCACCGACTCCTACCCACCGCTGATCGGCGGCGCCACCTTCTGGTCGCGGCAGGTGGCGCTGGGGATGAGCGAGCGCGGCCACACGGTCGCGGTGGCGACCAGCTGGCAGCCCGGGGCGCCGGCGCGCGAGGAAGACGGGGAGGTGGTGGTGCGCCGCCTCCGCGACCTCACCAGCCGCCTGCCCGGGATCTCCGCCGACCCGCACCGCCACAGCCCGCCGCCCTTCCCCGATCCCGAGGCGACGCTGCGCCTGCGCCGCCTGATCGGGGAGTTCGAGCCCGACCTTGTTCATGCCTACGGCTGGCTGGCCCACTCGACCGCGGCGGCTTTGCTCGGCTCGCAAGTGCCGCTGCTGGTCTCGGCCCAGGACTACGGCAACGTCTGCGCGCTGCGCACGCTCTTCCGCCACGGCGAGATCTGCGACGGCCCCGCCGCCGCCAAGTGCCTCGAGTGCGCCGCCTCCCATTACGGGGCGGCGAAGGGCACGGCGGCGGTCGCCGGCGTCCTCGGCTCGCGGCCCCTGCTGCGCCGCAAGGCCACCGCCTTCCACAGCATCAGCCGCTACGTCGCCGGTGTCGTCGAGCGCGACCTCGCCGCCCCCGGGACGCCGATCGAGATCGTCCCCAACTTCAGCCAGGACCAGCCCGGTGAGGCGATCGACGAGGGGATCCTGGCCGAACTGCCGAGCGAGCCGTTCATCCTCTTCGCCGGGGCCCTGCGGGAGGTGAAGGGCGTCGCCGAGCTCTGCGCCGCCTACGCGCGGCTCGAGGACCCGCCGCCGTTGATCTTGGCGGGCCCGCCCGCGCCTGACACGCCGGCGGAGTTCCCGTCCGGGGTCACCGTCCTCACCAGCGTGCCGCACCCGACCCTGATGGCGATCTGGGGCCGGGCCCTGTTCGGGGTCTTCCCCTCGAAGTGGCCGGAGCCGCTGGGCAACGTCGTCTTCGAGGCCATGGGCCGGGGCCGGGCGGTGATCGGCACCCGTCCGGGGGGGCACGAGGACATGATCGACGACGGTCGCACCGGCCTGCTGGTCGGCGCCGGCGACGTCGAGGGGCTGCGGGCGGCGATGGCGCGCCTGATCGGCAACCCCGAGCTGCGCCTGGCGTTCGGCCGGCGGGGCCAGGAGCGGGCGCGTGCCTATGACCCGAGCGCGGTGCTGCCGGAGCTGGAACGTCTCTACTTCGAGACTGTCGCGAGGAGCGGGGTGCGGCAATGACCTGGCTGTTCGTCCTCGTCGTCCTCTTCCTGCCCGGCTGGGCGATCGCGGCGCTGGCCTTCCCACCGGGCACGATCAGCCCGGCCGAGCGCGGCGTCTACGCGATCGCGCTCTCGATCTCCGTCGCCGCCGTCGGCGGCCTCGTCCTGCAGCTGGCGATCGGCCTCGACGCGCTCAGCTGGGCCCTGCTGCTGGTCGCGGTTACCGCGATCTGCGGGGGCAGGGCGGCGCAGCTCGGCCACCTGCAGTGGCCCTCGCCACCACGGCTGCCGCGCGCACTGCCGTTCGTCGCTGCGTCCTTCGCGCTCGCCGGCACGATCGCCGCGCTCGCTATCGCCTCGGCCCAGGACGGGGTTGCCGAGAGTCGCGCCCGGATCCACTTCACCGACTTCTGGATCGCTCCCGGGAAAGCGACGGCGAGCCCTGGACGGGACGGAATCGTCGTCGGACTGCGCAATCGCGAGGGCGAGCGCAGTCGCTACAGGCTGCGTCTCTCGCGCGGGGGCAAGACCGTCGCGATCCGCCGGGCGACTCTGCCGCCGGGGCATCGCCGCGTCTGGAACTTCTCGGCTCCCGCCGGTTCGGCCCGGGTCGTCGCCGTGCTGCGTCGCGACGACGGCCCTCCTCGCCGCCTCCACCTGCCGTTCGAAGGATGAACCGGCGGATGTCCCGAACCGTCCCACGATCTTCCTCCCGCCCCCGGCCCGGCGAGGGTCGCTTTCACCCCCGCGGTCCTCGCCCTCCGAGCCGCCCGCCGCGCCGTCGCTACCGGCTCGGGGTCGCGCCGCTGCTGGCGCTGGTGGTCGCCGGCGGGCTGACCCTGATCGCCGCCGGCAACAACGCGGCCCGCCTTGGCGAACCCGGCGGCGAAGCGCTGTTCTGGGCGGGGCTGTTGTCGATCTACCTGCCGCTGACCCTGCGCCTGTTCGGCCGCTCAGCCAGCCGCGAGGAGCGGCTGGCGATCGCCTTCCTGCTCGGCCTCGGTCTCTACCTCGTCAAGGTCCTGCACAGCCCCGGGGGCTTCGCCCTGCACGACGAGTTCGCCTCCTGGCGCGGGGTCTGGGACCTGGAACGCACCGGTCACCTCTTCACCGCCAACCCATTGATCGGCAACTTCAGTGTCTACCCAGGGATGACGGCGGTGACCGCGGCGCTGAGTCAGCTCAGCGGCCTCTCGACGTTCGTCTCGGCACTGCTGTTGATCGGGGTCGCGCGGGCGACGATGATCGTCGGCCTGTTCCTGATCCTGGAGCGGGCGGCGGGCTCGGCCCGGGTGGCCGGGATCGCGATCGCCGTCTACGCCTGCAACCCGAGCATCCTCTACTTCGACTCCCAGTTCGGGTACGAGTCGCTGGCGCTGGCCCTGGGGCCGGCGCTGCTGCTCGTCGTCATGCGCGGCACCGGCTTCGACCGCCGTCCCCGCCTGCCGCCGGTCGCCGGCTCGGTGGCCGCTCTCGCCCTGCTGGCGGCGGGCTTGGTCGTCACCCACCACCTGACCGCCTACGCGATGGTCGCCTTCTTCGCCCTCTGGTGCGCGCTCGTCGCCCTGGTCGAGCGGCGATCGCCGCTGACGCAGCTGCTCGGCCCGGCCGGCCTGCGGGGGAGCGGACGTTCGCTGGCGGCGAAGTTTCGCGCCCGGCTGCGGGTCGGCCCGGCGCTCGGCTTCCTGCTCTTGGGGGTGCTGGCGGCCGCCTGGTTCGTCTTCGTCTCCGGGGGCGCCACTAGCGACGAGCTCGGCGGGGTCTTCGCCAGCGCCGCCAGCGCCGCCTTCGACCTCGTTTTCGGCGGCTCCGGGGCGAAGACGCTGTTCAAAGCCGGCAACGGCGACGTCGACCCGCTGCTCGTCCGCCTGCTCGGGCTCGCGTCGGTCGGGATCCTGGTGGCGGTGATCCCGCTCGGCGCCTGGCGGGTCTGGCGCGGCGAACGCAACCGGCCGCTCTCCCTGGCACTGGCGATCGTCGCCCTGCTCTACCCGGTCACCCTCGTTCCGCGCCTGACTCAGGCCGGCTCGGAGATCTCCCAGCGCGCCTCGGAGTTCGTCTTCGTCGGCGTCGGCTTCGTCGCGGCGCTTCTGTTCGTGCACTTGACCCGGAATGGCGGCAGACTGCGCTCCGGCGCCTGGGCGCTGCTCGCGACCGCGCTCGCCGGGCTCGTCTTCGTCGGCGGCGTGATCCTCGGCAGCTCGCCGGTGACCCGGCAGCCAGGTCCGTTCGAGGTCGGGGCCAGCTCCCGCTCGATCGGCCCCCAGGGATTTGCCGCCGCTCGCTACGCCGCCGAATACCTGCCGCGCGACAGCCGCATCCTCGTCGACGCCCCCAACGGGCTTCTGCTCGGCTCCTACGGGCACCTCGACCCTGTGCTGGGATCGATCCGCGGGATCTCCGTCACCAGGGTCTTCTTCGACCGCCGCTTCGACGCCGCTGCGCGGACCGTGATCGTCAGGAACGCGATCGACTACGTAGTCGTCGATCGCCGTCTCAGCCATGCACTGCCGGTCGACGGCCACTACTACGAACGTGGCGAACCTGGTGCCTTCGAAAGGACCGAGCCGGTCAGCCGGGTCGCGCTGCGCAAGTTCGAGCGCGTTCGCGGCATCGGCAAGATCTTCGACAACGGGCCGATCGTCATCTACGACACCACCGGGCTGGGCTCGCGATGAGCCGCCACCGCCCGGTTCTCGTCAACGCCGGTTCGCTGATCGCCGCCGCCGCGGTCACGGCGCTGCTCGGAGCCGCCTTTTGGTGGTTGGCGGCCCGTCAGTTCAGCCAGGCCTCGGTCGGGATCGCCGCCGGCGCCGTCTCGGCGATGACCCTGCTCGGCTTCGTCGCCACGATCGGCCTCGGCACGGTGCTGATGGGAGAGCTGCCGCGTCGCCGCGACAAGGCGCACGAGCTGATCAATGCCGCCCTGCTCGCCGCGGCGGGCGCCGGGGCGCTGCTCGGCCTCGCCTTTGCCGTCCTCGCGCCGCTGCTCTCCAGCGGCTTCGACCCACTTGGCCAGAGTTGGCTTTCGGTGCTGATCTTCGCCGCCGGAGTGGCGCTGACGGCGCTGACGCTGGTCCTCGACCAGGCGCTGATCGGATTGCTCCGGGGCGGTCTGCAGCTCGTTCGCAACATCGTCTTCGCCAGTGTCAAGCTGGTCCTCCTCGCCGCGGTCGTGGCGCTCTCGGCGGCCTACGCCGGGATGGGCATCTACGCTGCCTGGGCGCTGGGCGCGCTGGTCTCGCTCGCGGTTCTGGCGCCGTTCTACCGAGGGCACGACGGCGCTCGCCGTCTCAGCTTCGGCCTGTTGCGGGATCTGCGTGGCGACGCCGCCAGCCACCATGCCTTCAACCTCGCTCTGCGGGCGCCGGACCTGCTGCTGCCGATCGTGGTGCTGATGCTGCTGACGCCGGAGCTGAACGCGAGCTTCTTCGTCGCCTGGATGATCGCCAGCCTCCTGTTCGGCGTCCCGCAGTCGTTGAGCACCGTTCTCTATGCGGTCGGGTCGGGGGATCCGATCGCGCTCCCGAGCCGGTTCCGGTTCAGCCTGGCGGTCTCCGTCGGGTTCGGCGCCGCCGCCGTCCTCGCCCTGCTGGTCGCCGGCGGGGCGATCCTCGGTGTCTTCGGGGATGCCTACGCGGACGATGCGACGGTCGCGATCCAGATCCTCGCCATCGGGGTCTTCCCGGAGACGGTCCGGACCCACTTCGTCGCCGTGCGCCGGCTCGGGCGCCGGGTCGGCTCGGCGCTGCCGCTGGTCTGGGGCGGGGCGGCGCTGGAGGTCGCCGGCGGTGCTGCCGGCGCGCTGCTGGCCGGCGACCTGACCGGCGTCGCTGCCGGCTGGCTGGCGGCGATCTGCATCGAGTCCTCGCTGATGGGCCGCGACGTCTGGGCGATGGTCAGCGCGGCAGGACCCGGAAGCCGGCGCGTCTCGCGGCCGAGCGTCGCCCGCTCGCCAGCGCCGTGATGGAGACGCGGTAACGGCCCGGAGCCAGCTTGCGGCCCTTTGTCCGCGCCGAGAAGCGGACGACGTTGCGGCCGGCGTGGCCGCGCCGGTGGAGGACCAGCGGTCGGGCGGGCTTGCCACGCCGCTGGATGCGGATGCGGACCCGCGCCGCTCGTGCCAGCCGGTACCTGATCGTGCCGCGCCGCCGCACGCGCTTGGGCTTGGCGCGGCGCTTCTCCTGCACCTGGGGCGGCGAGGCGGAGCGGATCTGCCTGGTGACGTTGAGGTTCTCGATCCTCGGCGGGGGCGGCGGCTCGACTGCGAGCGGTTGGTAGGGGACCGGGCCGCCGTAGAGCGAGGAGGCAGCCACGGTCCGGAACGCCGCCAGCGCCGCCGGCGAGGAGTCGACCCGCCAGTCGGCCTCCTTGCGGACGTTGAACCAGACGACGGCGCTGACCCGGGGGAAGAGGCGGGGGATCTCGTCGAGGAAGCCGCGCAGGATCCACTCGGCCTTATCGCCGCCGACCTCGGCCGAGCCGATCTCGGTGATCATCACCGGCTTCGAGCTGAGCTGGGTCAGGGTCGCGTAGGAGGAGGAGAAGGTGTCGGCGACGCTCAGCCAGCTGTGGCCGGTGGCGGCGAAGGCCGAGCCCCAGTTGTAGCCGTCGAGCCCGACCGCGTCGACCCACTCGTCGCCGGGGAAGTACTGGGAGAAGGGAAGCCCGCCGTCGTCGATGTTGGGCGCCCAGACCCACTCGGCGTTGGTCGCGCCCTCGGCGCGGAAGATTCCGACCGCGTGGCGCCAGGCGGCGACATAGTCGGCGGCGGTGTTGCCGGCGAAGGCCCCCTGACCGCCGCCCCAAGGGATGCCGGCGCCGGGCGAGAGGTTCATCTCGTAGGCGAAGCGGATCAGGATCCGCCCGTCCCAGGATCTGGCGACGGCGGCGGCCTGGCGCAGGTAGTTGTCGTACTCGCCGGCGGCGATCCGCGACAGCGGGATGTCGGCTCCCGTGGCGTCGACCGGCTCGAGGCTGACCATCGGGGTCTGTCCCCGCGCCGAGAGGTTGGCGATCTCGCTCGAATACATCAGCGGCCGGTCGAGGCTGCGGTACCACATCACGATCGCTGGCTTCTGGCCGACCAGGTTCACGTAGTCGTCTAGGACCTGGCCGCTGCCGGGGGCGTCCCGGACGTAGGCACCGAGCTGGATCGAGGCGGCAGCCGGCGCCGCGCCGGCGGCAAGCGCGGCGACGAGGATGGCAACGGCCATCAGCCATCGGCTGAGCCAGCCGAGGTTTCGGCATTCGGTATGGACCTGCATGACGCCTCCATCGACCGCGACCGGAAAGGACGCTCATTCCGATGCAACGTCCCTGGACGAATGTCGTAATTTGCGGGAGTTCGCCTACACGCCGGTTTGCAATCAGGCGAGCCTGGCGAGCCGGTGGGCTGGCCGGGAAGCGCGCAGCCGCTGTACGGCCGGCGAGACCTTGGCGAGGAAGCGCGGCCAGCCGTCGCGGCGGTAGATGCCCAGCCGGAAGAGGGCGAACGGGTCTGCCGGCTGACCGGGACGGGCCAAGCTCGCCGGCGCGATTGCCAGGCCGGTGTCGAGGCCGGCAGCGAATTCATATCCAGCTGCCTGCGCACGGGCGGCGACACGGTCGTCGTGCGCCCCGAACGGATAGGCGAGGCTGGTGCAGGCCTGCTGCATCGCCTCCTCGCAGGCGGCGCGTGAGCCGCTCAGCTCGGCGTCGAGCTCGGCGTCGCCGAGCGCGGTGAGGACGGGGTGGGTGCTCGAGTGCGAGCCGATCTCCCAGCCGGCGGCGGCGAGGGTGCGGAGGTCGTCCCAGGACATGCAACGCAGCTCCGCCTCGTGGTCGGTGCCGGCCCACTGGGACAGCGCCGACCAGGCGGGCAGCTCGCCGCCGCCCTCGTCGACGTAGGCGGTCGGCGCGAACACGGTCGCTGGGACCCCCTGGCGTTCGAGCACCGGCAGCGCTCGCTCGATCACCGAGCGGTAGGCGTCGTCGAAGGTGACCGCCAGAACCCTCCCCGCCGGCGGGTGCCGCAGCGCCTCGGTCAGGGTTGCGGGCCGGTAGCCGCGGCGGATCAGGAAGCGCAGCTGGGCATCGAGCCGTGACGGCGGCACCGCCAGCTGGCTCGGCCAGTCCGCGCTGACCGCGTGGTAGCAGAGGACCAGGAGGTCACGCATGGGCCAGTTCCCTGCGGCGCCGTATCGCCCGGACCGCGAGCACACAGAGCGCGACGAGTCCCGCCGCCGCCAGCCCGATCAGCGGCCACAGCGCCCACCCGAGTCGATCGCCCAGCTTTCGCCACAGTTCGTCCAACGGCGACGGCTTGCCGTAACCCGCGGAGGGCAGCGGGATCTCGGTCACCTCGCTCGGCGTCCTCGCCGCGGTTGCCAGCAGCTCGGCCCGGCCGCCCCGGTAGCGCGGTTGGGCAATGCCTTCGCGAAAAGCAGCCAGGGCCGTGGGCGAGCTGGCGACGCGGAAGTCAGAGCGGTCGACCGAGTTGAACCAGACCACCGCCCGGACCAGATCGAAGTGAGCCAGCTCGCGCAGCAGCGCGCTGCGCACCCACTCGGCCTTGTCGCCGTCCTCCTCGCCGGAGCCGGTCTCGGCGATCAGAATCGGCTTCGAGGTGCGGGCGGCGAGCTCTTCGTAGGAGCCGGCGAAGACCTCGCTGAACGAGCGCCACCCGATCGAGCCACCCCAGTTGAAGCCGTCGAGCCCCACCCAGTCGACCCACTTCTCGCCGGGGTAGAACTGCATGAAGGGGAGCGTGCCGGTGTTGGCGTTCGGGCACCAGACCCAGAGCACGTTGGCGGCGCCCTCTTCGCGGAAGATCGTCACCAGGTGTCGCCAGGCGGCTACGAAGGCGCGGCTGCCGCCACCGACGGCCCCCCGTCCCCAGGCATCCCAGTCGCCGTTCATCTCGTGGGCGAAGCGCAGCATCAGCGGTCGCCCCCAGGTCCGCGCTTCGCGGGCGGAGCGGCGCACGTAGCCGTCGTAGCGGCCGCGCGCGATCGCCCACAGCTTGACCGCCTCCCCGCTGGAGTCCCACGGCTCCCAGCTGACCATCGGCAGGATGCGGCGGCGGTCGAGCTGGCGCAGCTCTGGCGGGTAGAAGGGCTTCACGTCCCAGCGCTTGTAGGAGAGGACGATCGCCGGCATGCGCCCAACCCGCTTCGCGTAGGCGTCGATCCGGGCCGGATCGTTCCAGTGGCCGGGGACGTAGGCACCGATCGCGATCGGTGCCGCTGGCGCGGCGGCTGGGCCGGCGAGGGGCGCGAGCGCCGTCAGGCCGACCGCGAGCGCCGCGATCCGGGCGCGCACCCTCACCTGGCTCCGGAGGCGACGCGCAGCAGCCAGTCGCGGCCGCCCGAGTAGAGCGGAGCGGCGATCTCTTCGCGGAAGGCGGCCAGGGCCGTCGGCGAGCTGTCGACGCGGAAGTCGGCCCGGTCGGTGGCGCTGAACCAGACGACGGCCCGGATCCGCTTCAGCCGGGGCAGCTGGCGGCCGAGCGCCCGTCGCAGCCAGCGGGCCTTGCTGCCGCCGGCCTCGTGCGAGCCGACCTCGGCGATCATGATCGGCTTCGAGGTGAGGCGGGCGAGCTTGCGGTAGGAGCGGTCGAAGACGCGGGAGAAGGACTGCCAGCCTTTCGGCGCGCCCCAGTTGAAGCCGTCGAGGGCGACCCAGTCGAGCCAGCGCTCGCCGGGGTAGAAGCGCATGAAGGGGAGCTTGCCGTTGTCGACGTACGGGCACCAGACCCATTGCACGTTGTTGGCCCCGGCCTGGCGGAAGACCTCGACCATGTGGCGCCAGGCGGCGACGAAACGAGGGCCGGTGGTGCCATCGACGCCACGCTGCCAGGTCGCCCAGCTGCCGTTCATCTCCTGGCCGAAGCGCAACAGGATGGGCCCGCCCCAGGCCTTCGCTTCCTGGGCAGAGCGGCGCAGGAAGTCGTCGTGACGGCCGCTGGCGATGGCGCTGAGGCGGTAGCCGCGGTCGTTCGCGTCCCAGGGCTCCCAGCTGATCATCGGGATCGCGCCGCGGGCGGCGATCTCGCGCAGCTCCGGCGGGTGGAACGGCGGCACGTCCCAGCGCTTGTAGGCACCGACGATCGCCGGTCGGCGTCCGACCTGTTGCGCGTAGCGGTCGAGGATGCCGGGGTCCTGCTCGACGCCCCTTACATAGACGCCGAGGGCGACCCGGCCGGTTGCAGCCGGCGCGGACTGGACGGCGCTGGCGATGAAGGCCAGCAGTACCGTCAGCGCCAGGCCCGAGCGCCAGGCTGGGGAGCGTCGCGGCAGGCAGGCGACCGCGGTGAGGGCGAGGATGGCGGCGTAGACCGCGTACGGGACCTGGACGGCATCCTCGGTCAGCGGCCAGAGGGCGCTGATCCCGGGCCCGGTGGCGAGGTCCCGCAGCAGATGGGTGGAGGCACCGAAGGCAATCCCGAGCGAGACCTGCCGCAGCGACCGGTTCGAGGTCGCCCGGCCGACCAGGAGCAGGGCCGCGACGAGCAGGACGCCGTGGGTGAGCGGCCGTGGCATCGACCCGGTCAGCAGCCGCTCGCCCAGGTAGCCGGGCAAGTGGTCGAGGTCGATCGCGACGCTCGCGACCAGCGCCGCGACGACGAAGCGGCCGGACGGCCAGGAACCGGTTAGCGCCGCCAGGGCCAGCAGCGCCAGCGCGCAGGTCGCCAGATGGGCGGGCTCGTCGACGAGCCCGAAGGCGATGCTGCCGGTCGAGCCCTCGAGCAGGGCCCAGGTCAGGTCAAGGCCGGCGACCGTTCCGGCCAGCGCGAACGCCAGCAGCACAGGGTCGATTCGACGCGTAGCCAACCACAACACGATAAAGCCCCGCCGCGGCTTTACAAAAGGGATTGCGCGTTGGCGCAGCTTGCGGTTGGGAGGCCCGCGTTCGGGTAGCCGAAAGACGATGGCGACGGTCCGCGACTACATGAGCACCGAGGTGAGCCTCGTCCCTCCGGACACGACTCTGGTCGAGGCCGCCCAGCGGATGCGGATCAGCGGCTTGGGCGGAGTTCCGGTCGGCGAGAGCACCGGCGGGGAATGCGTCGGGATCCTGACCGAGCGGGACATCGTCGTGCGGGTGCTCGCCGAGGAGCGGGAGGCCCGGGCGGTCTTCGTCCGCGACGTCGCGACGCCGGACCCGGTCACCTGCGGCCCGGAGGAGGAGGTGGACGCGGTGCTGGCGCGGATGCGGGACGAGCAGGTCCAGCATCTGCCCGTCGTCGAGGACGGTCGGGTCGTCGGCATGCTCTCGCTGGCCGATATCGCTTTCAGGCGGCCCGACGAGGAACGGGGAACGGTCGCCCCGGACGCGATCGAGAGCCGCTGAGGACGGATCAGCGCAGCTCGTCGAGCGACTCGACCTCGAGGTCGAACGGCTCGTCGGCGGAGCGGCGGCGGCGGTAGGGAGAGACGACCACCCGGTGGACTTCGCCGCAGGGGCAGGGGACCTCGATCGGGCTCGTGTCGCTGGAGGGATCGGTGGTCACCTTGAGGCGGCGCAGCTGACCGGCCGTTTTGCAGCCGAACGAGATCACCCAGCCGAAGTCCTCACGCTCCTCGTTTTTCTTCGAACGCCGGGGCTGGGGCACTATGCGCTTCTCTCCGTGGCCATGCCGGGCACTGTATTGCCCGGACGGGTCGCCATTGCTAAAGGGATTCGATCCCCGGGACGAAAGGGAGGAGTAATGAGAACTCACCTGGCGCGTCGCGCCTTCCGCGGGCGCTTGGCGCCGGTGCTGACCGTCCTCACGCTCGCGGCCCTCGTGCCGGCGAGTGCCGTGGCGGCTCCGGCGCCCTCTGTCCTCACCTTCAAGGTGGCCCAGGTCGGCGCCCCAGGGAATCCCTCGGTCGGCATCGTGCCGTTCACCGACGCGATTTACCGCTCCTGCAGCGAAGCCCCGCCGCCGAAAGGGCCGCGGGCGCCGGTCTGCCAGCCGGTCGGCGGCGTCGGCTACGGCTACGGGATCGGCAAGCTCGAGGTCACTGTCGGCCAGTGGGTCGCCTTCCTCAACACCGTCGACCCGGGCGGTCGCAACGCCCACGACCTCTACAGCGAAACCGAGAGCGGCGCCGCCTGGCCCCGCTTCGGCCAGGTTGACTTCGAGGCCGGCGCCCCGGCCGGGCGCCACTACAGCGCAGCGGCGCCGGAATGGGTCGACAAGCCCTACGGCTTCGCCAACTTCCTGCGCTCGGCCCGCTTCGCCAACTCGCTCTCCAACGGCAAGGTCCTCTCCCGCAAGGCGAGCAGCGCAGGCCGCTTCCGCTCCGTCACCTACCGGGTGCGGCTATCGCGCCAGACCGAGCGCGGCATGTACGACATGCGCAAGCGCAAGGCGACCCGCACGGCAAAGTCGGGCTTCGTCATTCCCAGCCAGGACGAGTGGATCAAGGCTGCCTATTACGAACCGATGGGCGGCGGCACCTACTCCTACTGGAAGTACCCGACCAATGCCGGCGTCTTCGGCGACGGCACGGCGACGGCGCCAGCCCAGGCAACGCTCGACCCCGCGACCGGCGACGTCGCCAACCCGCAAACGCAACCGCTGTCGATCTACCACGCCTCCGAAACGCCGGCCCCGAGCTGGTGCCCTTCGAACCAGACCGCGAGCGCCTGCGCCACCGTCAACCCGTTCGGCTTCTCGGCCAAGGCCTACGAAAAAGGCTTCCAGGGCAGTCTCGGCACGGTTGGCCAGGCGAAGACCCTTGGGCCGTGGGGGACGCTCGACCAGGGCGGCAACGCGGTCGAGTGGACCGACACGATCACCGCGCCCCCGTTCGGGACCAAGGGCAAGCGGGTCTGGCGACGGCTGCACGGCGGCATCGCCAACGCGCCCGTGTACCAGCTCTGGCTCTCGGCGGTTGGCCTGCAACCACAGGAAGACACCTTCTTCACCGCCACCTACCCCTGGCTCGGCATCCGCATCGGCGCGATCGGCAACCCCTAGCGCCAGCCGGCCGAGTGGTCGCTAACCGTTGCTCTGACGACGGTAAGCGACCA